>JBJMQQ010000170.1:0-21083 GCA_045802645.1 Polyangia bacterium
GACCGCCGTGCCGTCGATGCCCTGGGGCACCCGGATGCCGGTGACGGAGTTGACGGGTGCCGACGAGAACAAGTCGAGGCCCAGCCCACCAGCCGCGGCGCGTGTCGCCTTGGCCAGCCGCTCGTGCCGCAGGAAGACCCCGTCCAGCGTCTCTTCTTTGATCATCCGCAGCGACTCGCGCAGGCCGACCACCAGCGACACCGCGGGCGTGAACGCCGTCTCGCCCTTTTCCTGGCTGCGCCGTTCGGCGCGCAGGTCCAGGTAGAACCGCGGCAGGTCGGCGCGCTCGACGGCCTTCCAGGCCTTCTCCGACACGGCCACGCCGCACAACCCCGGGGGCAGCATGAGCGCCTTCTGCGAGCCGATGCAGACGACGTCCAGCCCCCAGCGATCGAACGGGACGTCGTAGACGCCGACGGCGGTGATCGCGTCGACGCACAGGATGACGTCCTCGCGCTCACGCACCACCTTGCCGATGGCCTCGATGTCGTGCTTGGTCGCGGTGGAGGTCTCGCAGGCGGTGGCGTAAACGGCGCGCACGCCCGGGTTCTTGTCCAGCGCCTCGGCGACCACCTTGGCGTCCACGCTCTTGCCCCACTCGACGTCGATGAAGACGCAGTCGATGCCGTAGGCCTGGCAGATGCGCCCCCAGCGCTCGCCGAACTTGCCGCCCCGGATGACGACGGCCTTGTCGCCGCTGCGCAGAAAATTACAGACCGACGCGTCCATCGCCGCCGTGCCGGAGCCCGTCATCAGCAGCGGAAGCTGGTCGGTCTTGAGGAGCCACTTCAGCCCCTCCTGGACCTCGCGCAGGCATTCCGTGAACGACGGCGACCGGTGGTAGAGCATCGGGCGCGCCATGGCGAGCAGCACCCTCTCGGGAACGGGCGTCGGACCGGCGGTCAGCAGATACTCCTTCATCGTGTCCTTTGCCCTGTAGCGGCGGGCCGAGTTCTAATACAAGTTCAATACCAGATCCACCGATGTCCCTCGCCCAGTTCGCAGACGCGCACTTCGGTTACCCCGGCAACGAGATCCTCGAGGGTGCTTCCCTCCTGGTCCGGCCGGGGGACCGCCTGGCGCTGGTGGGGCCGAACGGCACGGGGAAGTCGACGGCCCTGCGCCTCCTGGCGGGCGACCTTCAACCCGACAGCGGCGACGTGCGTGTGCTGGGGCGGGCGACGATGGCGTACCTGCGGCAATCGCAGGAGCTGTCGGGCGCGGGGACGGTGCTGGAGGCGCTGCTCCAGCCGTTCGCCGACCTGCAGAAGATCCACGACCAGCTGGTCGCGCTGGAGGGGCGACTGGCGGCGGGCGACGCCGGCGACCTGGCCCGCTACGGCGAGCTGCAGGAGCGCTATCAGCGCGGCGGCGGCTACGAGCTGGAGGCGCGCGTCAAGCGGCTGACCGCCGACGTCGGCTTCACCGAGGCCGACCTGGGCCGGTCGATCGACACGCTGTCGGGCGGCGAACGCGGGCGGCTGGAGCTGGCGAAGGTGCTGGTGCGCCAGCCCGACCTGCTGCTGATGGACGAGCCGACGAACCACCTGGACCTGGCGGCCATCGAGCGGCTGGAGGCTTTTCTCGCCGAGTACGAAGGGGCGTTCGTTCTGGTCTCCCACGACCGCGCGTTCATCCGCGCCGTGTGCAACGAGATCGTCGAGCTCGAGAACGGCAAGCTGACCCGGTACCCGTACCGCTACGACAAATACGTCGTCGAACGCGCGGCGCGGCTGGAGCGGGCCGAGGCGGAGTACCGCCGGCAAAAGGACCACGTCGACAAGACGGAGGACTTCATCCGGCGCAACCTGGCCGGCCAGAAGACCAAGCAGGCCCAGAGCCGCCGCAAGATGCTGGAGAAGCTGGAACGGCTCGAGCGCCCGGACGACAGCTGGGAGCACGCGGGGAAGATCGGCCTGTCGTTCCAGACCGGCGGCGATCTGGGCAGCAAGGAGACGATTCGCGCGCCCAAGCTGACCGTGGGATATCCGGGCGCGCCGATTTTGCAGGACGTGACCGTCAACATCTACCGCGGTGACAAGGTCGGCATCGTGGGCCCGAACGGCGCGGGCAAGTCGACGCTGTTGAAGACGCTGATCGGCGAGCTGGCGCCGCTCGCCGGTCGCATCGAGATCGGCACCGGCGTGCGCATCGGCTACTTCGACCAGAAGCTCTCGACGCTGGACGAGTCGCTGACGCTGATGGACGAGATTCGCTCCGTGCGCGCCGACCTTTCGCCTGAGGTCGTCCGCCAGTACCTGGCCAAGTTTCGCTTCTTCGGCGACGACCCGTTCCGGACGGTGCGCGGCCTGTCGGGTGGCGAGCGCAGCCGGCTGGCGATGGCGAAGATCATGTTGTTCCCGCGCAACGTGCTGGTTCTCGACGAGCCGACGAACCACCTGGACATCCCGGCCCGCGAGACGCTGGAGGATGCGTTGTCGGCGTACGAAGGAACGCTGATCACCGTCAGCCACGACCGTTACTTCCTGGACCGCATCTGCACGCGCCTGCTGGTCATCGACGGCACGCACGTCGAGTCGCACCACGGGAACTACAGCGACTGGCGCGCGCGCAAGAAGGAGCCGGCCGCCGCGCCGCCGAAACCGCAACCCGCCGCCGAGCCGGTGCGGGCGAAGCAGCCGGACAAGCCGGAGCGCCCGGCCGCCGCGGTGCGCGAAGCCGACAAGCACAAGGAACGCGAGCAGCGCCGTCTGGCGCGCCGCGTGGAAACCTTGGAGGCAGATGTAAGCAAGCTCGAGACGGAGCTCGCGGCTGTCCGCGCCTAGCTGGCCGGCGATCACGCGGGCGATTGGCAGAAACTGCACGCTTTGGCCGAACGCGAGCGCGAGCTGGACACCCTTTTGGCGCGACGAATCGCGGAATGGGAGGCGGCGAGCGCGGCAGCCCTCAATGCGACCAGCGCTCCCTCCGATTGACAGTTAGGAAACCTGCGTCGGAGGACGCGGGTCCGTGTTTCCTGCTTCGCAGCATTGCATCGCTGCGGTCGGGGGCTAGTTTGATCGTGTAAACTTTCGTGAGGTCTCTCCGGGAGGTATCCGGATGCGGTTCCCTGGCCTGTTTTGTTCCGCGCTTCTGGTCGCCACCGGCGGCTGCGCGACGCATCCCTCTCCCCCGGTCGGCGCGCCCACAGTGGCGCGCGCGCACGCCAGTGAAGTCTCGGGCGTGTGGGACGGAATGAACCAGAGCACCATCGAGGTCGGTCTGGGCGCCGGCGACGTGCGGATCGAAAAGCAGGAATGGCACCTGACCCAGGCCGGCAACAACATCAGCGGCTACTACATCGCAGCGCTGACCTTCGTGTCGGGTGACGGCCGCCCCTACGTCTGCAACCGCCAGCCGCGCTTCTCGGCGACCCGGCGCTTCGACGTCTCGGGGCGCGTCCAGGGAGGCGTCGTCGAGATCGAGGAGCTCGAACAGCAGCTCGCGTCACAGGGCGGCCGCTGCGATCCGGGGTTGCGCCAGCTGGCGCGCTATCGCGGCCGGCTGGACGGCGACGTTCTCACGCTGATGAGCGGTGGCCAGCGGCAGACCCTGTACAGGATTCACAACCCCGCGCCGGCCGACAGTCTGGTCGCACAGGCAACGCCGCTGCCCATCGGCAAGGCCGAGGCGTCGCTCCCCGAACCGGCAGGCCCGCTGCAGGCCCTGGCCTCGGGCGGCCCGCCGGCGGACGTCAGCGGAATGTGGGTCTGGGAGCACAACGGCGTGGTTCCCGGAGGCGACGAGAAGCAGGAACGCGAAGAGTGGCATGTGAGCCAGGACGGCGCGAAGCTGACCGGCTACTACGATCGCATCGTGCACCAGGTCTCGACCGACGGTCAGGCCTACCGGTGCAGCATGGCGCTCGACTTCCAGATCGTGACCCGCTACCAGTTCCGCGGCGAGGTCAGCGGCAACCGCGTGATGATCTATGAGAGCTCATTCGAGGTCTTGAACCCGAACGCCTGCGACAACGGCAAACGCCGGTTGGACGCGTACGAGGGGCAAGCGGCACCCGATGAGCTGCGGTTGGTGTGGGGAGTCGGGGGCCAGGTTTTGCGGCGACCGCGGCCGGATGTCCCCACCCAGCGCTTTTAGCGAACGGGGGGCGGAGCCTGCCCCGGAGGGCTAGCGTGAGCGAGTTCGTGTTCGTGTTCGTGTGAGGCACGCGAGCCGCGATTCGCGCGCCACCCTCGAACACGAACTCGAACACGCTCACGCCCACGGTCACGCGAGCCCTCTGCCCCTAGCCCTTCTTCGCCTTCAGTTCCTTGTCGATCACGGCCTTGAAGGCTTCGACGGGCTGCGCCCCCACGATCCGCGTTCCGTTCACGAAGAAGGTGGGCGTTCCCGTCGCTCCCACCGCCGCGCCCTCGCGCGCCTCGGCGTCGACCTTGTCCTTGTACTTGCCCGAGTCCAGGGCCGCCTTGAACTTGGCGAGGTCGAGACCCAGCTCAGACGCGTACTTCTCGAGCGATGCGCGGTCGAGCGCCTGCTGGTTGGCGAAGAGCTTGTCGTGGAACTGCCAGAACTTGCCCTGCTCGTTGGCCGCCAGTGCGGCCTCCGCGGCCAGGTGCGCCTTGTCGTGGAAGGGCAGTGGCAGCTGCTTGAACGCGACCCGCAGCTTGCTGCCGTAGTCGGTCTCTAGCTGGTGAAGCGTCGGCACCGCGCGGCTGCAGAACGGGCACTGGAAATCGCTGAACGCGACCAGCGTGACCGGCGCGGAGGCCGGACCCTTGACGGGCGCGTCGCCGATCTTGACCTCGTACTTGTCGTTGCTGTCCGCGGCCGCCGACGGCGCGCTGGGCGCCGGAGCCGCCGCAGCCGCGGTCTCGATGCGCTTGGTGTAGACGTCCTTCAGCGGCGTCCCCTTCTTGAGAAGGGCGTCCGCCTCCTTGATCTCGTCGTCGATGATCTTCTCGAAGGCCGAAGCCTCCTGCGCGCCGACCAGCTCGCGCCCGTTGATGAAGAACGTCGGCGTCCCCGTCGCGCCCGCGTCGGTGGCCGCCTTCTGATCCTGTGTGATCTCGTCCTTGATCTTGGCGTCGTCCCAGTCCTTCTTCAGCTTGGTGACGTTCAGCCCGACCTCGCCGGCGTACTTCTCGATATCGGCACGCGTCAGCGCGGTGTTGTTCTCGTACATCTTGTCGTGCAGCTTCCAGGCCTTGTCGGCCCCCTGCCGCGCCGCCGCCTGGAACGCCGTCGCGGCGTCCATCGCGTGGTCGTGGAACGGAAGCGGCTGGTTCATCCAGACCAGCGCGATGTCCTTGCCGTACTTGTCCAGCACGGCCTTCACGGTCGGCTCCGACCGCTTGCAGAAGGGACACTGAAAGTCGCTGAACTCGACGATCGTGACCTTGGTGGCCTTGGCGCCCCGGCGCAGGTCGTGCGACAGCGGCACGACCTTCTTGCTGCCGCCGGCAGGCGCGCCGCCGCCGCCCGCAGGCGCGACGGGCTTCTGCTTCTCGTCGATGGCGGCCAGGATCTCGCCCAGCCCCTTGCCCTGCTTGGACATGTCGACGGCCAGCTTGGCCAAATTGGGGCTGCGCGGGCAGTTGGGGTCCTTCTTCAGGCAGCCGGCGATCTTGCCCATGCCGCAGCCGCACTCGCAGTCGCGCTCGTTCAGCGCCTGCAACGCCGTCGTCCTCTGCGCCGGCGTCAGTCCGTCGAAGCTCACGGACGTGACCGCGGTCAGGTCGGCCGCCTTGGTCCACCCCTCCGGGAACTCGCTCTCGGACTTGTAGATCTTGGCCGGCATCTTGGTGCCGGCGGGAATGACCGCAGCGGTCTTCTCGGTGGCCGGCTCGGCGGCGGCGCCGGATCCCTTGGCGCCCGTTTCGCGGCCAACCAGGAACCCGACGGCCAGGCCCGTGACGAGCGGCCAGATTGCGGCGGTCCAAGCGGGCGCGGAAGGAGTTCGCGGATGTTCCTGCATGACCGCCGCTTATAGCACCGAAGAACGGTGCTCGCTCCACCCCTCTACTCGTCGTCGTTGCCGCTGGCGGAGCGGCGCGAGCCTCCTTCGTCGAAGTTCAGCTCGCCGGCGAACATGTCGTCGATCATCTCATCGACCGACTCGAAGTAACCGTCACGGCGCAGCTCCTCGCGCTCGAACTCCTCGAAGGTCTGGTAGGTCTTCTGGTCGACGAAGCGGCTCATGCTCATCCTCCTTGCGTGTGTCGGGCAAAAGACGGAACAACCGAGTGAGGCACGCCCGACATGTAGGTTTAACTATTACCTGACCGTACACGTAGTCAAATTTCCGCACCGTATTTGGAGGCTTGGCCCGCAGCCGGTTAGCGTGCTTAATACGCGGGCTCCCTCTGCGGATCGCCCGGGTAAGACACAAAGATGGGAAGGGTCATCGCAGTAGCGAACCAGAAGGGCGGCGTCGGGAAAACCACGACGGCCGTCAACCTGGCGGCCTCGTTAGCGGCGGCGGAAAAGCGCGTCCTGCTGGTCGACATCGACCCCCAGGGCAATGCCAGCTCGGGTGTCGGCTATGTGCGCGGCGAGGGGGCCAGCCCCAGCGTCTATGACCTTCTGGTCGGGCAGGCGTCCCTGGACCAGGTCATCCGGAACACCGAGCTCCCGCACCTGGACCTGGTCCCGGCCGACGCCGACCTGGCGGGCGCCGAGATCGAGCTCGTGCCGGTCCCGGACCGGGAACGGCAGCTGCGGGGCTCGATCCGCGCGGCGGCCGACCGTTACGACTACGTACTCATCGACAGCCCCCCCTCGCTGGGCCTGCTGACGCTCAACGCGCTCTGTGCCGCCGACGCGGTGCTGGTGCCGCTGCAGTGCGAGTACTACGCGCTTGAAGGGCTGTCGGCGCTGCAGCGAACGATCCAGCTGGTCGGCGAAGCGCTGAACCCGGGGCTGGAGATCGAAGGCATCGTGCTGTGCATGGTCGATCCACGGCAAAACCTGACCGAGCAGGTCGCCGGCGAGGTTCGGAGCCACTTCGGCGACAAGGTCTTCACCACCACGATCCCCCGCAACGTGCGCCTGTCCGAGGCGCCTTCGTTCGGCAAGCCGATCCTGCTCTACGACATCGCCTCGAAGGGGGCCAAGAGCTACCTGGATCTCGCGCGCGAGCTGCTCGCCCGACACGGGCAAGAGCGGAACGCCCCGGCTGCGGCGGTGTCTCGATGAGCGCGCCGAAGCGCAACGCGCTTGGCCGCGGGCTGGCGGCGCTGATCCCCAGCGCGCCGGTGCCGGCCTCGGCGTCCGGGTCAGCTCACAACCTGGCGCCCTCCCCGGCCCGCATCGGCGACGGGACGCGAACCATCGCCATCGAGGACATTCACCCCTCCCCCGGCCAGCCGCGGCACCACTTCGACGACGCGCGGCTCGAGGAGCTGGCGGCCTCCATCCGCGTGCAGGGGATCATCCAGCCGCTCATCGTGCGCGCCCGGCCCGACGGCGGGTTCGAGCTGATCGCGGGCGAGCGCCGCTGGCGCGCGGCGCAGCGGGCCGGTCTTCATCAGGTGCCCGCCGTCGTGCGCGACGTCGCGCCGACCCAGGCGTTCGAGATGGCGCTGGTCGAGAACCTCCAGCGCGAGGATCTCAATCCGCTGGAAGAGGCCGCCGGCTACCAGCGCCTGATGAGCGAGTTCGGGTACACGCAAGAACAGCTGTCAGAGCGGGTCGGCAAGGACCGCAGCACCGTCGCGAACTCCCTGCGTTTGCTGCGCCTGCCCGAACCGGTCCGGGCGCTGCTGGCCGAGGGGCGACTGTCGATGGGGCATGCCCGCGCGCTCCTGGGGCTCGAGGCGTCGTCGGAGATGGAGAAGCTGGCCCGCCGGATCGTCTCCGCCGAGCTCTCGGTCCGGCGTGTCGAAGAGATGGTCCGCAAGGCGCGCCAGGGAGCCGACACGACCGCCCGTCCGGCCGCGGCGCCGCCCAGGCCGTCGACCAGCGCGCGGGATCTGGCGATGCGGCTGACGCGCGCGCTGGGCACGCGCGTCGAGCTGGTCGAGGCCGGCCCGGATCGCGGCCAGATCGCCATTCACTATCACTCGCTGGATCAACTGGACGCGTTGCTGGAAAGGCTGCTGCCTCGGTGACGACAGCTGCCACGCTGGAGCTGACCTATCGCTCCGACGCTGCGCTGCTGATTGCCTATGCCACGCACATCGCGCGTGGACAGCTCTCCGTTTCCATCGACGAGCACCTGCCGGCTGGCGCGCCGATTCAGCTGAAGCTGGTCACGCCTGCCTCGTCGATTGCCGTCGGCGCGGTCGTGACCCGGCCGCGCGGCGAAAAGAACGGCAGCCCGCGCGCGCCGGAGACGGGGGTGGCGGTCACGCCGCGCTCCGACCACTTCGGGGAAGCCATCGACAAGCTGGCGTTCGGGTTCAAGGGGCTGAAGGCGCTGGTGGCCGCGTCGCAGGCGGCGCCGCGCGCGCTCCTGATCCGCTACCTGCGGTCGATCGTCACGTGCGAGGTCGTGGAGATCGATCAGCGCAAGCTGGCCGAGCCGGGCGCCATCTGCAACGTCGACCTGGCGGTCATCGATCTCGATTCGTCGGGCACGCTGGGGTACGAGCTCTACGCGCGCCTGCGCGAGCACCGGGAGGCGGGCTCCGCGCCGGTGCTGGCGGTCGCGCAGCTGGAACGCGATCGCGCGCGCGCGGCGTCGCTGGGCTTCGATGAGGCGCTGGCCAACCCGCCGGGGTTCGCCGACTTGCAAGCCGCCGCCCTGCGCGTCCTCGCCAAGCCGCTGTCGGCGCGCGTGACCTAGGACTTCGTCGACGCCGCCGCGCGGATCTTCGCGGCCTTGACGGTGTTGACCAGCAGCATCGCGATCGTCATCGGGCCGACCCCACCGGGGACGGGGGTGATCGCGGAGGCACGCGCCGCGGCTGCGGCGAACTCCACGTCGCCCCGGAGCTTGCCGTCGCCGTCGCGGTTGATGCCGACGTCGATGACGACCGCGCCGGGTTTGATCCAGGCGCCTCGAATCATCTCGGCGCGACCGACCGCGGCGACGACCACGTCCGCGCGGCCAACGGCCCCGGCGAGGTCGCGCGTCTTCGAGTGGCAGGCGGTCACGGTCGCGTCGGCGCCGGTCAGCAGAGCCGCCATCGGCTTGCCGACCATGTTCGAGCGGCCGACGACCACCGCCTCGGCGCCCGCCAGCTTCACGCCGGTCTCTTCGATGAGCGTCATCACGCCGAGCGGCGTGCAGGCGACGAACCGCGGTTCGCCCATCACCAGCCGCCCCAGGTTGTCAGGGTGGATTCCGTCGACGTCCTTGCGCGGATCCACGGCCGGCAGAATCTCGCGGGCGTCCAGGCCGGGCGGCAGCGGAAGCTGGATCAGGATGCCGTCGACCTGCGGGTCGGCGTTGAGACGCGCGACCAGCGCCAGGAGCTCGGCCTGCGTGGTGGCGGCGGCGAGCCGATGGTCGAACGTGCGAATGCCAGCCTCGGCGCAGGCTTTCGTCTTGTTGCGCACGTAGATCTGCGACGCCGGGTCCTCGCCGACCAGCACGACGGCCAGGCCGGGCTGCACGCCACGCGGGACGAGCGCGGCGACCTGCTTCGCGAGGTCTGCCCGGATGCGGGCCGCGACCGCCTTACCGTCCAGGATCTTCGCCGAGCTCGCCGGGGTCTCCATGGCCGGGTCTATAACACATGTCCCGCGCGCGGCCGGGCGTCCTGATTCCGGCGCCGAATGACCGGAACCGGGACGGCCGGCGGCGCCGATCCAGGCCAACCGCACCGCCCGCGGGCGGCACGCCCGTTGCTGAATGAACGGGCATGTCTCGTCTGTTGGTGGCGTCGGCGATCGTGGCGCTGATCGGCGCGCGCGCGTCCGCCTCGCGCGGCGTCCGCGATGCCACGGGGGACCCCGCGGGGTCGGGTGGCATTGAACAACTGGTCTCCGGCGGAGACCGGCTGTTCGCGATCCGCGACGGCACCGTCCTGACGTTCGACTCGAGTGGATCGGTGATTGGACGCTGCAGCCGGCTGGTCGATGTCCCGGCGCGGAGACAGCCGCGCCCGTTCCGGCTGATCGACGGGGCCGACGTGCTGCACGACGCAGCGCTCCCGGACGACGACAGCACGCTGGAGGCGGAGGACGCGCTGGACGACGAGCGTGGCACCTCGCGCCGTCCGGCGCTGGCGGCGGCCGCCCTGCCCGCCCGGCCGCGGGCCCTGGCCGCGGCCGACGGGCGGGCCTGGGCGGCCACGAACGACGGCCTTTACCGCGTGACGCCGGAAGGCTGCCGGCGCGCGGCGCTGGCCGGACGCGACTTGCTCGTGCTGGCCACGAGTGCGAGCAAGGTGGTCACCGCCTCGGCCGATCTCCTGTTCCAGGCCGACGCGACGGATGTGGAGAACGGCGGTAGTGAGGCGTGGCGCTTCCGTCCGATTGCCGCCCTGGCGGCACGGCCACGCGCGCTGGCGATTGACGCGATGGGCGCGATCTTGGTGGCCGACGACCGCGGCGTCACGCGCGTGGACCCGGGCGCCGCCAGCACGCGACTGCTCGATCAGCCGGCACACACGGTGACCACCTGCGGCGGGACGGTGGTGGCGTTGGCCGCTGCGGGTGTCTACACCTGGGATGGGCTTCATCTGACGCGCGCGGGTGATGCGCCGCCGGCCCGGCTGCTCGCCTGCGGCACCGCCCCCCGGCGCTGGGTCGCCGGCGGCTCCGGGGTCTGGAGCTCGAGCGACGCCACGATCTGGACCGCGCACCTGGCGGCGCTGGGCGCCAGCGTGACCGCCCTCGCGGTCGTCGGTGGGCGGGCGTGGGTTGCCGCAGACGACGGCCTCACGGTTGTCTCGCTGGAGACCGGAGATGTCTGCGGCGCGCCGCCGCCGACCCTCGACCTCGGGCCGCCGCACCGCGCGCCCAACGCCCCGCCCAGCTGGGTGTGGCCGGAGGTCGGGGCCCTCGTGATGGCCGACCGGACCGGCACCCGACGGACCGTCACGGCGTTTCTCCTGCTGCGTTTTCCGTTCGACCGTCCACCGCCGTTGCGCAGCGACCGTTCGGCCGTCGCGCTGCAGCTCGCGCGGCGTGACGCCGCCCTGGCGCAGACGCAGCTCGCGACGGGGTTCGGAGCGACCGCCGCCACGGACATCGTGGATCGTGACGAGCTGGCGGCCCGGCGGGAGATGGCGGCGGAAGAACGAGAGACGCTCCGGTGATCGCAACCATGTTCTGGGCATCGCGGCTCTTGCTCGCCGGCCTGCTGAGCCAGGCTCTGCCCCTCGGCGAAGACGCGCCGCTGCCGCCGGCCCCCGTCGAGTCCGCCCGCCGCCCGCGTCGAACACACCCGGTGGACCCGCAGCGGCTGCGGCTGATGTTTGCCGAGGACCCACCCGTCGCGGCGCTGCGGCAAGCGGCGACGGCGCTGCTGGGAGCGGAACCCGACCGAGCTCGGTCGGCGATGGCACGCGCGCGCCTCGCCGGGTGGTTGCCCGAGCTGCGCGTCCTGGTCGAAAGAAAGCTCGGCAGGACAGAGTCCGTGGACCTGGGAAGCGCGGCCAATCCGACGGCGGTCTCGCCGGTCGGCGTCGACAGCAGCAACGACGTGCGTTATCAGGCGCGCGCGACCTGGGATCTCTCCAAGATCGTCTTCAACCCCGACGAGATCGCCGTCGACGGTCAGGCGCTTCGAGCGGGCGACGCGCGGCGCGAAATTGAGGCGGTCATCATTCGCCTCTATTTCGAGCGACGGCGACTCAAGGTCGAGTCACTGGAGGCCGATGATTGGGACATGCCCTCCGGGTTCAGGCGAGATCTGCGCATCGCGGAGGTCGAGGCAGAGCTCGATGCCCTGACCGGCGGCGCGTTCACGCGCCTTGCGCGTCGATACTCGGCCGAGGGACAATCTCGATAGGAACCATGAGCGAAGGCCGCCTGACGCGCCGGCAGCATCCGCGCTTTCATGTCGACGTCCAGGTCGCCGTGTCGGTGGCCAACGAACGTTTCGCGGCGCGCACGCGCGACGTGTCGCGCGCCGGTGTGTGTCTGGTCGCCGGCGAGCCGATCGCGCGCGAGACCGAGGTTGCACTCGAGATGGTCCTCACCTTTGGCGAGGACGGCAAGTCCGAGCCGCTGAAGATTCTCGGGCGCGTTGCCTGGTGCACGTCGCTGTTCGGGGCTTACCAGATTGGCGTGAAGTTCGTGAAGGTCGACGGCGAACGCGCCAAGTACCTCGACATGTTCGTCGGATTCCTCGACGGCACGCTGGCGCCCGGCGGACTGAGCTCGGAGCCGGACGATCGGTTCAGCGCGCACGCGGCCCTGGACCCGGACGATCCCTTCGCGGCGTAGCGGCAGCCGATGGTCGATCGCAGCAGGCAAGACTACAGCACCCGGCGGCAGCACCCGCGCGTCACTCTCCGCATGTCCGCGGAGGTCCGCACGCCGCGCTCGGTGTTCACCGCAACGACGCGCGACCTGTCGGAAGGAGGCGTCGGCCTCAGCGCCGAATACCCCCTGGAAGAAGGCAGCGAGATCGTGCTGGGTCTGTTCCTGGTGCTCGACGACGTCGAGAGCGACACGCCGCCGCTGTGGGTCAAGGCGCGCGTCGCCTGGGCGGCCGAGACGGACGACAACCGCTTCAACGCGGGCGTGCGGTTCGAGGTGATCACCGAGGACCAGCGCAAGTGGCTGCGCCAGATCTTGGCGGCCATGGCTCCGCCCGCCCCGCCCGCGCCCGCCCCGCCCCCGCCCGCGCGCAGCCGCCGCCGCTGAGCCGGCGCCTCAGGCCAAGGCCAGGATCCGCTCGGCGACACGCGCCCCGTCCAGCGCGGCGCTGACGATTCCGCCCGCGTAGCCGGCCCCCTCACCGCACGGGTACAGCCCGGCGAGCGAAGGCGAGAGCAGCGTCTCCGGATCTCGTACGAAACGCACGGGCGCGCTGGTTCGGGTCTCGGCCGCGATCAACGTCGCCTCGGGGTGAAGAAAGGCGGGGATGCGCCCCCCGATCTGACGAAGGCCGCCCCGCAGCGCCTCGACGACAAAGGGAGGCAACACCTCCGTCAGGTTGCCCGGCGTCAACCCTGGGCGGTAGCTCGACGCGCCGACGTGATCGCTGGTGCGCCCGGCGAGAAAATCGCTCAGTCGCTGGGCCGGCGCGCGGAACCGGCCGCCGCCGGCGCGGAAGGCAGCCCTCTCGATCGCGCGCTGGAAGGCGACTCCCGCCAGCGGGCCCTCGGCGTCGGGACCGTAGTCCGCGAGGTCGACAGACACCACCAACCCCGCGTTCGCGAACGGCGAGTCGCGGCGCGAGAGGCTCATTCCGTTCACGACGACGCCGTCCGGCTCGGTCGCGGCGGGAACGATCCAGCCACCCGGGCACATGCAGAAGCTGTACACACCGCGACCGCCGCACTGGGCGGTCAGCTCATAAAACGCCGCCGGCAGGCGCGGATCATCGGCGGCGGGCCCGTACTGGATCTGGTCGATCAAGTGCTGCGGGTGTTCGATCCGCACGCCGACCGCGATGGGCTTCCGCAGCAGCGCAAGATTCGCAGCGGCGGCCCATTCGTAAACGGGACGCGCCGAATGTCCCACGGCCAGGACGACGACGTCGGCGGCAATCTCGTCGCCGTCGACCATCACCGCCTGCAGTTTGCCGCGCTCGGCCCGCAAACCCATCGCGCTGGTCTCGAAGCGGTAAAGGACGCCCAGGCTGGCCAGGTGCGCGCGCAATCGATCGAGCACCTGAGGCAAGCGATTCGATCCGACGTGCGGCCGCGCCTCGACCTCGATCTCGGACGGCGCGCCGAAGCGGACCAGATCGGCCAGCACCTCGGCGACGCCCGCGCGGTCCTTGGCGCGCGCGTACAGTTTTCCGTCGGAGTACGTGCCGGCGCCGCCTTCGCCGAAGCAGTAGTTCGAGCTGGGGGTCAGCGCGCCGCGCGTGATCCGCGCCAGGTCGTGGCGGCGCGGTTGCACCGGCTTGCCCTGCTCGATCACCGTCGAGGGAACGCCCGCTTCCGCCAGGCGCAGTGCCGCCCAGGCGCCCGCCGGCCCCGACCCCACGATCACCACGCGTGGGACCGGGCGGCTGGCCGGCCAGCGAACGGCGGAACGGGACGGCGCGACGGGACCCAGAACCTCATCGGCACGCGCGGCGACGATGCGCAGCCGGTGTCCAAGCGGACGCCCTTTGCGCGCGTCGAGGGCGCGCCGCACGACGCGGACTTCACCCACGCTGCCGCGGGCCCACCCGAGCGCGCGTTCGATGCGCGGTCCCAGCGGCTCATCGGCGGCGGCGAGCGGAACGAACAGATCGATCGTCTCGGGCATCGTCTCGGGCGTCCTGGGCTAGCCAGCGCGCGCGCTGAGCCCGACGCGCCGTCGCGCGTCCAGGCAGTGACGGCCGTTGGCGGCGAAATCGCGACAGGGCTGCGGCCGGTTCTCGTAGATCGTGCAGGAATACCGGGTCGTGCCGTCGTGATCTCGCGCAACCTTCAGCGCCGCGCAGCGCGGGCCCTCACGCAGGATCTCGAAGCGGTGGCCGTTGCGCACGATGAGTGCCGGCTCGCGCCACACGACCGGATCGCGGACCGACACCGTCACCGAATGATACGCCTCGCGGCAGCACGCGCCGCAGGCTTGGCAATCGACCGGCGGCTCCCAGCGCGCGCAGGCGCGCGTGCCGGGCTCGACGCGCGCGCCGTCGCCCACCGCGGGCGCTGTCTGCCGGCACCGCGACACCGCCGGACCGCGCCCGCCGCGATACATCCACGCGCAGCCGTCGCAAGTCTCCGCGCGCGGCCCCCACGGCAACCCGGTCGGGTGCGCGTCCGTGTCGCTCGGCTGCGTCAGCGCGGCCGTCGCCGCCAGCGCACCTTCCACCGGCACGCGCCAGCGCGACGCCACGAACCGCGCGCGCGCAGCGCCAGCAATGGCAACCGCGTCGTCGCCTGCTGACGGAGCAAGTGGATCGTCGGGGAGCGCGTCGTAGTACGCGCGGTACTCCGTCGTCGGCGCCATCGCGCCGCGCAGGCCGAAGCGCGCGGACAGGTCAGCGGCGAACCGCAGGCACGCATGCTCGCGCACGACGTGATCGGCTTGGTTCTCGAGGCCCCAGTCGGGAAGCGCCAGAGCCTGATCTCCCTCTGTGATCGCGTGACAGAGCTCGTGAAAGATCAGCTGCGCGACGGCGTCGTCCGGATCCAGCACCTCGTCTACGCCGATCGCGATCACCCCGCGCCCGTCGCTGCTGGCGTACGCGTCTTGCGTCCGCGAAACGCGGAAGCCCAGCTCCGCGGCCACGCCAATCCAGATGCCTTCAATTGCGGGCATCGCGAGCGGGCTGCGCGCGCCACGCCCGCCGCTGGAAATGGAAGCAGGGAACAGATCCGTGGCTCGAACGTTAGAACACTGGGTCGACATCGTCGCTATTGTGACTCCCCCTCGAATTGGTCGCGAATGTGGCGCTGTGGCCGGAATTTAGCGGATTTTGTATTACATTTTTGCTTTTAACATTTGGCCTCCGCCGCATGGCGCCGATAATTTTTTTGACAAGGCACTTGCCTTGAACCTGGTCCGGATCAAACCTTTGGACCCGACGCGGGATCCGCGACGGCCCAGCCCCGACTGCCGAAACCATTGATTTCGGCGTTTTAGACCAAACGAAAGGGGGAGAAACCGTGTTCGCCGAGTTGCGAAAGTTATCTTTATCTCTTGGTACGGCCACCGCGCTTGCGAGCTTGGCGCCGTCTCTCGTGAACGCCGGCCCTGCAAGTGTCGGCCCTTCTGCTCATTCCCGAACCACCGCCGTCAACGTACGCGCCGACGTGGAAGGGAACAGCGAGGTTCATGCCAACCCGTGCCTCGCGCAGACGGTTTGCGCCGTGAAGGAAAAGATTCGGTGGCAGACCCCAGCCTGGACGCCCTCGCAATGCGGGCGGATCGCGGACGCGGTCGCCGGGGCAGCGAAACGGCATGATTTGAGCCCGTCGCTGTTGCTGGCCGTGATGGTCAACGAGAGCGACATGAACGAGAAGGCCGCGCGCGTTTACACCCGTGAGGGAAAGGTCTACGCGAAGGACGGCGGGCTCATGGCCATCCGCTGTATGCTCGACGAGCACGAACGCTGCACGAACGGCAACGTTCGCGGCGTCGCGTGGAAGGATCTGATGGATCCCGCGACCAACATCGAGCTCGGCGCGCGCGAGCTGGCGCACTGGCGCGACGGTGGTGGCGTGATGAAGAAGACGATCGTCAAGCTCGACCCCAGCGGGCATCGCTACAAGGTCACGCGTGAGGTCGCCTGCGACCACAAGACGCACGCCTGGTGGGCGCACTACAACCACGGCCCGCGGTACATCGACCACGGCTATCCGCGCCACTACCCGCACCGGGTTGCCGTCCTGGACCATGCGTTCGCGACGGTGATGAACACGCCCGCGCCGGAGCTGACGGCCGGTCGCATCACCATTCACGATCCCGGCAGGCGCGACCGCAGCGTCGATCGGCCGCTCGAGCCTCGCTACAAGAAGCTCTACAGCCAGATCCTCTCGGGCGGCACCTGCGCCGCCCTCGCGCTGAACTAGCTCACGGGATCGGTGTGGCGGCGGGCGCCGGCGCGGTGGTCGCCGCCGGCGGCGTCCCCTTCGCGGCGGCCGTGCGGGTGTGCAGCCCGAACGCCGCGCCGAGGCCGATCATCGTCAGCACCAGCGCTGCCACGGCCGCGAAGCGCGGCGTCCGCATCCGACGCGCCGTCATGCGGAGCCGCATGCCGCGATCGCGCCGCGTGGCCGCCTCGTCCGAGCGCGGCCGCTCGGGGTTGACGTAAACGAGCCGCGGCGGCCCCGACAGCGTGTCGATGTCGCGGATGAACTCCGCGACATCTTCGACGTGCAGCTGCGACGCCAGGATGAAGTCGTCCAGCGCGCGCGCCATCTCGGCCGCCGTCGCGAAGCGCCGCTTACGATCCCGCTCCAGCGCGCGCATCACGATGCGCTCGAGGTCCGGCGGCACGTCTTGCCGGCGCGCCGTGATGCTGGGGATCTTCATCTCCATGATCTTCTTCGCCGTGTGCACGTCGCTGTCGCCGGCGAACAGATGCTGCAACGTCAGCATCTCGTGCATGACGATTCCCAGCGCGAACAGATCGACCCGCCCGTCGATGGGCTTGCCCTGAAGCTGCTCGGGCGCCAGATATGCCGGCTTTCCCTTTACCGTACCGGCGCGCGTTGACTTGGCGGCCGTCGCGAACTTCGCGACCCCGAAGTCCAGCAGCTTCACGGCGCCGGACGGCGTGACGATGATGTTCGACGGCGTCACGTCGCGATGAACGACGTCCAGCCTCTCGCCGTCGCCGTTTTCGAGGCGATGGACATAATCCAGCGCGCGGCAGATCTCCCGCGCGACGTAGGCGACGATGGCGGGCGGCATCGGCCGGCTCGCCGCGCGCAACGTGCGCAGGATCTTGGATAGTGACGGACCCTCGATGTACTCGAGCGCGAGGTAAAGCGTCCCGCCGTCCTCGCCGAACTCGTAGGCCTGGACCACGTTCGGGTGGTGCATCAGGCCCAGGATGCGCGCCTCATCGGCGAACATCCGCACGAAGTCCGGGTCCCGCGTGTACTGCGGCAGGATGCGCTTCACGACGACGTCGCGCTCGAACCCGGCCGGGCCTGACGCCCGCGCCTTGAAGACCTCGGCCATGCCCCCACACCCGAGCGGGTGCAGCAGCTCGTAACGGCCCAGCTTGCCGACGCCCTTGGCGCCCGCCTTTGCCCGACCCTTGTCTCCGCGCAGCTTGTCGAACACGGCCATCCCCTTTTCTTCGAGTCCCCTCGACCTACCCCTCCGCTCTATCTCAAGACCCGTGCCAGCCCGCAAACCCGCGGGAACGGGCCAGGGTGAACCGTGTAGACGCCCGTGCTACCCGTCCGTCCGTAACACCACCCACGAGACTCAGTTACGGAGCCGTGACGGCGCGGCGCGGCCGGAGCGGACCGATCTGTGCTCATCAAGTCTTAGGTTGGAGATCAAATGGACGGCGAGAAGAAGAAGCCGAAGTTCTCGATCGGGTACCTGATCATCGCGTTCTGGGTCGTCTTGCTGCTGCAGCAGGCGCTGTCGGGGTACCTGCAAGCCCCCCGCACGTCCTACAGCGACTTCAAGGCAGCGGTCGACGCGGACAAGGTCGAGGACGTCGCGATTGGTCAGACGCTCATCCGCGGGCACATGAAGGCGCCGCCCGCGCCGCCCGCGCCGGCCCATCCGACCGCGCGGCCGGTCGTCAACACGGGCACGTCGTTCGAGACGGTGCGGGTCGACGACCCGGACCTCACGCGCCAGCTTCAGGCGCACGGCGTGAAGGTCAGCGGCGTCGTCGAGAGCAGCTTCTGGCACGACGCGGCCGGCTGGCTGCTGCCGATCGCCGTGCTTGGGTTCTTCTGGTTGATGATGCTGCGGCGGGCCGGCCAGGTCGGCCAAAACGGCTTCATGGCCGTCGGCCGCAGCAAAGCGAAGGTCTACATGGAGAAGGACGTCCACGTGCGCTTCCCCGACGTCGCCGGCGCGGACGAGGCGAAGGAGGAGCTGCGGGAGGTCATCGACTTCCTGAAGACGCCGGCCCGGTTTGGTCGGCTTGGCGCCAAGCTGCCTCGCGGCGTGCTGCTGATTGGCCCCCCCGGCACGGGCAAGACGCTGCTGGCGCGCGCCGTCGCGGGGGAGGCGGGGGTCCCGTTCTTTTCGATCAGCGGCTCAGACTTCGTGGAAATGTTCGTCGGCGTCGGCGCAGCCCGCGTGCGCGACCTTTTCGAACAGGCCAAGCAGAAGGCGCCCTGCATCATCTTCGTCGACGAGCTGGACGCGCTGGGCAAGGCCCGCGGTGCCGGCCCGGTCACGCACGAAGAGCGCGAGCAGACGCTGAATCAGCTGCTGGTGGAGCTGGACGGGTTCGACCCGCGCGTTGGCGTCATCTTGATGGCGGCCACCAACCGCCCCGAGATTCTGGATCCGGCGCTGCTGCGCGCAGGTCGGTTCGATCGCCAGGTGCTGGTCGACAGGCCCGACCGCACGGCACGCCTCGCGATCCTGAAGCTGCACGCGCGGAGCGTCCCGATCGAGTCGGACCGCGACCTCGAGGTCATCGCGAGCATGACGGCCGGGTTCGTCGGCGCGGACCTGGCCAACATCATCAACGAAGCGGCGCTCCTGGGAGTGCGGCGCGAGCGTGAAAAGGTCGGGATGGCCGAACTACAGGAAGCGGTCGAGCGCGTGGTGGCAGGCCTCGAGAAGAAAAACCGCGTCCTGTCCCCCGCCGAGAAGAAGCGGGTCGCCCATCACGAGCTGGGACACGCGATCGTGGCGCTGGCCTGCCCCTCGGGCGAAGGGGTCCAGAAGATCTCGATCATCCCGCGCGGGATCTCGGCGCTGGGTTACACGCTGCAGGCGCCGACGGAAGACCGCTTCCTGATGACGGAGAGCGAGCTGAAGGACAAGATCGCGACGCTGATGGGCGGCCGCGTCGCCGAAGAGTTGATCTACGACGAGGTCTCGACCGGCGCGCACGACGATCTGAGCAAGGCCAGCGAGCTTGCGCGCGCGATGGTGAAGATGTACGGGATGAGCCCGCGCCTGGGCCAGGTCAGCTTCGAGAAGGAACGTCGCACCATGCTCAACACGCACGCGGAGCCCCAGCCGCGCGGCGATTACAGCGAACAAACGGCCCGCGCAATCGACGACGAGGTTCGCCGCATCATCGACGAACAGCGCGACCGCGCGACCGAGCTGCTGTCACGGCGGCACGAAGTGTTGTTGCGTGCGGCGCAGGTGCTGCTCGCCAAGGAGACGATCACCGGCGCCGAGCTGCGAGAGCTGCTCGCGATACACGAACGGCCCGAAGCTCCCGTTGGGGAGCCCGGGCCGAACGTGCACGCTATCTAGACGTTATCGGCTACTCAGCAGCCGGGTCGCCCGCGAAGGCGGCCGCGCCAGCCGCGCCCGTCTCGCCGGCCGCACCGGTCGTCCCGGTCTCGCCAGCCGCGCCGGTGAAGCCGGTACGTCCGCCGCCACCCGTGAAGCCGGTACGCCCGCCACCGCCGGTCGTGCCTGTGCGGCCACCGCCACCGGTGAAGTTGGTACGTCCGCCACCGCCGGTGAAGCCATTGCCACCGCCGCCGGTCGTGTTGCGACCGCCGGCGCCCGTCGCGGACGTGCCGCCCGTGCCGGTCGCGGACGTGCCGCCGGTGCCCGTCGCGGACGTGCCGCCGGTGCCCGTCGTGTGACCGCCGCTACCCGTGGCGGTGGTGCCACCCTCCCCTGTCGACCCGCCCGTACCCCCGCTGTCGGAGCCACCGCAGCCGGGGACGAGAAGTGCGAAGGCCAGCGCCGCGCAACCACCCGTCGTCAATAAGAACTTGGATCTGATGAGCCGCATCGGTATCCCCCAGCGATTGGTTTAACTGGTGGGATATGTGCGGCGGCGTCCCGCCTTTTATCAAAAAAAGATTAAAGGTGGGCGACCGCGGTCGCGTCGCAAGTACCTGAAATCATGTGGACGCCCCACGTCTTGGACGTTCCAGAATTCATGCAAAGCCGTTTTTTCGCCGCCGTCGGTTTCAGACTGGCCGCGCGAGGCGCCGTGACTGCACCCCACCCGCACCCGATCGCGACCGCCAGCGTCCATCGCCAAAAGATTGATCGCATGATCCTCACCTCGTCCTGCCTGTCGCACATTGCAGCAGAGATGCCAGTCAGCGTAGTTTGGTGACGGCAGCGTTTTCCAGCACTTGCCGGCTCGTCCGCGTTCGGCAGTTGCCGTTCGGTAACGTCGCTGCCGTCGAGGTTACGGTAACGGTGACCCGACGTGGCACGACGGTCTTGTTTCCTACATGCGCGACCTTAAAACAGAGTTCACGATGAGTGTCGCAGCAGCAGGGGCCCTCGCGTCCGATTCGGGTGACACGGTCCCCGTCTCCGGAACGGGGCTCAACGTCCTTCTGGTCGACGACGAGCCGGACATCGGCCTGGCCGCCAGCGAAGCCTTGCGGGATGCGGGCCACCGCGTCACGGTCGCAATGACGGGCGCCGTTGCTCTCGAGAAGCTGACCACGCAGGTCTTCGACGTGATGATCTGCGAC
>JBJMQQ010000171.1:0-15354 GCA_045802645.1 Polyangia bacterium
ACGTCGTCCTTCTTCCAGCCGACCCGATCCAGCAGGCGTTCGATGGCGCCCGCGGGCGCGGTCGTGAACCATTCGGGCGCCTGGGCGTGGACCGTGGCTCCCACGATGCGCGCTTGCGGCTTCCACCCGCGGGCAGTCGCGACGTCCGCACCCGCCAGGACCAACGCCGCCGCGCCGTCGTTGATTGACGACGCGTTACCCGCGGTGATCGTGCCGTCCTTTTGAAACGCGGGCCGCAGCGTGGGGAGCTTCTCGATGTTGCCGCGGCCGGGCTCTTCGTCGTCGGCGACCGAGATCGGCGCCCCCTTCTTCTGCGGGAGCTCGACGGGCACGATCTCGCCGCGGAACTTGCCGTCGGCCTGCGCGCGCAGCGCCCGGCGGTACGACTCGGCGGCGAACGCGTCCTGATCGGCGCGCGAGATCCCCTTTTCCTTGGCGCACAGCTCGCCGCAGTCGCCCATGTGCACGTTGCCGTACGCGTCCCAGAGCCCGTCGGTGATCATCGAATCGATCACCTGCGCGTGCCCCAGCCGGTAGCCTTCGCGCGCCTTGGGCAACAGGTACGGGGCGTTGCTCATCGACTCCATGCCGCCGGCGACGATCACGTCGTGCTCGCCGGCCGCGATGGCGTTTCGCCCGAAGACGACCGCCTTCAGCCCGGAACCGCACACCTTGTTCACGGTGACGGCACCGACCGCGGGCGGGATCCCGGCGGCGATCGCCGCTTGCCGCGCCGGCGCCTGGCCGATCCCGGCCGCGAGCACGCAGCCCATGTAGACCTCGCCGACGGC
Source organism: Polyangia bacterium (assembly GCA_045802645.1). Taxonomy (GTDB): domain Bacteria; phylum Myxococcota_A; class Polyangia; order Fen-1088; family Fen-1088; genus JADGRB01. The sequence goes on from JBJMQQ010000171.1 coordinate 792, forward strand.
GTCTGGCGCCACGCCGCCGCGCTCGAGCGCGGCGCGGATCGCGACGGCGCCCAGCCGCGGGGCCGTCAGGCCCGCCAGCGCACCCTGGAAAGAGCCGATGGGCGTCCGGGCGCCCGACACGATGACGACGTCTCTCATCGTCTCAATGATACCCCCGGTGGATCCAGACGTCCCGCGCGCGGCGGTCGATCCAGCGCCGGCAGCTCGATGCCCCGCGTTTCAGGGAGCACCCACACCCACCCCGCCGTCGCCAGGGCCAGGATGCAAGGGACGGCCAGCCCGCCGCCCAGGCCGGCGCGGGCGACAGCGGCCGCGACCACGACCGGGGCCAGCAGTTGGGCCGAGCGGGCCAGGTTGTAGGTGGCGCCCATCGCGGCGCCGCGCACCTCCGTCGGGTAGAGCTCTGCCAGCAGCGCGCCGAAGCCGGCGGTGCACCCCGACCCGACGCCCAACCCCAGCATGACGACCCAGAACAGGGGCGGGTGGCCCAGCAACGCGTGCCAGCGCAGCGCCAGAGCCCCGACGGCAAGGGCAGTCAAAAGCGAGTAGGCCGCGAACGCGGGCCGCCGGCCCACGCGATCCGACACCACGCCGAAGGTCATCATCCCGACGAGCTGCCCCAGCTGCGCCGTCACCATCCAGGCCAGCGACCGGCCGATGCTCTGGTGCATGCCCGCGCTGAGGAAGCTCGGCAGCCAAGTGTAGCAGCTCCAGTACGTGCCCAGCTTGAACACGCCCAGGACCCAGGCCGCCGCGAATCGGCGCGGCAGCCCGGCCGTCCGGAAGGCCTGCCGCACCTCCTGCAGGTAGGGGCGGGCGGCGGCGCGCGCGGCCGGCAGGTGGACGGAGGCGCGCGCGGCGACCGCCAGCAACGCCGTCGCGCTGGAGCCGATGAGGACCATGCGCCACCCGACGCGCGGCAAGACCAGGTAACCGACCAGCGCGGCCAGCGCGACGCCGACCGGCTCGCCGGATTGCAGCGCGGCGGCGGCCCGACCGCGCGTGGCGGGTGCGACGGACTCGGCCAGCATGCCGTGGCCAATCGCCCATTCGCCGCCCACGCCGATGCCCTGAACGATGCGCCCCGCGAAGAAGACGGCACCGCTGGGAGCCAGGCCGCAGATCAGCGAGCCCAGCGAATAAACGCCGACGGTGGCGGACAACACGGCCCGCTTGCCCACGCGATCGGCCAGCGCCCCCGCCACCAGCCCGCCGATCCCGGACGCGCCTAGCCCCGCACCCAGCAGCCAGGATTCGGCCGCGTGCGACAGGTGCAGGTCACGCGCGACGGCGTCCTTCAGAAACCCGAGCAGGACCAGGTCGTAAAAATCGAACGCCCACCCGAAGAACGCGAACAGGAAGATGGCGGTGGGGAATCGCGTTGACGGAGCTGGGCTTTGCCCAGCGGAGTCGTCGCGGGAGGTCAAGGAACCCTCTCAGGGTTCCTGTCGGATCGCCGCGCCGCCATGGTGCAGCCACCTTAATGCGAGCCGGCGCCGGTCAAAATGTGGACAGACTGCCTACATGTCCTACCATCCGCCCATGGCCTTGCAGCTGCCGGGCGAGCCCCGCTATCGCTTTCTCGAGATCTTCCTGGCCGTCATCGCCGTGCTGGGCCTTTGCGCGCTGGGCTGCGCGACGCCCCAGACGCACAGCCGCCGGTACCCGGCATCGGTGTTCGAGGCCGCGCGCTACGAGGCGCGCACCCAGCCGCAGGTCTCGCCGGCGACCAACCAGGAGGAGGGGGCCGCGTTCGTCGTGCGCACGCTGCACGCCGCCGGCCTGCGCTTCGGGACCGACGGCAGCACGCGCGCCCTGTGGGGCTACATGCGGACCTCCCACCGGCTCGTGGGCCCGTCCACGGCGCGCCCGGGCGACATCCTGTTCTTCGACACGCGCGGTACGGGCGAGCGGCCCGCCTGCGCCGATCACGCAGGCGTCGTCGAGCGCGTCACGCCGGACGGCCGCATCGGGTTCATCGAGCTGCGCGCGGGGCGATTGCGGCACAGCTTCGTCGACGCCGCCCGCCCATCCGCCCGCCGGGGCGCCCGCGGCGAAATCCTGAACAGCTTTCTTCGCCCCGTCCGCACTGACGATCCACCAGGGGCGCGCTACTTTGCCGGCGAGATGCTGTGCGGCATCGCGCGCGCCTGACGTGTGCCCGCCACCCGCGACGTTGGCGATGCCGCCAACCAGGTTGGCGGATGCATCCGCGCGCGGCCGATTCGCCGGGCCCCTGCGATGGCCTGCCGGTTGCTATAATCCTCCCTTGATTGGTGTTTCGACCGATCACTCAGAGGTCCCTGGTTGGTCGTTGCAGTCGAATCGCGCGATCCATATAATCGCGCAGTTTTGCCCCCGGGCGCCCCAGCCCTATTGCTCTTCTTAGGAGGATCCCCATGACTGGTCGTGCGGCTCAAACGTCTTCCCGCTCGCGCTGTTGGCGCGTACTTCGCTGGGCTGGATTGGCCGCCGCCGTGCCCGCCCTGTGGGCCTGCACGTCGCGCACGCTGGACGCGGGGGTCATCAACCCGACGGCTTCGCTGACGGCGCTCGTCACCCAGAAGATCAACAACAACATCGACATCTTGTTCATGATCGACAACTCGTCGTCCATGAAGTCGATGCAGGACAAGCTCTACACCCAGCTTCCGACGTTCATGAACGTCCTCGAAAAGCTGCCGAACGGCTTGCCGAACGTGCACATCGCCGTCGTGTCGTCCGACATGGGCGCGCCGGGCGACTCGGTCGGGTCGATCGGGTGCACGCCGTACGGCGACGATGGCGGCTTCCAGAGCGCCGCGCGCTCGGACAGCACCGTCGGCGCGACCTGCACGGACACGACGCTCCAGTCGGGGGCGACGTTCATCTCCAGCGTCGACGGCCAGAAGAACTTCACGGCCCCGGCGATCGAGACGGTCTTCCAGTGCATCGCGCTTCTCGGCGACAAGGGCTGCGGGTTCGAGCACCAGCTCGCGTCGATCGACCACGCGCTCGGCGGTGACGGCGCCGCGCCGGGCAGCAACGCCAACTTCCTGCGCCCGGAGGCCTACCTGGGCATCGTCATCCTCACGAACGAGGATGACTGCTCGGCCCCGGCGAACACCCAGCTGTTCTCGTTGAACGGCGGGCAGCAGGGTACGGCCAATCCGCTTGGCCCCATCGCGAACTACCGGTGCAACCAGTTCGGCCACCTGTGCAAGGACCCGAACGGCAACATGGTGTCGCCGCCGCGGGATGCGCCGGCCGGGATGAGCGGAACGCCTCAGGAGACGTTCACGGACTGCGTCTCGAACGACAGCGGCAACCCGCAGCAGCAGACGCTGACCCCGGTGAGCACCTTCGTCAACGACATCAAGCGGTTGAAGCCGCAGGATCCGTCCGGGAACTCCATTCTCGTCGCGGCGATCACCGCCCCGGCGGACCCCTACACGGTCGAGTGGGTGCCCCCGTCGAGCCCGCCCCCGGGTACGACTGGCCAGCTCTGGCCGCAGATCATGCACTCGTGCGGCGCCAAGGGCGGCGACGACGTGAACCCGAACCCGGCCGAGACGACGACGGACGGCAGCTTCGGCGACCCCGGCGTCCGCATCACGCAGTTCGTGAAGAGCTTCCCGAACTACTTCGTCTCGTCCATCTGCGACCCCAGCTACGGGCAGGCTATGACGGCCATCGCGACGAAGCTGGGCGCGCTCATCAAGCCGAACTGCATCACCGGGACGATTCAGAAGGACAACAACAATCGGCCGAACTGCACGGTCGTCAACCACCTGACGAGCACGAACAACCCGAAGCCGGTCGACATCCAGATCCCGAACTGCGACGCGAACGGCGGCGCAGCGCCCTGCTGGAAGCTCGACCCCGACATGACCAAATGCCCGAAGGGCGGCGTGGCCTTGAGCCTCACTCAGGATCAGGCTGCGATGAACGCCGCCAGCCTGGACAGCAGCATCGACTGCTCGCTCTGCCTGGAGAACTCGACGGCGCCAGGCTGCCCCTGCCCGAACGACGCCACCAAGCTTTATCCGAACTGCCAGTAGCCCCAACCACCTGCTGATTAATCGAGCCGCGGTTCCTTCGGGAGCCGCGGCTCGTTTTTGTTTGGGCCCCTTTTGGTACCCTTGTAGGGATGCTCCAGCTGTTCCGCGAAGGGCCGGGGGACAAGTCGCCGGTAGGGATCGCGGGGGACCGGCGAGCGGTGCTGTGTCTGCACGGCATCACGGGGACACCGTGGGAGGTGCGGCCGCTGGCGGAGGCGTTCGTCCGGCTCGGCTGCTCCGTCGAGGCGCCCATGCTGGCCGGGCATGGTGGAACGCTGGCCGACCTGGCGCGCACCACCTGGCACGACTGGCTGGCCTCGGCCGAGGTGGCGCTGGCGCGGCTCGAGGCCGTAGCCGCCCGGTCGGCGGGACTCGCCCCGCCAGTGGCCATCGTCGGATTCTCGATGGGCGGCCTGCTGGCTTTGCGGCTGGCGCGCCTCTACCCAGAGCGCGTGTCCGCGCTCGCCGTCATGTCGGCGCCCCTGCGGCTGCGCCCGTTTCAGGTCATGGGGATCCGCGCGGTGGGGCGCCTGCCCCTCAACTACGCGCGGCGTTCGTGGGCGGCGGTTCCGAAGCTGTTTGGCTCGGACGTTTCGGATGCGGCGATGCGCGTGGACAACCCCGGCCTTCACGCGTTCCCGGTCGCGGCGCTGGGCAATCTGCTGGACCTGATGGAGACCGTGCGCCCGGAGCTGCCGGCCGTGCGCCAACCGGCCCTCGTCGTGCACGGCCGCCATGACCACACGGTCCCGATGGACGACTCGCTGGAGCTGACCGGAAGCCTGGGCAGCGACGTCATCGAACGATTGTGGCTGGATCGGTCGTTCCACATCGTCGCCCAGGACGTCGAGCGCGCCATGGTCCTGGATGCCGTGACCCGCTTTATCGCGAAGCACGCCGGCTGGTCGGTGGTACCGTAGCGGCCGCCGTGACGCAGCCCGATCTGATCGTCGCCATCGATCAAGGCACGACGGGCACCACGGTGCTGCTGGTGGACGCCGCCCGGAACGTCCGCGGGCGTGGCTACCGCGAGTTTCCACAGATCTACCCGCGTCCGGGCGAGGTCGAGCACGACCCGGAGGCGATCTGGGCCTCCGTGCTCGGCGCCCTGGAGCAGGCTCTGGACGGGGTCGACGGGCGGCGCGTCGCCGCGCTGGGCATCACCAACCAGCGCGAGACGACGCTGCTGTGGGAGCGGCAAGGCGGAGCGTCCGGCCGCCCGATCGGCAACGCCATCGTCTGGCAAGATCGCCGGACCGCTCCCTTCTGCGCGGCGCTGAAGAGCGCCGGGCAGGAGCCGGCCGTTCGCGAGCGCACGGGGCTGGTGCTGGACCCGTATTTCTCGGCCACCAAGATCCGGTGGCTGCTGGACAACGTGACGGGTGTCCGCGCGCGGGCAGAGGCGGGGGCGCTCGCGTTCGGCACCGTCGACAGCTTCCTGATCTGGCGGCTCACCGGCGGGCAGCGGCACGTCACCGACGCGACCAACGCCTCCCGCACGCTGCTCTACGACCTGCGCGCGGGCACTTTTTCGGATGAGCTGTGCGCGCTGTTCGGCGTCCCGCGCGCTTTGCTGCCGGAGGTCGGCCCGTCGGCGGGCATCCTGGGTACGACGCGCGGTGTGCCGGGTCTGCCCGACGGGATTCCCATCGCCGGTGTGGCAGGGGACCAGCAGGCGGCGCTGTACGGCCAGGACTGCACCGAGGCTGGCGACGCCAAGTGCACCTACGGGACCGGCGCGTTTCTGCTGATGAACACCGGGGCCGAGCCGCGCATGTCGTCGCGCGGGCTGCTGACCACCGTCGCGTGGAACCTGCAGGCCGGTCCGGCGCGCGGCACGGCGTACGCGCTGGAGGGGAGCGCCTTCGTGGCGGGTGCGCTGGTCCAGTGGCTGCGCGACGGGCTGGGCATCATCGCCGCCGCGGCCGAGGTCGAGCCGCTGGCGCGGTCGGTTCCCGACTCGGGCGGCGTCACGATCGTCCCGGCGTTGACCGGGCTGGGCGCGCCGCACTGGCGTTCGGAGGCGCGCGGGCTCATCAGCGGAATCACGCGCGGCACGACGCGCGCCCACATCGCGCGCGCGGCGCTGGAGGCCATCGCGCTGCAGAACGTCGATCTCGTGTCGGCGATGCAGGCCGACGCCGGGCGCCCCATCAACAACCTGCGCGTCGACGGTGGCGCGGCGGCCAACGACCTGTTGATGCAGATCCAGGCTGACCTGCTGGGCGTCCAGATCTTCCGCCCCGAAATGGTCGAGTCGACGGCGCTGGGCGCCGCGAAGCTGGCGGCGCTGGGCGTCGGGCTGCCGGCCGCCGAACAAGGTGGCCAAGGTGGAAAAACGGCCCGGATGCGGATCTTCACGCCGGCGATGTCGGCCGAGGTGCGCGCGGCGCACGTGGCGCGCTGGGCCGACATCGTCCAGCGCGCGTAGCGAAAAGCCTTGATCGCCGCCCCGCCAGTTTGTCACCTTGAGGGATCCGATGTCCGCGCCGCAGCTGACCGGGGAGCCCCCGGCCCTCATGCTCGCCGCGGCGGCGCTCTCGCACCCCGGCCGCCAACGCACCGAGAACGAAGATGCGTTCGGCAGCTTCGTCGACGGGCGGCTGTTCGTGGTGGCGGACGGGATGGGCGGGCACAACGCGGGCGAGGTCGCCAGCGCGATGGCCGTCGACGCGATCGCCGGCTTCTTCCGGTCGCACCACAGCCAGCCGCAGCAGGCCTGGCCGTACCCGGTCGACCGCTCGCTGTCGCTGGCGGCCAACTTGCTGCGCAACGGGATCAAGGTCGCCAACGACCAGATCCGCGGGGCGGCCGCCGCGGACCGGACGCGAACCCGGATGGGCGCCACCGTCGTCGCGATGGCGGTCGGCGAGGAGCGGCTGGCCGTCGCGCACGCCGGCGACAGCCGCGCCTACCGGTTTCGCGCCGGCAACGTGAAGCGCCTGACGCGCGATCACTCCGTTGCCGAAGAGATGCGCGCCGCCCGCCCCGAGATGACGGACGATGAGCTGGCGACCTTCGCCCACCGCAACGTGGTCACGCGCGCGCTTGGCAGCAAGGACGACATCGAGCCGGCCATCTACGTCGGCCACGTCCAGCCGGGCGATCTGTTTCTGCTGTGCACCGACGGGCTCTGGGGATCGGTCCCCGACGGAAAGATCGCGACCATCTTGCGAGACGCGGCGGATCTCCCGACGGCGTGCCAGCTTCTGGTCGATGCGGCCAACGACGCCGGCGGTCCTGACAACGTCACCGTTCTCCTGGTTCGCGCGGGTTGAGAGCCCGCGGCCGCGTGCCCGATGATCCGCGCCCTGCTGGCTGAAAAACGGATCCTGGTCTGTGCCGGGCCGGGCGGCGTCGGCAAGACGACCAACGCGGCGGCGCTGGCCGCGCTGGCCGCGCGCCTCGGGAAAAGGACGCTGGTCTGCACGATCGACCCCGCGCCGCGGCTCGCCGACGCGCTGGGCGTCGGTGGCCTGGGCCCCGATCCCCGCCCCGTACCGCCGGCAGCCTGCCGGGCGCTGGGCATTCCGGAAGACGGCGAGCGCCTCTCGGCGGTGCGGCTCGACACCGCCCGGGCGTTCGCCACGCTGGTCGAGGAGCAGGTACGCGACCCGGCCATGCGGCGGCGCATCTTCGAGAACACGATCTACCGGCAGATCACGACCAGCCTCACCGGCTCCCAAGAGTACGCGGCGACGCTGGCGCTGTTCGCGCTGGCCCGCGAGAAGGCCTACGACGTCATCGTGCTCGACACCCCGCCCACGGCGAACGCGCTGGACTTCCTGGACGCGCCGAAGCGGATCGCGGCGGCCGTCTCCAGCCCGGCCATCAAATGGTTCGCGCGCCCGACGGGCGGTGGCCTGTCCTTCCAGCGGCTGCGCATGGGGGGCGCGCTGGTGTTGCGGCGGGTTGCCAAGCTGGTCGGCAGCACGTTCCTGGAGGACCTGGCCGCGTTCCTGGTCGACTTCCAGGACGTCCTGTCCGGGTTCCTGACGCGCGCGCAGGCGGTGGACAGCCTGCTGCGCAGCGCGGATACCGCGTTCCTGCTGGTGCTGGCCCCTGTGACCGCGGCCGTCGATGAGGCGCTGTACTTCCACGGCCGGCTGCAGGCGGCCGGGGTACCGGTGGCCGGCTTCGTCGCGAACCGCGTTCAGCCGACCCCTGGCCTGACGGAGGCGACGGCGCTGGCCGAGGCCATCGGCGCGACCGGTGCGCTGAACGACTTGCCCGCGGGCGCCGTCGCGGAGGCCGCGGAGCGACTCGCCGCGCTGGGGCAGGCATTTCAGGCGACCGCGGCGACCGAGCGGCGCGCGCTGGACCGACTGGCGGCGCGCGCACCGGGGACGCCGATCATTCGGATCCCCCTGCTCGATCACGACGCAGACAACCTGGCAGAGCTGCGGGTCGTGGGCGACTCGCTGCTTTCCGGCTAGGTTCGGCGCGTCGGACGGCGTCCAGCATCGCTTGCAGCGCCGGCTCGGCACCCTCGGGCGCGGCGATCAGCAGGGCCACGGCGTCCGCCCGGCGGGCCACCCCGAAAAGTCCCTTGGCGGACGAGAACACGACACCCTCCGGGCGGGTCGCCTCACTGGCGGGTTCGCTGGTCCCCTTTTCAGCCTGACGCTCGAGCACGGCCCGGGCCGCGCGCGCAAAGTCGTCCGCCTCGGCGGCGTCGTCCCAGATCGTGAGCCAGGCCAGCGCGGCCGCCGGTGCCGCCGCATCGGTCCCGGTGGCTTCGCCGGTTTCGGGGGGTGGCCCGTAGAGCGCCGCCCGGTCTCCGCCCCAGCCGGCGGCGCCACGCGCCGCGACCTCGGGCGACCAGGCGGTGGCCAGCCAGGCGCGCGCGACCAGTTCGCCGGCGACATCGGTCGTGTTGGGGCGCCCCAGCCCGGGCAAAGCGGGCAGGGCGGACGGATCGACGGTCACCGGCGCCTCGCACGACTCATATTTTTCGGGGTGCAGCACCTGTTCGGTCGAGCTCGGCGGATCCGTCCACAGCGCGTCGACCACGTTCCACGGATGGTGCGCGCGCGCGCGCCACGAAAAGCAGCCCGGTCACGTGCGTGAACGTGGCGAGGGTGGCGGGCCATCCGCCCGCCGGATCCTGGCCGGCAGCGCGCAGGCGGGCCGCCAGCGCGTTCAGCTGCGGGCCGGCCAGGAAGGTCTCACGCGGGTCCAGCACCTCGAGGCCGGTGAGCATCGCGTCCCCTTCGACGACGGCCAGCCGCGCCCGCCGTGCGTCGCCCGCCAGGCGCGAATGCCCGTCGCTGGCGATGTCCATCAGGCGGCGAAACCCGAACCGCTGGTCGGCGACGGCGTGCGCCACGGCGTGCGTCAACGCCACCTGCTGCGCCTCCAGCGAAATCCACCCCGGAACCCACAGCCGGCCCGTGACGGCGTCGAACCGCGGCGCCGCCGGCGCGCTGGTGTCTTCTTCGAAGTCGTCCCCGTCGCGGGGCGGCGAGGCGATGCCCAGCCGGCGAAGCAGCTCGGCCTCGGGGTTGGCGGCGGGATCGGCGGCGGCCTCCTCGTCGAGGCGGGCAGCCTGACGCGCGGCTTCGGCGCGGTCGAGCGCGCGCACGGGCAACGTGCCATGGTAGGTGAGGTGGCGCGCCTGGGCGATCGCCGCGATCGTCCGATCGACTTCCGCGCGGACGGCTTCGTCGGTCAGCGGCAGGGGGGCGGCGACGGCCAGCGCGAGGGCCAACACCAGCTTGGAGGGGCCAACCACCGCGCGCAGTTTGAGGTAAATAGGCGGACCGTTCAATGAGCGTTTCAGAGACGGATTACGGCGCCCTGGCCGCACCGGCGCGGCGTGGGTTCGCGCAGGCCCTGCGCGAAATCCAGCGCCTGCTGTCCAAGGGGCAAAGCGTCGAGCTTTACGGGGCGGCCGGCGCGCTGGGCGCTGCGTTCGCGGCCAAGCTGGCAGGACCGCAGACCCTGCTTTACGTCGTCGCCGACGAGGAGACCGCCGAGGCGCGCGCGCACGACTTGCAGTTCTTCTTGCCGCCGGCGCCGGGGGGCGACGACCCGCTGGCGCCGCCGCCCGTGCTGGAGCTTCCGGCGCCCGATTCGTCGCCTTACGCCGATATGCAGCCCGACCGGCGCACGACGCTGCGGCGGATGGCGGCGCTGTTCCGGCTGTCGCAGGGGTTCGCGCCGCGGGTGGTCGTGACGTCGGCGGCGGCGCTGTTCCGGCGGGTCGTGCCGCGCGCGCCGTTCGACGCGCTTTGTGAGGTGATCACCGCCGGCACCACGATCGACCGTGAGGCGACGATCCAGGCGCTGCTGCGGGCGGGCTTTTCGCGGACGCCCGTCGTCGAGGACGCCGGGACGTTCGCGGTCCGCGGGTCGGTCATCGATCTGTACCCGCCCGTCTACCGCCACCCGGTGCGCATCGAGATGTTCGGCGACGAGATCGAGTCGATCCGACTCTACGACGCGGCCACCCAGCGGACGCTGCGGCCGCTGGAGTCGGTGTACCTGCACCCGGTACGCGAGACGATCCAGACGGCGGGCGCCGACCCGCGCGCCAAGATCCTGGCCGCCGCCGACGCAGCCGTGTACCCGTCCAGCAAGACCCGCCACCTGCTGGAGCAGATCGAGGCGGGCGAGCTGTTCTTCGGGATCGAGTCGCTGGCGCCCGCGTTTCACGAGCGGATGGTGCCGCTGTTCGACTACTTGCCCGCGGAGTCGCTGTGCGTGGTCGAGGACCCCGGGGCCGTGCTGGATCAGGCGCGGCGTCAGGCGACCCGGCTGCGCGAGGCGGCGGCGACCCGACACGCGGAGCACCGTCTGGCCCTGCCGGCCACGGACTTCGTCCTGGGCGAAGATGAGGCCACCGCCGCGCTGGCCGAGCGCAAGCGGCTGGAGATTCGGCTCATCGAGGTCTCGGGGCGCGACGACGGCGACGGCGCCGAGGTCATCGAGGAAGAGGTCCCGCGCGTCCGGATCGAGGCGTCGCCCCACACGACGTTGCGGGCCGAGCTGAAGACGGCACGCGCGCTGGTCACCGACGAGAAGACGGACCTGGAAGTCGGGCGGCCGCTGCGCGAGAAGCTCCGCGCCTGGATGGAGCTGGGGCACCGGGTGCGCATCGTGGCGCCCAGTCGCAACCACGCCGACCGCCTGCTGGGCCTGCTGCGCGCGCTGGGCTTGCCGGCCGCGCCGGCGCCCGCCGCCGAGACCCACGATCTGTTCGCCGGGAGCGCCAATCCCGCGCTGGCGGTGCTGCCGGGGGCCCTGCGGCGCGGGTTCGTGCTGCCCGCCGACCACCTGGTCGTCGTGGCAGAGGAAGAGATCTTCGGCGCGCGATCGCTGCGTGAGTCGCGCCCGGTCGGCAAGACACCGGGGCTGGGCGACCTGGGCGAGATCGCCGAGGGCGACTTCATCGTCCACGACGAGCACGGCATCGGCCGCTACCGCGGTCTCAAGAAGCTGGAGGTGCGCGGCGTTCCGCAGGACTTCCTGCAGCTGGAGTACGACGGCGGCTCGATCTACCTGCCCGTCTACCGCATCGGGCTCGTGCACCGGTACAGCGCCGGCGAGCTGGAGGCGGTCAAGCTCGACAAGCTGGGCGCGCGCACCTGGCAGGAGAAGCGCAAGCGCGTCTCGACCGAGGCCCGCAAGATCGCCGAGGAGCTGATGCAGCTCTACGCGCAGCGGGCCGCGCTGGCCGGTCACGCGTTCCCGGCCCCCGATGCCACGTTCCGCGCGTTCGAAGAGACGTTCCCGTTCGACGAGACGCCCGACCAGGAAAAGGCGATCGACGCCGTCCTGACCGACATGCAGAACGGGGTGCCGATGGACCGCCTCATCTGCGGCGACGTCGGTTACGGCAAGACGGAGGTCGCGCTGCGGGCGACGCTGATGGCCGTGCTGGGCGGTAAGCAGGTCGCCGTCCTGGCGCCCACGACGGTGCTGGCCGAGCAGCACTTCGTGACGTTCTCGGATCGGTTCGCCGATTTTCCGGTGCGGATCGCCGCGCTGTCGCGCTTCCGGACCAAGCACGAACAGCAGGGGACGCTGCAGGCGCTCACGCAGGGGAAGGTGGACGTCGTCATCGGGACCCACCGGCTGCTGTCGCGCGACGTGCGCTTCCGCGACCTGGGGCTGCTGATCGTCGACGAGGAGCAGCGGTTCGGCGTCACGCACAAAGAGCGGCTGAAAGAGCTGCGCACGCAGGTCGACGTGCTGACGCTGACGGCAACGCCCATTCCGCGCACGCTGCAGATGGCGATGGGGGGGCTTCGCGAAATCTCGATCATCGCGACGCCGCCCGCCGACCGCCTGGCCATCCGCACCTTCGTCTGCCGCTGGGACAAGGACCTGCTGGGCGACGCCGTCCGGCGCGAGCTGTCGCGCGGCGGGCAGATCTTCTTCGTGCACAACCGGATCGAGAACCTGGCCGAATGGGCCGGCAAGCTGCGCGACATCGCCCCCGAAGGGACGCGCATCGCGGTCGCGCACGGCCAGATGGCCGAGGGCGAGCTGGAGAAGGTCATGGTCGACTTCGTCGACGGCAAGTACGACGTTCTCTGCTGCACCACGATCATCGAGGCCGGGCTCGACATCCCGCGCGCCAACACGATGATCGTCAACCACGCCGATCGATTCGGGCTGGCGCAGCTCTATCAGCTCCGCGGACGGATCGGGCGCTCCCGCGAGCGCGCCTTCTGTTACCTGGTGGTGCCCGAAGAGAAGAAGATGACGCCGGAGGCGAAGATGCGCCTGGCGGTGTTGCAGCGCTTCACCGAGCTGGGCGCGGGGTTCCAGGTGGCGACGCACGATCTGGAGATCCGCGGGGCGGGCGAGCTGCTGGGCGAAAAGCAGCACGGCGCGGTGGCGGCCGTCGGATTCGAGACCTACGCCCGCATTCTGGAAGATGCCGTCGCCGAGCTGCGCGGCCAACCCATCCGGCACGAGCACGATCCGGAGATCTCCGTCGACGTCCCGGCGTTCCTGCCCGACGACTACGTGCCCGACGCGGGGCAACGCCTGGCGTTTTACCGGCAGCTGGCGCAGGCCCGGAACGAGGACGACGTGCACGCCACGCTGGAGGAGCTGCAGGATCGGTACGGCGCGCTGCCGGAAGAGGCGCGCCTCCTGGGCGAAGTGATGATCGACAAGACGCTGGTGCGCGCGCTGGGCGCGCTGTCGTACGAGCTGGGGCCGGCGCGTCTCGTCGTGTCGCTGGGCAGCGAGACGCCGCTGGATCCGCCGCGCGTCCTCAAGCTGGTGCAAGGCAAGGGGAGCCGGTTCAAGCTGACGCCCGACATGCGGCTGTCTTACGCGTTCGACGAGGGCGAAAAGCAGGACCGCATGGCCGCCGCGCGCCAGCGATTGCTGCAGCTGGTCAGCTTGCGGACGAAGCCCAGGACATGAGCTAGGCTTCGGGCATGTACACCCTGCTCCACCTGGCGACGCTGACGCTCACGGTGCTGGCCCTGTCGCGGGTCTTCTCGTCGGTGAAGGTTCGCAGCGTCGGGTCGGCCGTGGTCGTGGCGGTGGTCTTTTCGCTGTTGAACTTCTTTCTGGGGTGGCTGATCCGGGTGGCGCTCTTCCTGCCGGCGATCCTGACGCTGGGGCTGCTCTTTTTGATCCTGCCGTTCATCGTCAACACGATCCTGCTTTGGCTCACGGACAAGCTGCTGGGCTCGTTCGAGATCGACACGCTGGGCGGCCTGCTCGCGTCCGCGGCGGTGATCACGCTCGTGAACGGCTTCTTTCACATCGCGCTGCACGCGAACCGGATGGGCGTCTACCACAACCCGAACGGCGTCCGCTGGATCTAGGCGGAAGACTGTGTAATCTCTCGCGGATGGCTCAGACCCTCCGCTGCCGACTGTTGTGCTTGGGCGTCCCGGTGCTGGTGGCCGCTGTCGGGTTGCCCGCCTGCAGGCACGGCGGCAAGAGTGGCGGCAGCCACGAGACGGCCGACCCGTCGCAGGTGGTCGCAAAGGTCGACGACACCGTCATCACCGTCGCCGACGTGCAGGAGCGAATCAATAAGCAGTCGCCGTTCGTTCGCGCCCGCTACACGAACGCCGAGCGAAAGAAGGAGTTCGTCGACGGGCTGGTTCGGTTCGAGGTGCTGGCGTCCGAGGCGGCGCGGCGCGGCTACGACAAGGACCCCGACGTCCAGCGCGTCATGAAGCAGCAGATGATCTCCAAGCTGATGCAGAAGGACTTCGAGTCCAAGCTGAAGGTCGAGGACGTGCCCGACGCCGACGTCGAGAAGTATTACAACGAGCACCCGACGGAGTTTCACCAGAAGGACGAGGTCCGGGTCAGCGAGATCCTGGTCAAGGACAAGGCCAAGGCCGACAAGGTCTACGCGGAGGCCAAGGCGCAGGTGAAGACCAGCCAGCCCAACGACCAGCAGGGCTTCCGCAACCTCGTGACGAAGTATTCGGAGGACGAGGAGTCCAAGCCGCGCGGCGGCGACCTGTCGTTCTTCGCGGCCGACTCGGCCACCTACCCGAAGCCGATCGTGGACGCCGCTTTCAAAATCAAGGACG
>JBJMQQ010000172.1:0-7178 GCA_045802645.1 Polyangia bacterium
GCTCGGGTATCGCGCGGGCCTCGGTCACGGTGCGGTCGACTACGCCGGCTCTGGCGTCGTCCACCTTCAGGGTGGCGCGCTCGCCCTCATCACGGCGTACTTGATCGGCCCGCGCCTCGGCAAGTACGACAAAAAAGGCAAGATCGTCAAACCGATCCTCGCGCACCACATTCCGATGGTCCAGGTCGGGACGTTCATCCTGGCCTTCGGCTGGTTCGGCTTCAACGCCGGCAGCTCGCTGGCCGGTGGTGACGGCCGCATCGGCATCGTGGCGACGAATACGATGATCGCCGGCATGTCGGCGACATTCTTCGGCGTGGTCTATATGTGGATGCGCTACGGCTAGCCCGACCCGAGCATGATGTGCAACAGCATGCTGGCCGGCTTGGTCGCCATCACGTCGCCCTGCGCGTTCGTCACCCCGGTGGGCGCGTTCATCATTGGCGCCATCGCGGGCGTGCTCGTCGTCGTCAGCGTTTTCTTCTTCGACAAGGTGAAGATCGATGACCCGGTCGGCGCGATCAGCGTCCACGGCGTGAACGGCGCCTGGGGGCTCATCGCGGTCGGCCTGTTCTCGGACGGCACCTACGGGCAGGGCTGGAACGGCGTCGGCGCGACGGACTACCTGGGCGTTGCGGGGCGTGGCGTGACGGGCCTGTTCTACGGCGACTCGAAGCAGCTGGTCGCGCAGCTGATCGAGACCGGCGTGGGCATCGCCTGGAACGTGGTCGTCGGTGGCCTGGCGTTCTGGGTCGTCGGCAAGGTGCTGGGATCGAACCGCGTCGCCGCGGCGGTCGAGATCGCCGGCCTGGACGTGCCGGAGATGGGCCTGCCGGGTTACCCGGAGTTCATCCCGACGCGCGCGCCCGAGGACGTGCCACAGTCCGAGGTGGCGGCCGCCAAGTCGTCGATCCCGGCGCTGGCCATCACCAGCGGAACCTAGTCTGGAGTCAACTAGCCTGAGACTCTGAAATCACGGTTCGGGACCCGGTGCAATGGTGCGCCGGGTCCCGACCCTCCTATCAGCAGAAGGACCCGTGTAGGGTCCTTATCGATGATCAAAAACATTCTCGTTTGTTTGGAAGGATCGCCCAGCACGGCTGCGGCGGTCCGTTTGGCGATCGACATCGCCAAGCCGCTGGAAGCGCACCTGGTCGGGCTGGCCATCGTCGATGAGCCGGACATCCGCGCGGGTGCGGCGACCAGCATCGGTGGTTCGTCGTACAAGCACGAGCGCGACGACGCCCTGGTGGCCGAGGCGCACAAGCACGCCGCGGATGCGATGGCGCTGTTCGAACGGCGCTGCCGGGATGCCGGCGTTCCCGGCCGCCCGCTGGAGATTGTCGGACGCCCGGTCGACGCGATCCTGGAAGAGATGGTCACGCGAGACCTCACCATCCTGGGCCGCGACGCGAACTTTCGTTTTGAGATAGAGAGCGAGGACAGCCACACGCGCGACGCAATCCTGCACCGCGCGTCGACGCCTGTGCTCGTGTGTCCGGAGAGCTCGCCCACCACGCTGGGCTCGAAGATTTTGCTGGCGTACGACGGCAGCGGCGCGGCCAAGCGCGCGCTGGCCAACTTCGCGGCCAGCGGCCTGGCCCGCGGGCGCGAGGTCCACGTCGTCACCATCGACGACAACGGCGCGATCGCCTGGGACATGGCCAACTGGGCCGTCCAGCAACTTCAGGCCGCGGACATCACCGCCAAGGGGCACAACCTCGTTTCGCTGCTGTCGAATGTCGAGGTCATCACCCGCCTCGCCAAGGAGCTCGACGCCGGGATGATCGTCATGGGTGCCTTCACGCGGGGGCGGCTGCGCGAGCTCTTCTCGGGCTCCGTCACGCGCAGCCTGGTCGAGACCACCGAAATTCCGCTCTACCTGCAGCACTGAAAAAATGATCCAAACGCTCACTCCGACCTGGGCCGTGGCGCCGTTCGTCATCTACCTGATCTCGATCGCCGTCTTGCCGCTGTTCGCGGGGGCGTTCTGGGAGCACAACCGCAACAAGCTGCTGGTGGCCGCCATCCTGTCGGCGCCCGTCATCGCGTACTTGATGCACGGCCAGGGAGGCGAGGGCGGGCGGCTGCTGCTGCACACCGCCTGCGACTACGCCGCGTTCATCGCGCTCCTGGGGGCGCTGTTCACAATCTCGGGCGGGATCTGCCTCAGCGGAACGCTGGTCGGGACTCCGCTGGTCAACACGACGTTCCTGGCGATCGGCGCCATCCTGGGCAGCGTGGTCGGAACGACGGGCGCGTCGGTGCTGCTGATTCGACCCATGTTGCGGGCGAACGCGCGGCGTTCGTACGCGACCCACATCGTCGTGTTCTTCATCTTCGTCGTCTCGAACGGCGCCGGCCTGCTGACGCCTCTGGGCGATCCGCCGCTGTTTCTGGGCTTCTTGCGGGGCGTCCCCTTCACCTGGACGCTGCGGCTGGCCGCGCCCTGGGCGCTGGTCAACGGCGCGCTGCTGACGCTGTTCGCCATCATCGACCGGACGCTGACCGCGCGCGAGGGGCGGCGGCTCGGGGTTCGCGCCAGCGAGGGGCCGGCCGTCATCGAGCCGCTGCGCGTGCAGGGGGCCATCAACTTCCTCTGGCTGCTGGGGATCGTCCTGGTCGTGTTCGTGATGGGCAGCTTCGGCGGCCGCCTGTTCGGCGACGGCTACCTGCGCGCGGGCGTGCAGATCGCGGGCATGGTCGCGTGCGCGGCGCTGTCGCTGGCGACGACCCCGCGCGAGGTCCATGCCACGAACCGCTTCAACTGGGCGCCGATCGTCGAGGTCGCGGCCGTCTTCATCGGCGTCTTCATCACGATGATCCCGGCGCTGGCTTTCCTCGGCGAGCGCGGCGCCAGCCTCGGCGTCACCAAGCCGTGGCAGTTCTTCTGGGCCGCCGGGGCGCTCTCCAGCGTGCTCGACAACGCGCCGACGTACCTGACGTTCGCGTCGCTGGCGGTCGGTGTCGCCAACGGGCCGCAAGGGACGATGTCGATCGACAACCTGGGCGCGCTGGCCGTGCACCCGGTCGGCCAGCAGCTGCTGGCGGCGGTCTCTTGCGGTGCCGTGCTGATGGGCGCCATCACCTACATCGGCAACGGCCCGAACTTCATGGTCAAGGCGATCGCCGAGCAGCACCACGTCCGGATGCCGAGCTTCTTCGGTTACACGCTCTGGTCGCTGGCGATCCTGGTGCCGCTGTTCGGCGTCGTGTCACACCTGTTTTTCTGACACCGGCTGCAGCAGCACGTAGGCGGCGAACTTCTTGAACCCGTTCGGCGTGGCGGGCGGCCACAGCAGCTGGCGGACCAGCCCGGCCGCCTTCAACAGCGCCGGCAGCGGCGCGGGGCGGCCCAGGCGATCGCCCTCGATGGCCAGGTACTTGATGTCTGCAGGGCGCCAGCCGCGGTCGCCGAAGAACGCGAACCAGTCGGTCGGTTCGAACTTGAAGGGGGCCGCCCGCATCGCGCGCGAAACGCGCAGCCGTCTGTAGAACGGCATGTTCAACGGCGCGAAGTAGTCGACGATCCAGCTGACGCCGGGCAGCGCGCGGAGATCGGCAGCCAGCGTGCCGACGGCGGACTCCGGCAGGTAAGGGATCACGCCCTCGGTCAGGACCAGGGTGGCCGGCGACGTCGCCGCGATCTGCGCAAACAGCCGCCGGCGGGCATCGCCGTCCGTCACGTCCATCTTCACGACGTCGACGCGGCAGGTGGCGTGCGCGTCACGCAGCCGGTCGCTCTTCCAGTCGAGGACCTCCGGGAAATCGACGTCCAGCCAGCGCAACGACGCCGGCCACGACAGCCGATAGGGGCGGGCGTCCAGGCCCGCGCCCAGGTTGACGACCGTTCGCACGCCTCGGCTGACGGCTTCGCGAAGCATGGCGTCGATGACGGCGGTCCGGACGACCACCTGCCAGCGGGCCAGCGCGTTCGCGCTCAGTTGATCCGCCATTGCGGGGCCGCGCGCGCCGGCCAGCTGCGCGGCGAAGGGGTCGCGAAAGAGCGCGTCCCCGCGTTCGGACTCCCTGGCGCGCCAGGACGCCACCATGAAAGCCGTGTCGGGGACCCCCCTGATCAGCGGCTGCACGCGATCAGGGCGCGGCCTGCTCGGCGGCCGTCCTCCGCAGCAGAAGCAGCAAGCGGTGGGCCTCGTCGTTGTCGGGGTCCAGCCGGACCGCCTCCGCCAGCTCCGGCTCCGCGTCCTTGTAGTTGTGCAGGTTGACCAGCAAGGTCCCCATCAGCACGTGTGCCGGGGCCCCGGCACCGGCGGCGATCGCCTGGCGCGTGCGGGCCAGCGCGCCGGCCGTGTTGCCCCGCTCGAACAGATCGTTGGCTTGGCGGAGCAATCGCTCGGGACCGTCGTCGCGTGCGGCGCGCGCGAGCCCCTCTGGCCCGCGGCGAGAGAAGCGGGGCGTCTCCGCGGCGGCAGTCGGCGGTGCCTGGGCCGCGAAGCGAACCGGTGAAGGCGCGGGCGCGGTCAGCGGCGCGGGTTGCGGCGCCGGAGGCGTGGCCGGCGCAGCAGGCGGCGCTGCGGCGGTCGCGACAGGGTCTGCCGCCTGCGACGCACCGTCGCCGTGGTGATGCAAAATGGCGATCCCGACGCCTGCGACGGCCAGCGCCACGCCAACGGTCAGCAGCGGTCCGCGATCGTGGCGCGGAATCCGCATGCTGTTCACGCTCGCGGCCACCACCGGGCTGCGGACCGACCGCCGAATCGGCGTCGTGGCGCGGGGCAGCGCTTCGCTCTCGATCGGCTCGCCCGTCACGAGGCGCTTGGCGCCCGCGATCTCCGCCGCGAGCAGCGGCTGCAGCGTGTCCACGTCAAAGCAGCTCCGCAACAGCGCGGCGGTCTCTTGCTGCGGGTCGGTGCCGGCCGGCAGGAACGTCGTCAAGGCGGCGCCCAGCTCGTCGGCGCCGCCCGGCCGATCCTGTGGCGCCAGCGCCGTGGCGCGCGCGATGATCCGCGCCAGCTCGTCGGGCACGTCCGGGTTCAGCGTGCGCACGTCCGGCAGCGGCAGCTCCTGCGCGTCGTCGGCGCGATGCCCGGTGAGCAGCTCCCACAGGACCACGCCCAGGCCATAGATGTCACCGGCCTGGTCCGGCTCGCCCTGCTCGGCGGCCTCGGGCGGCAGGAAACCGCGGTGGCCGACCACGACACCCGCCTGTCCAGGGTCTGCATCACCGGCCGGGCGGCCGATGCCGAAGTCGATCAGCTTCACCTGCCCCGGAAACGCGATCATGACGTTCTCGGGCGCCACCTCGCCGTGCACGATGTTCAGGTCGTGCGAATAGGCCAGCCCGCGCGCCATCTGGTGAACGATGTGCAGCGCGGCGATGAGGGGGGCCGGCTGGGCGCCCAGCGCGCGCAGGACCTTCGAGAGCGTCATGCCCTCGATCAGCTCGCGCGCGACGCAGACCTGCCCCTCGATCGTCTCCACGCGCAGCGTGCGCGCCACGTTCTCGTGCTCGAGGCGCGCCGCCAGCTGCGCGTGGCGGCGGAACCGCGCCGCCGCGTCGGCGGCAAGCGCCCGGATGGGGAGCCGCTTGAGGATGCAAACCTCCGGATCCCGCACGTCCGTCCGCACCGCCATCTCCAGCCGCCCCAGCGCCCCGGCGGCACGGACCAGCAGGTAGGGACCGAAGGAGACCGACAGCGCCGAATCGTCAGATGAGGGCATTCCTGAACCGCGGAGAAGTGTAAATCGTATCGTCGGCGCAGCCCAATTCTGTGCGTGAAGGTGCGCGGGACGCACCTCCCTGGGTTCGCCCAGAACGCGGTATCGTAGGGGCGATGGCGACGCGTCTCCGCCCGTTGGACGTCCGGCCGCTGCTCGTGTTGAGCTTGGTGAGCGCCGCCTGCGCGACGTCCCAGTCCGAAGCTCCGATGACACACGAAGCGGCGCTTCGGGCCAAACTGGAGCAGGCCCGCGCGCTGCGAACCTCCGGCCATGGCGACGCGGCGCTTTCCGTGCTCGACGAGGAGCTCAAGATGGAGGCTCGCTGGTCGCAAGCCGAGGTCCCGGAGCTGCGCTCCCTGCGCGACGCGGAAGTCGCGGGCGCCGCCGACACCGTGGACGCGGAGATCCGCGCGGACCTGAACGCCGGCGCGCCGCTGGCCGCGGGAAAACGCGTCGCGGTGCTCGAACCGCTGATGCAGCAGCCGCCGCTCAACCCGGTGCGCGACAGGCTGCGGGCCCGACTGGCCGAGGCCGGGCAGGCGCGGTGCCGCGAGCTGACCGGCAGGCAGAAGGGCGATACGCCGTACCTGGCCAGGTTGCTGGTCGACTACTGCGCGCGCGTCGGCGGAGCGTTCACCGCGCCCGCGCCCGCCGAGCAGACCCGCGGCCTGCGCGTGTCCGGGCGGATCGCGAACGCGACGGAAGCGCAGCGAAAGATCGTCGAGACGTGGCTGGCCGAAGTCTTTCGATCTTCGCCCTGGTACGCCAGCGACGGCGCCGAGCTTTCCGCGGTGACGCTCGGCGGGTCTTATGACGCCCGCCTCGAGCGGCGCTGGGTCGCCATCACCGTTCCCTATCGAACCGTCATCCATTCGACGGTGACGCGGGGACTCCTGGGACCAACCGCCGACGTCGACACGGAGACCGATCGAACCTTCGAATACGAGGCCGAGCGGTACGATGCGCGCTACGGGTTCGACGGCACGCTGACCTTCGAAGGGGCGCCTGGTCCTGCGCTGGTGGTCACCGTCAAGCACGGCGAGAGCAAACGCGCGTTCGAGCACGACGTGCGCTTTCCACCCGCCAACGTGTACCCGCAAAAGGCGAACTTGCCGGACGTGAATTCCTGGCTGACGACGTTCCTGGCCACCAAGCGGACGCCCATGCTGCGCAAGCTGCGCGCGCGGTGGGTCACGGCGTTCTGCGGTCGAACCACCTATTCACCGGACGAGGCCGCCCGGTGCCTGCAAGCCGGACAGCGGGTTCCGCAGGCCGAACAGGCGTTGCGCGCCGTGTTCGGCGGCGACACTCAAGCCGTCATCGAGACGCTGACCCAGCCGCGCAGCGACGAACGGCAGCCGCGCGGGGCGAAGGCGCCCGACATCGAAGAGGTCCCACCCGCCGGCGCCGGAGAGTCAATCTAGCTCCGACCCGGGGGCGGCACGCCATCCCCGGGTCGGACCGAATCAGGGCGAAAACGTGGTGTCCGGTTGCAC
>JBJMQQ010000173.1:0-42358 GCA_045802645.1 Polyangia bacterium
CCGAGCTGAAGAACTACATCATGGTCCCGCTGCTCGTCGGCGATTCCTGCGTCGGCGTGATGACGTTCGGCACGGCGTCCGACCCGTTCGACGAAAGAGACCTGCCCGTCGCCATGGAGATCGGGCGACGCTGTGCGCTTTTCTTGGAGAGCGCGCGCCTGCGTCAGTCCGAAAAACGCGCGACGCAGGCCCGCGACGAGGTGCTCTCGATCGTGGCCCAGGACCTTCGAAATCCACTGGGCAGCTTCATGATGCAACTGTCCCTCCTCCAGCCGCCGCACGCGCGCCCCGACAGTCGGTCGCTGAAAGCGGTCAACGCGCTGGACCGGGCCGTGATGCGGATGAGCCGGATCCTCAACGACCTCGTCGAGATCGCGAAGGTCGAATCGGGTCGCCTCGAGCTTTCGCGAACCCAGGTTCCAGCGGCAGATTTCATCGTGGAGGTCGTCGAAGCCCTACGCCAGGAAGCCGCCTCGCTGTCGCTCAACCTTCACGGTGACGTGCCCCGCAACGTGCCGGATGTCTGGGTCGACAAGCGCCGGATGCTGCACGTCTTCGAGAACCTGGTCGACAACGCGATGAAGTTCACGCGCGAAGGCAGCATCTCCCTGGGCGCGCGCGCGGACGGCAGCGAGGTCGTCTTCTGGGTCGCGGACACGGGCAGCGGCATCCCACCCGAGGATCTTCCACATCTGTTCGATCGCGACTGGCACGCCCGGAGGTCAGAGCGCCCCGGCTCGGGAATCGGGCTCGCGATCGTGAACGGGACGGTCAAAGCGCACGGCGGCCGGGTCTGGGTCGACAGCACGGTCGGGGTGGGAAGCACGTTCTTCTTCTCCCTGCCCGTCGGCCCGGTCTGACCGCAGGTTCCCCACTTTTTGCAAAGATCGCCCGGCCTGAGACCCAGAAGATCGGCGGATCGTGCTCGCGCAAAACCGACGATCCGTCCTCTCATTCCTGGCTGTCCTGGCGGCCGCATGTTCCAGCTCGGGGCCGCCCGGGACAGGAGGCGGCACCGGGGGCACCTCCGCTGGCAGTGGGGGTGCAATCAGTAGCGGTGGGTCGACGAGCACCGGCGGCGCGACGAGCACCGGCGGCGCGACGAGCACCGGCGGGCGGCCGGGTTCGGGGGGAACGACGAGCTCGGGCGGCGCGACCGGAACGGGGGGCGTCAGCCCGGCCACTGGCGGCTCTGGCGGCGGCGCCGGCGCGGGCGCTGGCGGTGCGTCGGGGACGCGCGGCGCAACCGGCGGCGCGTCCGGCAGGGGGGCCGCCGGCTCCGGCGGAAGCGGCGGCGCGGGCGGCACGTCGAGCACCTGCCCGGCGGGAACGCCGTGGACGGGTGGGACGACCTACTCGACGAACAGCCTTGGAACTCTGGGGAACGGGTACGCGTATCAACTGTGGTCGAATGGCGTCGGCTCTGGCTCGATGACGGTGGCGGGCGTCGACGCGAAGTTCAGCGCGACCTGGAACAACCCCGGAGACTTCCTGGCGCGCATCGGTCTGACGTGGGACGCCACGAAGACGTACAGCCAGCTCGGCACAGTCTCATCCGACTTCGCGGAGACCAAGACCGGCAGCGGGATCGGCTACAACTTCATCGGAATCTACGGCTGGTCGGAAGACCCGCTGCACGAGTACTACATCGTCGAGGACTGGTTCGGGTCCCGCCCCGTTCCGGGCACCAAGGTCGGCACCATCACCGTCGACGGCGGCGCCTACGACGTGCTGACGAACACGCAGACGAACCAACCCTCCGTGTTCGGGACGCTCGCGACGTTCGTGCAGTTCTACAGCGTTCGACAGACACCGCGGTCGTGCGGTCACATTTCGATCTCGCAGCATTTCGCCGAGTGGGCGAACCTTGGGCTGCAGCTGGGCAAGCTCGAAGAGGCCAAGATCCTGGTAGAAGTCGGCAACGGCGGAACCGGAAGCATCACGTTCACGACGGCGACGGTGGTCGTCCGATGAAAGGGCTGCTCTGGACCTGGGCCGGCTACCCGCTTTAGCGAGAGGGGCCTCGGGCGTCGGGCTTCTCGGGCCTCGATGAGAGGTTCGCCCCGGAAGCCCGAGGTCCGAGGAATGCTCCTACCAGGCTATGGTTCCGACGGTTCCATTCGCGAGGGCGAAACACGCGATATACAGATTACCTCCCGAAGGAACGGACACTGCGGGGAGACTGTATGTAGTCAAGGTGGTCGTTGACGCAGCAACCACGCTGGAATTTGTGAAACTGCCACTTGGAGAAACGGCATAGGCCTGGCACGAGACCGCCCCCGCCGCCCCCGGGTTGTTCGCCGCTGTAAACGTGATCGTGTAGGAGCCCGAATTATCAACGGGCAAATTGACCTCCCACGAGCCGTTGCATCCGCTGGCGAAAGTTCCCTTTACGGCGCCGGCAAACTCCGAAAAGCAGCTTCCGCGCGGAACGGAAATGCCGATAGGGTTACCAGCCCACGCACCGACGGAGCGCGCGTACACCGTCGATGTAAGCCCGACAGTAATCAAGCACACCAGGATCGCCCCAACAACCGACCGCACACCTGTTCGTCTCATGTGACACTCCTTTGTTTGTCGTCGCCGAGCGCCGGCCTTGGTTGGGCCCTGCGACCCGTATGCGCGTCCGCCACCAGCACGGAACGTGCCACCCGGAACGAGACCTTCGTCGCGTGAAGCGACCGCAACGTTCCGCACCTCTAACGCGTTTGCGTTCGGCGGTATCGCGTGGCCCGTTACGGATCGTTGCCGGGTGGTCGCACTCCAGCCGCTTCAGTGTCCAAAGCCCTCTGCGCGAGTTTCGAAACCGGACGAACGGATGCCATCCGTGCGGGTCTTCACGCAATCGTGGTCGGGCGCGCGATTCGTCAGCGCCAGCCGCACGACGCGGCCGGCGCGTTCGAAGCGGCGCGCGTCAGTCGACGTCGGCCGGCAATTCCCACTTACGGGTCGGCCCGACGCGCGGCTTCGGCCCGGCGATCAGATCCCCGTCAGCGGGCTGGTTCCGTCGCCGAAGCTCTTCACGCTGACCCCGACCGTCGCGAGCATCGCAATGAACAGCTGAGAGACGTTGGCGTTCTGAAACTGGATCGCCTTGCCGGGGTTCAGCATTCCCCCGCCCCGCCCCGCCAGCACGATGGGCAGGTTCGAATGATTGTGCTGGTCGCCGTCGCTGATCTCGCTGGAGAAAAAGACCACCGAGTTGTCCAGCAGCGTTCCGTCGGGCTCTTGTACGGCCTTCATCTGCGTCAGCAGGTACGCGAGCTGACTGACCTGCCAGTTGTTGACGGTCGCGTACCAGGCCAGCTTCTGCGGGTCGTTGGCGTGATGCGTGACGCTGCCGTGATAGTCGACGTTGACGTTCAAGAAGCTGTGAACGATCGAGGTGACGGTGTTCTCGTAATAGAAGGTCAGCACGCGCGTGGCATCGCACTGCATGGCCATGACCATGATGTCCAGCATCTGCTTGACGTGGGCCTGGATGTTCATGTCCGTCGGCCGGCCGGCCGGCGGCGGCGTGCCCGGCATGCAGCCCGACGACGGCGGCGGTGGGTTCGTCGTGATCTCGGTCTCGAGCTGTCGCAAGCTGGTCAGATATTGATCCATCTTGGCCTGGTCCGCGGCGCTGCCCCGCGCGCGAATCGCGGCCACGTCCGCCGCGACGCTGTCGAGCACGCTCTTGCGGTAAAGCGCCTGCTTCGCCGCAGCCGCGGCGTTTCCGCCGCTCGTGGTCGTCATGGACGTCCCGAATAGCCGATTGAACGCGTTGAGAGGGACCTCTTCGAACGGCAGCGACGTCGTCGCGTTCGTCCACGACACCACGTTCTTGTACGCGGGCGAGAATCCGCTCTCGCCGTTCGGAGTTTCATGCAGAATTCGCGTCGTGAGCTCGATCGACGGCAGCTTCGTGAACTGCTTCAGGTAGTTCGCGGCGACCTGATCCGCCGAAATACTTTCGGTCACCCCGGGGTCGGTCATCGGGATTTTGTAGCAGGTGAGGAATGCGCCGATCCCGCAGGTGTGACCGCGTGGACCATTGGCGGGATTGTTATTGACGCCCATGAGAATGCTGACGTCATTCTTCAGCGGCGCCAGCGGCATCAGGGTCGGCGACAACGTGTAGCCCGCTCCCGTTCCGGTGGGTTTCCAGGCAGTCTGGTTGACGCCTGCCGGGATTCCGAACGTCACGAACCGCCGCGGCGGCGGCGCGCCCGCCGCCTGCGCGCGCTTGATGCTGGGCCCCATGATGTCCAGGATCGGCAGCCCGATCATGGCTGCCGAGCTGCGCAGGAACGACCGTCGCGGGACGGACCACCACCCTGGGGTTCCTTGCGACACCGTGCCACGGGCCATCAGATACCTCCTGGTGCAACGGGACGCCGCATGCGGAACGTGTCACTCGCGACCATCTGCATGATCAAGCTCCGAAGGTTGTAGTTCGCCGCCGCGAATTGAGACGACAGCGCGTTCAGCTGGCACTTGTCGGCGGCGCCTGGATCGCGTCCCAGCGAGTAGGCGAACATCTTCTGGGACACACAGTCGGAGATCGTCGAGGCCTGCTGCTTCAGACCAGCCACCATCTGCAGTGCCCCGTCGAACTTCTGTCCGCTGGGCAACTGGCCTGTCGCATCGATCGACGCGGTTCCGTCCATGTCCCGCCAGTGCCCGATCCCGTCGAAGTGCTCCAGCGCAAAGCCAAGCGGATCCATCAGCTTGTGACAGGTGGCGCAGGCCGGGTTGGCGATGTGGGCTTCCAGATGCACGCGTTGCGAAGAGCCGGGCGGCACGACGGTCTGGTCCAGCGGCGGAACGTTGTCGGGCGGCGACGGTGGCGGCGTGCAGAGGATGTTGGCGAGCACCCACTGGCCGCGCTTCACGGGGGACGTCCGCGTCGGGAAGGACGTCGTCGTCAGCATCGATCCCTGCATCAGCAGCCCCTGTCGCTGCGTTCCTGCCAGCGACACCTTCTGGAAGCCGCTCCCGCTGACACCGCTCAGCCCGTAGTGCTGCGCGAGCCGCGCGTTCGCGTAGGTCCACGGCGCATCCAGCGCGTCGAGGAAGCTGGCGGTCCCCGTGAAGAAGTCGTTCAGGAACAGCGTCGTCTCTTGCGTCATCGCAGCGCCCAGGGCCGGGTCGTAGCTGGAAAATGACGCCGGCAGCGGCGCCACGTTGGCCATTTTGTACGTGCCGAACCACTCGCCGCCCATCGTCGTCACCAGCTGGCTGGCCTTGGGATCGGCGAGCATCCGGGTCGCCTGCTGCTGCACCGACGCGACGTCTTGAAGCTGGTTCGCGTCGGCCGCCGCCGCGAGCGCGTCATCCGGCATGCTCGACCACAAGAAGTAGGACAGGCGACTGGCGACCTCGTAGCTGTTCAGCAAACGCGGAGAGGTCGCGTTGGGATTGGGGTCCAGCTCCGGCCGGAACATGAAGTTCGGCGACAGCAGGGTGGCCTTGATGGCCAGCGCGATCCCCTGATTGAACCCGTCACCGTTGCTCTTGGCCAGCGGCACGAACGCGATCAAGCGCGCGATCTCGTCGCTGGTGGGCGGGCGGCGCCAGGCGCGGCGCGCGAAGGCCGTCATGACGGTCGTGGCGCACGTCGAATCGCCAACTTTGGTCGGATCGCAGTTGACGATCTTGGCGAGCGTTGCGCTGCCGGAAGCTACCGCCGCGTTGGCCAGCGTGTCGGTCGCCGACTCGAGGCCCTCGAACAGCAGCGGATTCATCCCCAGAACGTCCGCGTTGTTGTCGAAGTTCGCGCCACCGGTGTCGGGCGGAAACTTCGCGGCGGGTTGGGTGGTGTCGCCAAGCAGATCCCTGACGGTGTTGTTGAACTCCAGGTTGTTGAGGCGATGAATGGTGACGCGCCCCGGGTCGACCGCGCCGCACGCGACCGTGCTGCCGCCGCTGCCGGTCGTCGTGCCGCCGGACCCCGTCGTCGTGCCGTTGTGCGTACCGCCCGAGCCTGGGTCCGCGGCGGCCGACGCGCTATCCCGGATCGTGCCGGTACAGCCCGCGGCGAAGGCGGCCGCCATCGCCAGTGCGACCGTGAGCGTTTGCCGCGTCACGACGCGCTGGACCATGCTTCCCGTCGGATCTGACGTCATAGCCGCCTCCACACGAACAGGTCCGTGTGCCCGTACAAGGGAAGCCATAGGGGCACTCCTTTGGAAAAAGTGCGGCCTGTTCGCTCGCTTCCGCTCTGGGTGTGTGGCGGTGACCTACCGGTCCTCCACGCGCATACAACGCCACCCCGTCAGTGCGCCTCCATCTCGCTGGCGGCCAGCAGGATTCCGCAAAGACCGTGCGAAGAGTTGGTGAGCGTCTTCTGGTTCACGTAGCCCGCGTAGTTGCCCATCACGGTCACGCCTTGCACGGCCCCCGAGATGGACGGCAGACCGCTGCTGTCGACGGCGAGCTTCGTCTGCAGCCCCTGCCAGCCACGGGTCGCGACGGCGAGGTACGTCGCGTCGATGAACCCGCGATCGACGGCGACCTTCAGCGCGTAGACGAACATGCCGCTGCCCGAGCTCTCGACCCAGTCGTCGCTGTGGCCCGCGTGGTCGACCACCTCGAACCACAGCCCGGTCGCCGGATCCTGAGTCGCCTGCAGCGCGGCTGCGATGCCCGACAGGATCGAGAGCAGGCTGTCGCGATTGGCGCCCGCCGGCAGGTCCGGCAACATGTCGACGATGGCCATCGTGTACCAGCCGAGCGCGCGATCCCACACGACCGGCGAGCGCCCGGTCGTCGGGTCAGCCCAGCTCGCCTTCTTCCCCGCCGGGCTGTCGTCCCACGCGTGATAAAGGAGCCCGGTGGCCGGATCGCGAACGTGCGCCGCCAGCAGGAGCATCTGCTTGAACACCGTGTCGCTGCAGAAGGTGCCGCAGGTGCCGAACACCGCGCCGTAGCGGGCCAGGAACGGCTCGCCCATGTACATGCTGTCCAGCCACATCTGGTTCGGGTACGCCTGCTTGTGCCAGAAGCCGCCGTCGGCGTTGGTCGGGATGGTGTCGTATCTGGCCCGAATCTGGTCGGCGGCGGCGCGGTACTTGGCGAGGCCGGTGCGCTGAAACAGGAACGGCAGCAGCACCGAAGGCTGGATGTTGTCGAAGCTGTGCGACGCCGGGATGTTCACCACGCCGGCCGCGCTGACGTTCTCGTCGGCGTACTTCTGGATGTACGCGACGTATCGCGGATCGCAGGTGTGATTCCAGACCTGCTGCAGGCCGCGCAGAACGATGCCGTGGTTGTATTCCCAGCCGGCGGTGGTCGTGATGTCCGCCGGATCCGGCCAGCGCGCCAGCACCGCGTTCGCCAGTCGCACGGCCCACGACGTCGCGGGCAAGCTGCCATGGAGCGGACAGGCGGCAGCCGCGCCGCCGGCCCCCGCCGCGCCACCGCCACCCGCGATGCCCCCGGTCGCGCGGCCGGCGCCGCCACCCGTCGCCGAGCCAAGGTTGCCCGCCGCTGCACCCGTCCCGGTCCCGGCGCTGCCCCCCGTGTTACCGGGTGAGCTGCCGCCGGTGCTCGCCGCGACGCTCCCTGCGGCGCCACCGGTCGCGGTGTCGCCACCGCTGCCTGCAGCCGGGATCGTCGCGCCAGCCGTTCCGCCTGAGCCTGCTGCGCCCGACGCCGGCGGTGGACCGCCGGTGCCGCCGCCAGCCGAAGGGCTGCTTCCGCACGCGGACAGCGCAATGAGCAGCGCCGTCGTGGCGCCAGACAGCCTTTGTGGGATCAAGGCAATTCGAGAGTCGTGCATGCCGTTCGTGCGACAAGAAGGGCCGCGGCTCCCGAAATCGGTTCGTCTCTTTTCGTGCGCGAGTTTCAGCGACAGTGCCCCTTTCGCAGGGATGAAGTCATCTGCGCGCGGGGCGCTGCTGGTCGGAGTCATCGTGTTCGCCGGGTGTGGCGGATCGAAATCCGTCGCGCCGCCGGTCGACGCGACAGGCACGGGTGGAGTGTCCACTGGCGGTGTGCGCGGCTCCGGTGGGGCAGCCGGGCAGCCGGTGACGGGAGCCGCAGGAGCCGGTGTGGCGGGCACCGGCGGGCGCGAAGCGACGGGCGGGCATGACGCGACCGGTGGCTCGGCGTCCGGTGGTGCCGCCGGTCGGGCGGCCACCGGCGGGAACGCGGGCAGCGGCACGGGTGGCGCGCGCGACGCCGGCGTCGCGACGCACGATTTCACCTGCACGCTGCTCCTGGGCAACTCCACGACCCAGCAGTGGTTCGACGGCGGGTTTCTGACCTATCCCGGCATCGACGCCACGCGCTGGGAGCTCATCGCCGTCGCACATCATTATGTCGGCGCCTGGGCGGACGCCAACGACACGGCGTGGACGACGCCGCTCGACGGCGGGCACGCGTGCGCGCACGGAGCGCAGACGCCCGATCGGGTGATCTTCATCGTCACGCAATCGCCCCCCTACCCGCCCGAGTCGACCTATCGAACCCAGACCACGTCCGTCGTCCAGAACATCCGCAGCAAGTATCCCGGCGCGCGCGAGATCGCGCTCGCGACCCTCATTCGTTCACCGGGAAATGCCGCGGCCACCTGCAGCGCCGCGACCGACAACGAGCAGTCGATTCCTGCCGCCGAGGATCAGGCGATCGCCGCTGTGGTGGCGGCGACGGCGCCCGCGGGGCTCGTCGTGGCGCTGCCTCCCTTTTACGTGCCGACTTGCGGCGACTTCGTCGCGGACCACCCGCAATACACGACCGCCGGCGCGACCGACATCGCCAAGCTGTACGGCGCCTATTTCGCAGCCCACCCGTGAGGTTTATCCTTGGGCAATGCGGATCACCGGATGGCTGTTCTCTCTTGTGGCAGCGCTCTGTGCCAGCGGCTGCCGCGCCTCTTCGCCGCTGACCGGACCGGCTACGGGCGCCGGCGGCGCGCCGGTCGAACAGACCCCGTGCGACCCGCTGGCGCCCCAATCGGTCACCGTCGGCGACGTGATCGGCGTCGGCCAGGCCGATGACGGCACGCTGTACGTCGCCGCGGCAAACGGCGTCTTCGTGTCGCGGGCCGGCACGCTGTTCCGGCAGCACGTGACGGGCACCGGCCAGAGCGGGTCCAACGAGTACGTGTTCACGGTCCAGCCGCTGAACGAGGACGGCGGTGGCTCGTACAACCTGCTCGCGAACACGCAAGGTGGAGCCGCGACCGCCATGGCGCTGGGCCCCAGCGGATCGCGAGCCTTCCTGGGACAGACCGACGCCGGGGTGACGGGGTTGGCCGTCGTTCCGCCCACCACGATCGGCGGAATGCCGGTGGTGAACACGCCGAACGTGATCTCGTACATCGGCGACGTGGCCGGCGGCGCCGTGATCGTCGTGACCGTTCCGATGGACGTCGACCCGTCCGCGAAGTTCCAGGGGCGCTCGGTCTTCTACGGGCCGCCGGACGCCGTCGTTCAGCGGGAGATCGTCGACTTCCAGCAAAGTCTCAGCGGGAACGGATCGATCACCTTCCTGGTCGGGACGACGAACGAAACGCTGACGTTCGGCTTCGTACAAACGCCGGACGGCGGCCCGCTGGGGACGTTCGCGCTCCTGAGGTTGACGCCGAAGGGCGGCGCACCCGTCCCCGTGACGCTGCGGGCGCCGACCCCGGCCTCGTTGCCCAGTGACCTGGTGTTCTCCTGCTCTGGCACGATGTGACCCATGAGCTCATTTGAGAACGAGCCCAAGTACCTCGCCTGCGTACGGGCGCTGGCCCTCCTCACCGGCGTCGCGGGAAGCGTCAGCGCGTGCGGGGGAATCCCCGACGCGAGCAGTTCCGGTCCAGGGTCGGTCAGCGCCGCCGCGGACGCGGGCGACGCGAGCTCGCCGCCGCCCGTCTATGACGGCGGGTTTCACGGGGTACGCGCCCACACGCCCGACGGATGCGACGTCGGCGGCGGGCCCGCGTCGCGCGGCGCTTTGCTGGTCGCGGGTGTCGCCGGCACAGGGCTCATCGCGCGGCGCCGGCGCCGGCCTGACGTTCCGTGACGCAGGCGCCGCCCGGGCGCGATCGCGACGCCGAGACGGACGTCGCGTGGATGGCACAAGAAGCCGAGCGCCGCCGCCGTCGCGCGACTCCCCGGCGCCGTCGGCCGACTGCTTTCGACCCGACGCCGTACGCCCCGTCCGCGCTCGAGCGCGCCCGGCGCCTGTGGACCGTGCGCGCGACCGCCGAGCACGAGTCCGCGTTCATCTTCGCCGCGCTGATGCCGTTCGCGCTGGAGGCCGGGGCCAGCCTGGACGCGCAAATGGTCATAGCCGGCATGGTCGAGGACGAGATGCGCCACGCTCTCATCTGCGCCGGCGTCGCGCGGGCGCTGGGCAGCGACCCGCCCGCGCCCGTAGCGCCGCCCGTCTTTCCCCGAAACGCTCGCCCCGTCGCCGAGCAGTTCGTGGGTCACGTCATCTTCGGCAACTGCATGACGGAGACGATCAACGTCGCCCGCCTGGTCGACGCATCCGAGCACGCGCGCGATCCGTTCCTGCGCGAGGCCATCCTGGCGTTGCTGGCCGACGAGATCCGGCACGCGAAGTTCGGCTTCGTCCTGCTGACCGAATGGGAGCCTTGGTTGCGCGCGCATCCAGACAGCGTCCGCGCGCTGGACGCGTTCTTGCCTGGGGCGTTCGCCGATCTCGAAACCCAGCTCTCGGGCGTGGGCGCCTCCCGCGAGGGGTACGGCGACGATGACCGCGCGCTCGGCAGTCCGGATCCCACCCGGCTGCCCGAGACGTTCTACGTCACCGTCGAACAGGCGGTCGTCCCCGGGCTGGAGCGCCTCGGGCTCGCCGCCTCGGCCGCCTGGCAAGCTCGCCACGGCGTCACCCGGTAGCCGCCTTCGATTGTCGGAAGCGGACCGGCGTCGTGCGGGTCCAGCGGCGGAAGGCGCGGATGAACGCGCTGGCGTTGGCGTACCCCAGGCGGTGGGCGATCTCCTTGGGCGACAGGTCGGACGTCTCCAGCAACCGGGCGGCCTGGGTCTGTCGCACCTGCTCGTGCAGCTCGCGGAACGAGGTCTGGACGGCGCGCAGCCGCCGTTGCAGCGTTCTCGGCTGCAGACCAAGCGAGCGCGCCACCGGCGCGACGGTGCCGTCGCCCAGGGTCGCGCAGGTGTCGATCGCGCTGCGGACCTGCTCGGTCAGCGTCGGCGCGGGACGCGTCTGCGCCGCGAACGTATCCGCGAACCACGACAGAAGCTGGAAAGAGCTCGGATCGGCGCCGGGGTTGGCACCCGCCGCTCCCGCGCGATCGAACCACACCGTGTTGGTTGCGCAATCGAAGCGAACCGGGCACCCCAGAATCCGTTCGATCTCCGCCGCATTGGCCGGCGCGCGATGCTCGAACCACACGAGCTCGGGCGCCCAGCGCGGGTTCACCCAGCGGCGGATCAGGGAGACGACCATCGTGATGACCTGCTCCGCGTCCTGGCGGCGCGGCCAGCTCTCTTCGTCGAGCAACCGATACGTGAATGAGCACCGGTCGTCGTCTCGCCGGAACTGCACGTCGGTCGCCTCACCAAGCAGCGGGTAGTAGCGGACGAACGTCTCCAGCGCGCGCTCCACGGTGGGCGCCAGCGTCGCGATGTGGCCGGGTAATCCCAGCGCGCTCAGCGGGCACACTTCTCCCAGGTGGGCGCCGAACCAGGCGTCCCCGGTGGCCCGGCTGGCCGATTCGATCAGCCGCACGAAGCTTGGCAACGGCAGCCGCTTCTCCGGGTGCGTGAAGTCGTCCAGCGTGAGGTGGGCCTGGCGCACCACCGCCCCGACGTCGCCCCCGCCGTCGCGCGTGTGCTCGAGGATTCCGGCCGTGGCGGCTGCCTGAATCGTCGGGATGGCCGCGTGCTGCACGGAAACGATCATAGCCGTCGCGCATTTCCGCCAGGTTTCCGCGCGACGACCGCGCCATGCAAATCATGTTTCGGCTTCGTTAAGAACGCCTCGTTGTCGCGAATTGACGATCCTTCGTCGCACGTTGATCGCGGGGCGCCGTAACCTGCGTGCTATTCACGACGGAGATGCACCAGCGATGGGAGCCGACGGCGACATGATTGCGGCCGCCCCCGAAGACGTAGCCGTGGATGTCCGCGCTGACATCCGTCGCGACGTCATCGATCGGCCGCCCCGCCCGCGCGTGTCGTGGTTCGCGCTGCGCGGCCGTTTGCCGGCAAGTCGGTACCGGTTGCTGGCCGTCGCCGGATTCGCGGCGCTGTTCGGGCTGTGGGCCTGGGTCAGCCACCGCGAATCGACCAATCCCGTGTTCGTGCCCGCGCCCGAGGCCGTGTGGCACGCGGCGCGTGAGCTGTTCGGCGACGAGAAGCTCTGGCTGGATTTGAAGCTCAGCGTCTTCCGCGTGACGGCGGGGTTCGTGCTGGCCGGCGTTGTGGGCGTGCCGCTGGGCCTGTGGATGGGGTCGTTCGAGGCCGTCGAAGCGGTCGTGCAGCCCATCGTCGAATTCGTGCGCTACGTGCCGGTTCCCGCGCTGATCCCCATCCTGATGGTGATCTTCGGGATCGACGAGCCGTCGAAGATCGCGCTGATCTGGGTGGGGACGTTCTTCCAGCTGGTGCTGATGGTCGCCGACGAAGTCCGTCGCGTGCCGAACAACCTCCTGCAGGTCAGCTACACGCTGGGCGCCCGCCGCGGCGAGGTCATTCGGCGCGTCCTGTGGCCCGCCGCGCGCCCCGGCATCTTCGACGCGCTTCGCCTGTGCAACGGGTGGGCCTGGACGTACGTGGTGGTCGCCGAGCTGGTCGCCGCCAACGAGGGGCTCGGCTATCGCATCCTGAAGTTCTCGCGCTTTCTGCAGACCCCGCAGATGTGGGCGTACGTGATCCTGCTGGGGCTCATCGGCCTCGCGCTGGATGCCGCGTTCCGCACCGTCAACCGGCGGCTGTTCCACTGGGCGGAGACCGCCCGATGAAGCTGGAGGTCCGCGACCTGGCCAAGACCTACGCTGGCCGCCAGGGCGAGGTCGTCGCGCTGACGCCGACGTCGTTCACCGTCGCCGGCGGTGAATTCGTGAGCCTGCTGGGCCCGTCCGGCTGCGGCAAGTCGACCACGCTGGGGATCATCGCCGGTCTCGAGGAAGCCAGCGCGGGCGCCGTGTACCTGGACGGCGGCCAGGTGACCGGGCCCGGCCCGGAGCGCGGAATGGTGTTTCAGAGCTACACGCTCTTCCCGTGGCTGACGGTCGAGGAGAACAGCCGGTTTGCGCTGGGCCTGGCGGCGAACGCGCACCGCGCCGCAGCCGAAGATGCTCACCGCGCCGACGCGCTGCTGGAGGTCATGGGGCTGGCGGATTTCCGCCGCGCCTACCCGCGCGAGCTGAGCGGCGGCATGAAGCAGCGGGTCGCCATCGTCCGCGCGCTGGTGAACCGGCCGAAGGTGCTGCTGATGGACGAGCCGTTCGGCGCGCTGGACGCGCAGACGCGCGAGGAGATGCAGGAGCTGATGCTGCTGCTGCAGCGGCATGAGCGGACGACGGTCCTCTTCGTCACCCACGACATCGAGGAGGCCATGTACCTGTCGAACCGCGTGCTGGTGTTCTCGCACCGGCCCGGACGCATCCTGCGCGACGTGACCGTCCCATTCGGCCCCGGCCCAGAGCGCACGCTGGACCTGAAGCTGGCGCCGGAGTTCGCCGTGCTGAAGCGCGAGCTGTTCCAGCTGCTTCACCGATCACCCCGTTCCACCCACGCCCTGAACGCCCTCGCCACGAAACAAGGAGAACAAGAATCATGTTGAAGAGAAGCATGTCCGCGGCCGCCCTGGTCGCCATTGTCGCCGCGTCCAGTGGGAGGGCCGGCGCCGGTGCGCTGAAGCCGTATCGCGTGGGCTTCAACGCGTGGATCGGCTCGATCGCCTTCTTCGTCGCGCAGGACAAGGGCTTCTTCAAGGACGAAGGGCTGGACGTGCAGACCAAGAGCTTCAGCTCGCCGGGCGACGGCCTGGCGCCGCTCATCGCGGGCAGCCTGGACGCGCACCTCAGCACGGCGGACAGCGTTCTCACGGTGCTGGACAAGGCGCCGGGCCAGTTGAAGGTCGTCTACCTGACCGACACGTCGGCGGGCGCGGACGCGATCCTGGCC
This sequence comes from Polyangia bacterium, assembly GCA_045802645.1. Taxonomy (GTDB): domain Bacteria; phylum Myxococcota_A; class Polyangia; order Fen-1088; family Fen-1088; genus JADGRB01. The sequence continues at coordinate 14,094 of JBJMQQ010000173.1, forward strand.
AAGAAGGAGATCGCCGACATCAAGGGGATGAAGGGGAAGAAGGTCGCGGCGACGCTGGGGCAGTGCAACCAGCTGCTTCTCGAAAAAGCGCTGGAGAAGGCCGGCCTCACCGACAAAGACATCCAGCTCATCAACATGAACCCCGACGACGCGGGCGCCGCGTTCTCGGCGGGGAAGGTCGACGTGGCGGTGACGTGGGAGCCCTGGATCACGAAGATCTCCGGCGAGAAGAAGGGGCACGTCATCTTCAGCTCGAAGGAGACGCCGAACTTGATCCTGGACGTGTTGGCGATCAGCTCGCGCACGGCGAAGTCGAAGTCGCCCGAGACGAAGGCGTTCCTGCGCGCGCTGAACAAGGGCTACGACTTCGTCCAGAAGAATCCCGACGAGGCGGCCGCCATCGCCGGCAAGGCGCTGGAGCAAAAGCCCGACGAGGTGAAGGCGATGCTGCCGAAGGTGAACCTCTACAGCGGCAAGCAGAACCTGCAGGTGCTGGCGGGCCCGGCGGCGAAGGCGTCGGCGCAGGTCGCGCAGTTCTTCAAGGACAAGAAGGTCAACGAGACGCTTGTGGACGTCAACACGCTCTACGACGCGTCGTACTTGAAATAACCGGTGCGCCGATGAGCAAGACCGCCCTCCTGATGATCGACTTTCAGCGCGACTTTTGCGCGGCCGGCGGCTATTCGGACCGGTTCGCCGGGCTCGACTGGGTCAAGCCGATCATCGCTCCCGCCCAGCGCCTGCTGGCGGCGGCGCGCAAGGCTCGCCACCTGATCGTTCACACGCGCGAGGGCTATGCGCCCGATCTGTCCGACTGTTCGCCGACCAAGCTGCAGCGCAGCCGGAACGCCGGCAGCGAGATCGGGTCGCGCGGCCCGATGGGGCGGCTGCTGATCCGCGGCGAGTACGGCCACGACATCATCGACGAGCTGGCGCCGCTGCCCGGCGAGATCGTCGTCGACAAGGCGAGCTACGGCGCGTTTTGCGGCACGAACCTGGAACGCATCCTGCGGGCGCGCGGCGTCAGCACGCTGGTCTTCGCCGGGGTGACGGCGGACGTCTGCGTGCACACGACGCTGCGTGAGGCCTACGACCGCTGGTTCGACTGCCACTACGTGGCCGACGCGATCTCCTGCTTCGACCCGGAGATCCGCCGCGCGTGCGAGAAGATGATCGAGGAAGAAGGCGGCATCTGGGGAACGCTGACCCAGGTCGACGCGATGGTTCGCGCGTGGGAAGTCTGATTAAGCGCCAGGACGCCAGGACGCCAAGACGCCAGGGGGCCTCCTGGCGTCTTGGCGTCCTGGCGTTTGATTCTCAGGGTTTCAGAGGCCAGGGTCGCGCGGCCACCGTGGGCCAACCGCGCGCCACCAGGTTTTGCCAGTGCGCCACGTCGTGATTGGGCCACAGCTCGGCGCCGGTTTCCTTCGCCAGCGCTTTCAGGCGGCGCAGGCTGGCGAGCGCCAGGTCCTCGCGGTCGCGCCACAGAATGCCGGGGGCGATCTCGCGGTCCAGGTTCTCGTGCAAATCCGCCGCGTCGCCCGCCAGGATGACCGGGGCGCCCGCGGGCATCTCGACGATCAGCGAACGGTGGCCGGCGGTGTGGCCTGGCGTGCTGACGACGGAGACGCCGGCGCACAGCGCGCGCTCTTCGCGGTCCAGGCGCCACCGGTGGTCGCCGGCGAAGTCGGACGCGAAATAGGCGCCGTCGCCGTTCTCGCGGGCCGCGTCCCACTCGTCCGCGTGACAATGAATCTCGGCGTGCGGGAACTCGCCGAGGCCGCCCGCGTGATCGAAGTGCAGGTGTCCCAGCACGACCGCGTCGACATCGCCGGGCGCGAGGCCGATCTGCCCCAGCAGCCGTGGAAGCCGCTCCTCCTCCGTCATCTCCGGCGGCCCGAAGGGAAACCCGCCCGGCCCGTAGTGCGTCGCGCGCAGCTGCGGATCCGCCAGCTTCCGGTAGTCGCAGCCGACGTCGTAAAGGATGCGCCCGTGGACCGTCTCGATCAGGTAGGCGAGGATCGGCGCGTCGATGACCGTCCCGGGCGCCCGGCCGCGCAGCGAAAGGCTAGAGTCGTACCGATGCCGCCCCGTCAACACTGGCACCAGCCGCCGCACGTCCCCCATCCGCTCAGCCTACACGCGGGTGGCCGGATCGCGCCCCGATGATCGTCGAAATCGCCACGCTGTCCGCGGCGGCCGGCCAGCGCGACCAGCTTCGCGAAGCGCTGCGCACCGCGCGCGACGTGCTCGCGCGTTTCCCCGGGTACCGGACCAGCCGATTTCACCAGGGGCTCGACGACGCGGACTCCTTCGTCCTCACGATCGAGTGGGAGACGCGCGACGCCTACCTCGAGAGCTTCCGCGACCTCGCGCTGCTCGCCGAGTGGCGCGGTCACTTCATTCACCTGCTCGCTTCCCCACCCCGGGTCGCGCCGTACGAAACGATCGCGGGCGCCTAGCGACGCCGGGCGGGGATGCGCGCTGCCGCCGTCAGGACGCGCCATTCGGCGGTCACGGTAAGCTCCCTTGCCGATGCGTTGCCCCCGCCGGACGTTCGCCGCTGTTCTCTTGCTGGCAGCCAGCGCCTGTTCCAGCGGCGCGGGTTCGAACCCGGCAGACTCGTCCACCGGCGGCGCGTCGCAAGCCAGCGGCGGCACGACCGCGTCCACCGGTGGTTCCCCTTCGAGGGGCGGCGTCAGCGGCGCAGCGGGATCCACGTCGACCGGAGGCACGGGAACCGGCGGCGGCACGGGGGGAACGGCGTCCGGCGGCAGCGGTCCGACGACCGGAGCCGGCGGCGTCACGACCGGAGCTGGTGGATCGGCGCGCGGCGGAATCGGTGGAGGTATCGGGGGACATGGTCCCGGCGGTGCCACCGGCACCGGTGGCAGCGGCGGCAAGCCAGACCAGCAGGCGCTGCCGGCGGTCACGCTTCACATGGCGGGCGACTCGACGATGGCCAACTACGCCGCCACCACCACCCAGGAAGGTTGGGGGCAGGAGCTGGGGCAGTTCTTCATCAGCAAGGTCACGATCGATAACCAGGCGCTCGGGGGCGCGAACATCCAGACGTTCTACGGCAGCCGCTGGAAGACGCTGATCGCCAACGTGAAGGCCGGCGACTACGTGATGGCCGCCTTCGGCATCAACGACAGCGGGACCACGCACGGCCCCGTCACCCCGGCGGACTTCCAGACGCAGATGGGGATCATGGCGGACGAGGTCGCGGCCAAGAAAGCCACGTTCATCCCGACGACGTCGTCGCCGCTACAAGCCTGGACGGGCGGCAAGGAGACGAACACGCGCTTGCAGCCCTACTGCGACGCCACCCTCGCCCTGGGCAAGAGCAAGGGGTTGCTGGTCGACGACCTGAACGCACGCGCGATCGAGTACTACGACATGATCGGCGAGACGGCCGCGGCGGCTCTCACCTTCAACGGCGACAAGGCGCACTTCGACAAGGCGGGCGCGACGGCGATGGCGTCGCTGGCCGCGCACGACCTCGCCCGCATCAACAGCCCGCTGGCCGCATACCTGAAGTAGCTGGGTCAGCTGGCGCTCACGGACCCGCCGGGCCCGCTGTCAGTCCCTGCGGCGATCCGAAGTACCACGTCCCGTCGATCTGGACGTCGTCGAAGTTGTCGCCGTTGATGTCCACGACGTGAAGCGCCCCGGCGGCAACGGCCCGGGGCGTGGTCGCCGTCTTGCCTTGCGCGCCGCCGTACGTGACGCCGACATTGTCGATGCGGTCCCAGGTGCCGTCTCCGTCGAAATCGCCGAAAGCCAATGGCCACTGGGTGAGCGGCGGCATGGCGCCCGGGGCCGGATCGGCTGTCAGGCCGTCAGGTCCACCGAGCCATCCGCTGAGCTGCCCCGTCGCACCGCTGGAACTTTCGGCGATGAAATCGGAGAAGCCGTCGTAGTTGTAGTCGAGCACCCACGCGAGCGGCGCGACGTGGAACTCGGTCGTGCGCGTGGCGGCGGTGTTGCCGAACATGACGGTGGCTCCGTCGGTCGACAGGTAAAGGAGGTCCGTGACGCCGTCGCCGTCGAAGTCACCGGCCTGCGTCGAGGCCGCCTGACAACTCCCGCACTTGACGGCATGTGGTTCGACGCGGGTCGGCGGCGCGCCGCCGCAGCCGCGGACCAGGTAGGCGCCGTAACGCATGAGCCCGATCATCTCCCCGTAGCCGTCGCCGTCCAGATCGCCCACGCCGAACGGGGCAGCGACCCACAGCGGGTCCCACCCGCGATCGACGGGGAACAAGGGTCCGTCCGTCAGGCCGGTCGGGCCGCCATACCGAATTCGCGACAGCTTCTGGTTGTCCCACGGGCACGTGGCTTCGACGGCGGTCACGTCGCCGCCGGTATCGGAGTACCCGTCGCCGTTGAAGTCCGTGCCGCGCGGCCCGTCCGGAATGCCGTCGCCGTTGAAGTCGGCGAAGGGCTCTGCCGCCGTGTTGGCCACCGACTGGTATCCGGGGAATCGCCGGCGTACGCGGAACAGCCAGGGGGCAGTCCAGCCGGTGGCGTCGCCCTGCGGGCGAATTCGCCAGAACCAGTAGCCGGGGGGAATGTCGGCCGACGGCATGAAGCCGGTCGCCGTCGTGGACTCGGTGACCCAGGGCTGCGCGCAGGTCCGTTCGGAGCAAATCTGAATGACCGTCGCCCCCGCGTCGGCGGCGTTCCACCGCAGTCGGGGGCGAGAGGACGTCACCGTCAAACCGGACAGCGGAAACAGCAGTCGGCGCGCGACCATCGGCGGGACGCACACGACGGGTGGTTCGGGCGGCGCCAGCGTGGGGTCCGTCTCACCGGCGCACGGATTGGGGCGCTGGCCCGCATCTGGCGGGGGATTGGTGGCCGGACGATCGACGCCAGAATCGGCGTGCGCGATCGTTCCTGCGTCGTTGCCCGCGTCGCTGCCGGCATCGCGGCCCGCATCGTTGGGAGCCGCGCCCGCGTCCCGCGCCGGTGGCGGTGACGCAACGGCGTCCACGGTGGCATCCGGGCCAGACCCCTCGAGTCGGCCCCCGAGTCCGGAACGACAACCACCGGCCATGACGGCCGCCGCGCCCACGACTCCGACCACCCAACCCGCCATTCGCATGCGCACCTCCGAGCTCCGGCGCATGAAATCTGCGTCGCGCCACCGCGCGCGCAATATCGCTTTTTACGGGCTGCTGACGATCTTCAGCATGACGACGCCGTGCATCGGCACGCTGGCCGCCATGTAGGAGTCCGTGAAAGGACCAAGGTCCTTCTGCGCGTAGAGGTCGCGGACCGTCGCCGCCCCGGCGGGGAGACCAATCTGGCTCCAGGTCACGGACATCGCCGCCGCCGACCCGGACCGGTTGAACAGCGCGACCGCGCGGGCGTTGGTTCCGCTGAGCTGCTTCGACCAGACCTGCAGGTTCGTGCCCGGCGTGGCCACCAGCGTCCCCTGCTTGCCAAGCGGATCCTGGTTGACGGCGATGACGTCGGGGTTGGTCAGGATGGCTTTCGTCGTCGCGCTCATGGAACGGATGTCGTTACCCGCGATGAGCGGCGCCGCCAGGATCGCCCACATGCCGAAGTGCGAGCGATCCTCGTCAGCCGACATCCCTCTGCCGACCTCCAGCATGTCGGGGTCGTTCCAGTGGCCGGGGCCGGCGTACTGGGCCAGCGACTTGTCGATGTCGATGAGGCCCGTGAACGAGCCCCAGCTCGCGTTGATGTCGAAGCCGATGCGCCACATGTTGCAGACCTTGAGCTCGTCGACCGAGCAGGTCGGCGGAACGCAGGAGCCCGCGCCGTAGACCGGGTTGATGCTGTAGAAAATCGGCTTGCCGGTCGCGACCAGCGCGTCATGCATCGTCGCGAAGCTGCTCAACGCGCCGCCGCAGTCGTCGTACTTCAAGTAGTCGACGCCCCAGGAGGCGAATGACTTCGCGTCCTGCGACTGATGCCCCTGCCCGCCCGTCTTGCCCGCGCACGTGTTGGCCGACGGCGTCTCGTAGATCCCCAGCTTCAGCCCCTTGCCGTGAACGTAGGTGGCCAGCGCCGGAATGCCGCTCGGGAACTTCGAGGTGTCCCACTGGAGGTTTCCGCTCGCGTCGCGGCCGTTCATCCAGCAATCGTCGATGTTGACGTACTGATAGCCGACGGCCGCCATCCCGTTCGAAACCATCGCGTCGGCGATTCCCTTGACCAGGGTCTCGCTGGGACTGCAGCCGAAGGTGTTCCACGAGTTCCAGCCCATCGGCGGTGTCGCGCCGACCGCCTGCGAAGCAGCGCCGCCGGAACCACCCGTCGATACCGTCGCGCCGGCCGCGCCCCCCGCCTGGCCACCCCGACCCGCGCCACCGCCACCGCCGGAACCGCTGGCGCCGCCCGTCGACTGGCGGCCACCGGCGCCGGAACCGGCCGCGCCACCCGTGCCCAGCAACCCGCCCGATCCCAGGGTGCCGCCCGTTGCGCCGCCCGTGCCCACGTGACCCGCTGCGCCAGTGGTCCCGCCGGTCGTCGAACCACCGCGTCCGCCCGACGCCGATTGGCTGCCGCCGGTCGACGTCGTCCCGCCCGAACCGCCGGTTTGGCCCGACTGGCCGGACGAACATCCTCCAGAGCAAAGTGCCACCAGAGCCACAGCTGCGACGGAATGTTTAAGCGACATCGTTCAGGGCATTGCCGCGACGGCGCCGGATTTGTGAAACCACGCCTAAATTGCGAACTTATTCAGGGCGCGAAACGGGCGGGTTAAGATGATCGGCCCCTCCGTGCAGATCCGTCTGGCCACGCCGAACGACGCGGGCGCCGTTGCGCGGGTACACGTTCGCGCGTGGCAGGTGGCGTACAGGGGATTGCTGCCGGACGCGTACCTCGACGGGTTGCGCCCGGAAGAGCGGGCCGCGCGCTACACGTTCAACGGCCAGGACCCGAATCGTCCCACGACGATCGTCGCTGCGCGCGAGGGGGTGATCTTGGGGTTCGCCACCGTCGGACGGGCGCGGGACAAGACGCGCGCCGGCGGAGAGCTGATGGCTCTCAATGTCGATCCGCCGTTCTGGAACCAGGGCGTCGGGCGCGCGTTGATCGCGGCCGCGCGCGAGCATCTGGTTCAAAGCAGCCACCGCGAAGCGGAACTCTGGGTCCTCGACGGCAATGAGCGTGCATACCGGTTTTACGCGGCGGACGGCTGGTCGCCCGACGGCGGCAAGCGGACGGAGACGGTGTGGGGCGTTCGCCTGACCGACCTGCGCTACACGCGCCGGCTGCCGTGAAGGCGGCCCTGCATGAAGCCGGGGACCAGCGCCCGCGTCAGGCGGACCGCGCCGAACACGGCAAACGCGCGCCAGGGGTGAATCAGCTTCTTGCTGCGGGTCAGCGCGAACTGTGAGATGGCGCGGACCGTGCTGTCGAGCGAGGCGGACGAGAGGTCCTTGACCCGAAACATCCACCCCGGAAGCTTGTCGCGCATCTCGTACATCGAGGTCGGAACGGGGCCCAGGATGACCTGCTTGAACACCAGATCCGTTCCCGCGTACATGTTCGACCACACGTCGAAGCAGGCCGTCAGCGCCTGCTTGCTGGTCTGATAACCGAGGCCGTGCGGGTTCCCCGCGTAGGCCACCATCGAGCTGATGGCCACGATGTGCCGCTGAACCCCGGCGGGCGACACGCGGATGAGCGGCGCGATGAAGTTCAACACCCCGTAGAGGTTCGTCTCCATCACCTCTCGATAGACCGGCAATTCGAACGTCTCGTCGTTGTCGAGGCGGTTGATGCCGGCGTTCAGGATGAAGAGGTCCGGCAACTCCCCCGACGCGGACAGGGTGCTGACCAGCTCTTCGACCTCCTTCTCCGAACGGACGTCGACGCACACGAAACGAACGGACGGATGGCGCGCCTCGAGCTCGGCGACCCGGCGGCGGTTGACGGCGATCACCTTCACGCCGCTGGCCGCGTAGTGTTCCAGCAGGCCGCGCCCGACGCCCGAGGTCGTGCCGGTGATGAGGACGCTCTTAACCTGCACGCGGCTCCGTCGCGCGCACCGCCGCCCGTCGCTGCCCCACGAACCGCTCGATGTCGGACGCGCGGCTGAACGCGGTTCCAGCGTGCCACATCGCCTTCCTGATGAACTTCGGCCTGCGCTTGACCTCCTCGAACGTCCTGACGAGGTACTCGCCGACCACGCCGATCGCGAGAAGATTCAGGCTGCCAAAAAACGCGACCAGAACGCCGACGGTGACCGTGCCGGCGGCGATGAGCTCGTACACGAGAGCGACAAACGACAGCAGCGTGAGGATCGCCCCCGTGTAGCTCAGAACTTCGATGGGCGCGGAGCTGAACGAGAAGATGGCCTTCTTGGCCCACCAGAGGTTCTTCAATCGGCTGTGGGTCGAACGCCCGAAGGCGCGCTCGGGGCGGACATAGTCCACGCCGGTTTGTTTGAACCCGACCCAGGCACGAAGCCCGCGCACGAACTGATCCGTCTCGGGCAGCGCGAGCAGCTGGTCGACGACCCGCCGATCCATCAGCGAGAAGTCGCCCGCGTCGACGGGGACGGGGACATAGGCGACGCCCCGAAACACGCGATAGAAAACCCTGCAGGCCAGCGACATCATCGCCGACATGTCGCGCTTCGAACGGCGACCGTAGACGACCTCGTTCCCCTCGCGCCACTTCTCGTACAGGGCCGGGATCACCTCCGGCGGATCCTGAAGATCGCCGTCCAGAAGCACCACGGCGTCACCGGTGGCGACCTCCATCCCGCTCAGGAAGGCGTTCTGTGACCCGAAGTTTCGCGAATGCTCGATGGCCAGCACGTGCTCGTCTTTCGCCGACAGCTCCTGCAACACCGACGTGCTGTCGTCGGGGCTGCCGTCGTTGACGAAGATGATCTCGTACTCGACGCCCAGCGCGCCGAACACCGCCGACAGCCGCTGGTACATGAGCGGGATCGCCTGCGCGTCCTTGTAGCAAGCGATGACGGCCGAGAGGCGTGGCGGGCGGCCGTCAGCCACGGACGGCCCGCTCCAGCCGTGCACGCAGCTGTCTGCCCGCCAGCTCACTCTCTTCTTGATGCCAGCGCTGGCTGCCATAGCGGCCGCTGGGGTAACCCTTGGCGTGCAGGCTGGTGAAGGACTTCGGGCACACGCCGCTGGCCAGCAGCAGGTGGCTCAACGCCTCCGCCATCCCGCACGCCAGGTAGTGCTCTTCCAGCGTCACGAGTCGCTGCTTCTCGCCGATGCTGGCGATGAGGTCGGGCGGCAGCTCGCCGAGGGGGAGCATCCCCACGTTCCAGATCTCGAGGTCGTCGAGCAGCGCCTGATCGCCCAGCGCGTACAGGTTGCCGAGAACCGGGCCCATTCCAATGACGACGCACTTTCCACCGGCCTTGAGCTTTCGCCACGGCGCGAACGGCGGCACCTCGCCGGGAATTTGGGCCGCGGTGTTCAGCCGCAGGTAATTCGGCAGCGGATCCTGCGCCATCAAGCTCACCGCCGGCGACACATCTGCCCTGGTCAGCGGCAGATACACCCGCATGTGCGGCAGGACGCGCATGGCCCCGACGTCCTCGAGCGCATGGTGGCTGGCCCCCATGATGCCGTAGCCATATCCGCCTCCATTTCCGACGAGCTTCACTGCAAGCCGGTGCAGGCACACGTCGGTGCGGATCTGCTCGTACGGACGAAAGGCCAGGAAGGGGGCGATGCTGTACACCCACGGCAGATGCCCCTCGCGCGCGAGACCCGCGGCCAGCGACACCATGTTCTGTTCGGCGATGCCGGCGTTGATGAAGCGTTCGCCATACGCCTCGGCAATCGGCTCGATGGCCAGGTACCCGACGTCGCCGGTGATGAACACCAGATCGTTCCGCTCGCGGTAGAGCGCGACCATCGTCCGCGCGAATTCATCCCGCATGGCGCGCCCCCGCCACGGCAGCCGCATGCGCAATCGACAGCTCCTCGAGGGCCTGCTCGTACTGCGCGTCGTCCATCGGCAGGTAGTGGGAAGCGACGGTGTCCTGCATGTACCGGATGCCGTGCCCCTTGACGGTGCGGGCCAGGATCGCGATGGGCCGTCGCAGAACGCCCGCACACCTGTCGCGCGCCGCCGCGAGCGACGCGAAATCGTGCCCGTCCGCGGCCACGACTTCGAAGCCAAACGCGTCCAGCTTCGCGTCCAGCGGCTCCAGCGCCAGTACGTCCTCGGTGCCGCCCATCGCCTGAACGCGATTGCGATCGATGAGCCACACGACGTTGGTCAGCTTGCGATGCGCGATGAAGAGGGCCGCCTCCCAGGTGCTCCCCTCGTCGAGCTCACCGTCGGACGTCAGGCAGAAGAAACGCCGGTCGCTGCGGTTGAGCGCGGCCCCCACGGCCATCCCGGCACTCAGCGAGAGCCCATGCCCGAGGCTGCCGGTGGCGAACGGGATCTCGTCCAGCGTGTTGACCGGCGGCAGCGCGGGCAAGCGGGTCCCCTCGCCGTAGAACGTCTCGAGCTCGCGCGGGTCGATCGCGTTCAGCTCGGCGAGCAGCGCGTAGAACGCGGCCACCGCGTGTCCCTTGGACAGAATGAAGGTGTCCTTCTCGCGCATCCAGGCGTACTTCAGGAAGACCAACATCTCGGCGCACGACAGGGAGCTGCCGATGTGCCCGGCGTGCGCGCGCTTGTACATGGCCAGGAACCGCTTCTTCACCGAAAACACCCGCTCCTCGAGCTGTACGCGCTCGGTTGTCCGGTCCGCGCGATTCGGTCCTCGGCTGGGGCGGCTGTCTGTCACGGCTGCTCGTCTTCGCCTGCGAGTCGCGAGCTTATCATCCACCAGGAGGGGGACGTCAGCGCCGCCGCGGGTCATCGTCCCGGCCTGGGGAACGCGAAAAGCCAAAAACTGTGAACAAAACTACCCCCAACCGACAATTACGACCGCGAGGGCTTATGCGGATCAGACTGAACGGACTTGTCGGCTCGGTAGCTTTCATCGCGGCGGTAGCCGGTAGCGGCTGCGGCTCCGCCAACCTGAGCGGAGGAACTGGCGGAACGCCGGGCTCCGGCGGCTCCAACGCGAGCGGCGGGAGCGGAGGGACCTCCGGCGGGAGCTGTCAGGGGCTGACGCCTTGCAGCGGCTCCGTCGTCGGCAGCTGGACCGTGGCGTCGTCCTGTTTGAACGTTTCGGGCAACATGGACGTGACCCTCGCCAGCCTGGGTTGCAAGACCGTCCCGGTGACCGGCTCCCTGCACGTCACGGGATCATGGACCGCCAACGCCGACGGGTCGTACACCGACAACACGGTCACCACGGGCTCGATGACGTTCCCGCTGGCGCCTTCCTGCCTGTCGGTCTCGTCCGTCAACGTCGCGTGCGACAAGGCGGCGGGCAGCCTGCAGGCGCTCGGCTGGGCCAACGTCACCTGCTCGACCGGTACGGGCGGTCAGTGCACCTGCTCCGCGACGGCCAACCAGCACGGTGGAATCGGCGTGATCTCGCCGTGGGCGATGAGCAGCGGCAACTACACGACGCCTGGATCCAACAGCCTCAACGCAGACGACCAGGTCGACTACAACACGTGCGCGTCCGGCAGCATGCTGACGCTGGCCCCGAAGCCGAGCATTCTTCCGATCACCGGCACGATCGTGCTGCAGAAGGGCGCCAGCGGTTCGGGTGGAACGATCGGCACTGGCGGTATCACCGCCACCGGCGGCGCGGCGGGCGGCGGCCCGGGCGCGGGCGGACGCGGCGGCAGCGCCGGAAACTCCGCCTCGGGCGGCTCGGCTGGCGGTCGAAGCGGCGGCGGTGGAACCAGCCCAACGGCAGGCACGACGGGCACGGCCGGGATGGCGCCTTGCGATATCTACGCAGCCGCCAACACCGCTTGCGTCGCGGCGCACAGCACGGTGCGCGCGCTCCTGGGCTCCTACAGCGGCAATCTCTACAAGGTCAAGCGCGCGTCGGACGGCATGACCAAGGACATCGGCCTCGTGAGCCCGGGCGGCCTCGCCGACACGGCCACGCAGGATGCGTTCTGCATGGGGACGACCTGCACGATCACGATCGTCTACGACCAGTCCGGTCACGGCAACTTCGTCGAGGCGGAGACGCCCGACAGCACCGTCGGTGGCCACTCCGGCATGACCGCTTCGAACGCCACGCAAGAGCCGTTCACCGTCAACGGTCACAAGGTCTACTCGCTCTACATGAAGACCAGCCAGGCCTACTGGCGGGACGGCTCCAAGTCGGGGATGCCGATCGGCAACTCTCCGCAGGGGATCTACATGGTCACCAGCGGCAAGCACTTCGGCAGCGGCTGCTGCTTCGACTACGGCAACGGTGAGACCAGCCGCATGTACGTGGCCGGGCCGTCGATGGACGCCCTCAACTTCAGCAACTGCACGATCTGGGGAACGGGCGCCGGCTCCGGCCCCTGGGTCATGGCCGACCTCGAAGGCGGGCTCTTCGCCAAGGGCGGCGGCGGCCAGAGCACGGCCGATCCCAGCCTGACGTTCACGTACGTCACGGCGATGGAGAAGAACAACGGAACCGGGACCTTCGCCCTCAAGGGTGGCGACGCCACGATGGGTGCGTTGAGCACGTTCTACAGCGGGAACGTGCCCCCGGGATACAACCCGGCCAAGAAGCAGGGGTCGATCGTGCTCGGCAGCGGCGGCGACTGCTGCTACAGCAACAACACGCTCAGCCAGGGAACCTTCTACGAAGGGGCCATCGTCGCGGGCTATCCGTCGGACGCGACTGACTCGGCGATCCAGGCGAACATCGTGAACGCGGGTTACGGCAAGTAGCCGTACCCGAGCTTCACCGCGCGACGCGCGAGACGCGGACCACCACGTCCGCGTCGTTCTGAAATTCCAGCATCGTCTCGAGCCGGCGCGTCGGCCAGATCTCGTACCCGGGCAGCGGGCTGTTCATCGACGGCCTGATCTGCTGCACGACGTAGAGGTCGTAGAAGAGGTGCCGCGCGAAGGCGTCGAGGAGGAACGGGTCCTGCCGGGCGGCGTCGAAGCTCATGGCGCCGTACTCCATGATCGTGAACAGATCGGGGCGATCCGTGACGATCAGGATGCGCTTTTCGTGAAGGCTCTCGAAGAAGCGCCAGACGGTGGCGCTCTCGCGCGTCTGCGTCAGCCGGTTCAGCATCCGGTGCTGCTCGGCGATCGGGACGTGAATGACCAGGACCGCGGCCGCGACCAGGACCGCCACGAAGGGGCGCCAGCGGCGCAGCGTGACCGCCAGCGCCCACGCCGCGAAGAACGAGAAGAAGGTGTCGACCGCGATCACCAGACGCGCGGCGGACGGAGCCTGTGCGCGTCCCCAGACGTAGGCGAAGACGACGACGATCTGAAGCAGCATCCAGGCGCAGACGAACAGCGCGAATTGCTGGCGGGGATTCTTCCAATCCATCGCGCGCCAGGCGCGCCGGCGCGCCCATAGCCAGAGCACGCAACCGGCGAGGCCCAGCGCGATGACGATCCCGGCGTGAGCGGGGTAGCCGGCCAGCGGCGACAGAACGGGGCGGAAGTACTCGCGTAGGTTGTCGAAGAAGTATCCGACGCTGACGGCCGGCACCCCGACCTCCTGGTCCGGGACGCTCCCGCGCAAGGCCGCTTGCCAGAGCCGCGGCGCGAGGTACGCCGGCGTGAGGGCATAGATGAAGGCGTACGGACGCAGCAGGGTCCAGTTGGCCAGCCGGAAGACGAGCAGCAGCGCCAGCACGGGGACGATGAAGAGCGCGCTCTCGTAGCGAACCTCGGCGAACATGCACAGGTTCATCCAGAGAATCGCCAGGCGGCCGGCGGAGGGCTCGCGCAGGTGGTCGAACAAACTCTTCAGGACCAGCAGCGAGAAGAAGAGCGCACAGAAGTCGAACCCGCCCGACCGCACCGCGATCAGTGTGATGGGATGGGCCACCACCAGCAGCGCCGCGACGACGCCGAACGTCTCGCCGCCGAGTGACTTGGCGAGGCGATATGCGACCAGCACGAAGGCGGGGAGCAGCAGCAGGTTGAAGGCGAACACGTTGTCGTACGCGTAGCCGCGCACGACGTGAACCAGGCTGACCAGGAACGGAAACAGCGCCGGTCGCCGATCGATCGCGACGTCGATGTCCCAGTACGTGTCGTAGTAGTTCTTGCCGGAGACGGTGAACGTCGCGGTCCGCGACGCGAAGAGATTCTTCGACGTCCCGACCAGGTTCGCCTCGTCGGAAAGGATTCGCAGCGCCGGATGAATGGCCAGCCACGCGACCACCGTCACGACGACGGCGACCAACAGCCCCGGCCAGTTGTCTTTCACCCACGCGGCGACCGCGGGCCGGCGCACGTCGCGGCCGGCGTAGAGGTAGACGCCGGCCCAGCACAGCACCGTCGCCATGAGGAAGAAGTACGTCGTGTGGACGAACAGCTGCTGCGCGTACCCGATGTCGCCGAGGCCGACCGCCAGCAGCGCGAGCATCGCCAGCGCCACCAGGGCGAGAGCGACTTTGCCGGGCGTCAGGTTGGGGTTCGTCATGGCGGGAGGGCCGGGCCTCAAAACCGATACAGTCGGTAACCAGCCAGCTGGAAGGCGGGGCTTTCGACGATCTCGGCCGGCCATTTCACCTGGTCGCCGGGGTCCAGCAGGAACCAGCGAATGCCGAGCTGGCGCGCCGTCGCCGCGACCGCCGCGCCGTCGCGGAGGTCCATCCAGCTCTCGACGGACTCGATGCGCCGCTGCAGCAGGTCGGCGTTGGTGCTCATGATCGTGAGGGGCCGCGCGGCGTAGGTGCTCCGCTCTGCCAACGCCGCGACGGCGCAGGTGCGGTCGAACTGCGAATCCTGGATGACGTCCTGGCGGTCGCCGTGGTCGCGCATGAACTCGGCGGCGCGCACCAGGCCGATCGGGACGCGAACGGGCGAGAACATCCGCATGGCCCATATGCGCTGGACGCCCGCCCCGAAAAACGCGGGCACCGCCAGCAGCAACACCATCACCCCGATCAGCGCCGGGCGGGCGACGCGAGAGAGCCGCTGGGACTCGAGCGCCAGCAGACCGCTTGCGCCGCCGATCCACGCCACGACGGCGAAGGACACAATCATCAGCGGGCGGTGCGACAGCTCGTCCGGCGTGCTGCTGCGAAAGTCCAACGCCAGGCCCAGAAACATCGCGAGGAAATTCGCGACCAGCAGCAGCGGAAACAGCACCAGCACCAGCGGCGCGTGTTTGCGCAACCAGATCACGAGCAGCACCAGCAGCGGCGCGAAGACGCCCAGCGCGGACAGCAACACGTAAGGGACGCCCAGGGCCACGTTCGAAACCCAGGACTGTCCCGTCCCCAGATGGCTGTCGAGGAAGTCACGCAGCGCGCCCCGCTGCGCGAACTGCTTGATCAGCGAAAAGATCTCGCCGAGCGACGATCCGTTGAACCGGATGGCGGGCACGCCGGGGATCCGCTGAACGACAAGGACGGTCACGACATAGACCGCGGCGGCAGCGAGCGCCCAAAGTGCGCGGCGCCCCACCCTCACACTCGCGCCAGAAAACAGCGCGGGAACCAGCAAGAACAGGAGCGCGCTGGCGATGAAGAAGTGCAGCTTGTAGACGGCCAGCACGGCCCCGATCACCCAACCGACGACGAGCTGCAACCGACTGGCCCGCGTGCAGCCGAGTAGGATGAACATCCAGGCGACGGCCAGCAGCGCCAGCCCGTAGCTGGCGCTGGGCGAGATCTGCGTGAGCCAGTGATACGACATGAACGTGTTCTGCATCCCCTGCTGCGCGCCGTCGGGCAGCAGCAGCACGGCCGCGGCCGCGGCCAGGCCGGGCCACATCCCCCAGAACGATCCGAAGAGCGCGTACGCGCCGAGCCCCGTCAAGAACACCCCCACCGGCGCCAGGACGCCGGCAAACACGGCGTACGAATGCAGCCCCGACGCCTGCCGGATGAGGGCCGGCGTCATGTACGCGCCGTAGTGGTAGAGGCGTGCTGGCACGCCGGCCATCCGGAAGTCCTCGATCGTCGACGCGCCGTGCGCGGCGCCGAAGATGCGAACGTGGACCGCGTGATAAAAGCCGTCGATCCACGGTTCGAACGTGACGATGTTCCCGTCGACGGACGTCGGTCGCAGCGAGTCCTGGCACCAGAGCGTCGCCGCGGCCAGCGACAGACCGACGACGACCAGGCCAAGCCAATCCTCGCGCCGCTTTTGCCGGACCGGCCCGCCCGCCAGGAACAGCCCGGCCGACACGGCGAACACGATGCCGAAGTCGGCGATGATCCCCAGCGGGGACAGCCACGCCAGGACCAAAAGCGCGGTGTTGACCGCGGCGTACCCCATCAGCAACCGCAGCGGCAAATCGAAGAGAGCGCCCGCCGCCAGCCGTCCCCATGCGGCGAAGAGCGAGCCGACCAGATAGAACGACAGGAAGGCCGCCTCGCACGCGACCAGCGCACGAACGGAGAACGCCCCGCCGGCCACTGCCGCCCAGACGGCGACGGCGGCCCCCGCCAGCGCCGCGCCCGCCACATCCGAAACGCTGTAGGTCAGCGTCAGGTTCAGCCGGCGCGCCAGAAAGGTGAAGATGTTGTGTCCCGCTCGCCGTGGCAACTGCGCGCCATCTTACCGGGACTGGTTGCGCTGGAACAACGGCGACGTCACCACGCCCAGGCGGTGCAGCCGGTACTGCACGGCCGTCGCGCAACAGGCGATCCCGTACCGCACGCTGCGACGAAAGTTGATTGTGGAAGCTTCGGCGAAGTACTTGGTCGGGCACGTCAGCTCGGCGATTCGAAAGCCGAGCGCGTGTGCTTGCACCAGGACCTGGTTGTCGAACACGAAGTCGTCCGAGTTGCGGTGGTAAGGAATCGCTTCCAGCACGCCCCGCCGGTACGCGCGAAACCCGGTGTGGTACTCCGAGAGCTTCTGCCCGATGACGAGGTTCTCGACCAGCGTCAGCGCGCGGTTGGCGACGTACTTGTAAAGAGGCATGCCGCCCTGGCGCGCGCCGTTGCCCAGAATGCGCGAGCCGAGCACGATGTCATAGACGTCCTCGACCAGGACGGCGACCATCGCGCGCACCAGCTTGGGCGTGTACTGGTAGTCCGGGTGCAACATGACGACGATGTCCGCGCCCAGGCCCAGGGCCACGTCGTAGCAAGTCTTCTGGTTGCCCCCGTAGCCCCGGTTCGCGTCGTGTTGAAACACGTGCTGGATGCCCAGCGCCTTGGCTAGCGCGAGCGTGTCATCCGCGCTGCGATCGTCGACCAGCACGACCTCGTCGACGATATCGAGCGGGATCTCGCGATACGTCCGCTCCAGCGTCCGGGCGGCGTTGTAGGCCGGCAAGACGACGACGATCTTCTGACCGAGCAACATCCGAGCCCGACTCTACTGTAGGCGGCTGGCGCCCGGTTTCTTGCACCAAAGTGGCGGGGTCGACCCCTGTCCACCGTGGTGAGCCCATCGCCCCTCAACCCGCCGCCGTGGGTGTCTGACCGCGGCATGGCGGCGCTGGTGGCGCTGCTGTTCGCCGGCATGGGGTGCATGGAGACAGACAGGGTGCTCGCCGTCCAACTGGACGCTTTCCCTGCGTTTTCGGCCCCGACCCTGGTCGCCGGCCTGCGCAGCGACACGCTGGACGTGCACGATCCCTCGCTCACCGCGGACGAGTTGGAGATCTACATCTCGTCGGACACCAACGCCCTCGCGGACATCTGGACCAGTACGCGGACCGGGCCCAACGCCGCCTGGAAACCGGCGGTCATCCAGGCGGACCTGTCCAGCCCGGGCAACGACGTCGACCCCGACGTCTCACCCGATGGGCTGACGATCTACTTTTCCAGCGACCGAGCGGGCGACGGATACCACCTGTATGTCGCGCGGCGCGCGGCGCGTGGTCAACCGTGGGGAGCGCCTCAGGAGCTGACCGGGCTCGGGACGTCGACGCTGGACATGGGGCCGACCGTCGACCCGACCGGGCTGAACATGGTCTTCGCTTCGGAGCGCACCACGACGGAGGCGATCCTGTACCGGGCTTCGCGCACGGACCCTCGCGGGACCTGGGCGGACGTGACGCCTCTGGCAGAGGTCAACTCGTCCAGGCAGGACGAAAACCCCGCGCTCTTCGACCACGGCCTGTCGCTGGTCTGGAGCTCGCGCGGGCCGTCGAACGGGGGCACGTCGGACCTCTTCCAGGTGAGCCGGCCTGCGCTGGACGCACCGTTTTCGACGACGCCCATCGCGCTCGATTCGCTCAACTCGGCGGACGACTGGGACGGAGATCCGTGGCTGTCGCAGGACGGCCGCCACATCGTCTTCGTTTCAGACCGCACGACCGGCGTCAGCCAGCTCTACGAGGCCTGGCGGTGACCATGTCGACCGCGCACGATCGCGCCGAGCTGACGCCGCCCGCGAGCGCGATTGGCGCGAGCGCGTCGGAGCTCACGGCGCTGGCCGAGCAAGCGGTTCGCACGCGCGATCCGGCCACCGTTCGCCGGTTTCTGGAAGGCATCACGCCGCCGGTGCGGGGCGTCTGTCGGGCCGTGTTAGGGCCCGGGCACGCCGACCTGGAAGACGCCATCCAGGAATGCTTGATCGAGATCTTGCGCGCGCTGCCCAAGTACCGCTTCGAGGGGACGATCGTCGGGTACGCCAGCCGCATTGCGCTGCGCTGCTCGATCGCCGCGCGTAAGCGGGGCCGCAACCGCGAGCAGCGCGCCCGGGTCCTGGCCGAGCTGGAAGCTGTGACCGCTGCCTGCGGCAAGCCGGACGTCGGTCCCGGCCTGTGGTTCTTGTGTGACATCATCGACGAGCTGCCGAAGGTTCAGGCGGAGACTGTCGTGATGCGCATGGTGCTGGGATACTCCGTCGAGGAGATTGCCGTGGCGACGCAGGTCCCCGTGAACACCAGCAAGAGCCGCCTGCGGGTCGCGAAGGAGTACCTCCGTCGTAGATTGGGTGGCGAGGCGTGACGCACCCCGAGGAGCTGCTCGACCGGGCGGTTGGAGGGACGCTTGCCACCGCGGAGCAGGAGGTGCTGCACCGGCACGTCTCCGTCTGCCGGGCCTGTGCTGCTCACCTGGCGCTGGCCCGTTCGGCCGAAATACACAGCGCGCCCGAACCGTGGGACGACCTGCTGAATCGCCGGGCCGTGGAGCGTGCGCTGAAGTCGGTACAGCACGGACGATGGCCGGGGGTGTTCTCGGTGCCGTTCTGGCGACGGTGGGCGCTGGTCACCGCCGGCGTGTTGATCGGACTCGGCGGGATGGCCGGCGCGACCTGGTGGCACGCCCAGCGGCCGCGCGCGCACGCGGCTCGGGCCCCAGAAAGCGCGTCCGCGGTAACGCCCGCTGTGCGTGCCCGCAAGCCGGTCGCGATCGCGTCGCAGTCGGCCGACCTGGTCGACGACCTCGAGCCGCCACCGTCGCTGGCGCCCTCGGACTCACCGAGCCGCGGTGCCTCGCACAAGTCAGCGCGGACCCAGCCGAGCGCGTCGTCGCTGTTCGAAGAGGCCTCCGCGTTGCGTGCCCAGAACAGGCCCGGTGAGGCCGTGGCGGTCTTTCGTCGGTTGCAGCGGCTGTACCCGCGCGCGCGCGAGACCCGCCTCTCGTACGCTCTCGCCGGACGTCTCTTGCTGAACGGCGGACATCCGGCGCAGGCTCTGGCCCAGTTTGACGAGCACCTGGCACAGAGGGGGGAGGCCTCCGAGGAGGCGCTGGCCGGCCGCGCCACCGCGCTGGGCCGGATGGGGCGTCGTTCCGACGAGAGCGAAACCTGGCGAACGTTGCTGGACGAGTATCCGAAGACGGTTTACGCGCCGCTGGCGAAGCGTCGACTGGCCGCGCCGGAGCGCTAACAGCGGTCGATGCGGAGGGGCCTCTCCCGATGGGGTCGGTGCGGGTTGCTGCTGGCGGTGTTCGCCGTTGCCGGCGGCGCCGCCGCCCAGGAGGCGCCGCGACGGGTCCAGGTGGTGGTCGCGGCCGACGCTGCGGTGTCCGAGAGCGTCCTGACGGTCCTTCGCGATTCTCTGGTTCGGCGGGGGCTGGGGGTCGAGGCGACCGTGGTGCCCCGGCTCGATCCGCTGCAGCTGGCGCGCCCGCAGGCGAGCAGCCCGGCGGCCGCGCCCGTGGCGCGCGTCTGGTTGGACCTGGTTGCCGCGCAGCCCACGATGTACTTCGTCACCGAACCGAGCGGTCTCGTCTACGTCCGCCCGCTGGCGGTTCACCCGACGCCTGACACCGTCGAGCTCGAGCTGATTCGGTTCGTGGTGGATGGGGCCGTGCAGGCGATCCTCGAGGGTCAGCCGCTGGGCGTCAGCCGGGCGGAGTTCGAGCGTTCGCTCGCGCCGCCCGCCGTGCCGCCGCCGCCATCGCCGCCCGCCCCCGTGAGGACCCGGCCGAAATGGGTGCTGGGCGCGGCGTACTCCGGCGCCAGGCTGTCACCCGGCGTCGTCGCGCACGGCCCCGGCCTCACCGCGGAGCTGCTCTGGCCGCGCCTTCATCTGGGTCTCGCCCTGCTGCAGCGGCTGCCGGTCACGTTGCGCAGCGCCGACGGTGACGCGAGCAGCCCCGAGGTGAGCGCGGAGCTGGTCTCTTCGGGCATTCGATTGTTCGCGGCGCTTCCGGCGCGGCTGGCGGGGCACCTGTGGGCGTCCGTCGGCGTTGGCGCCGGCCTCGACGTCACGCGCGTGGCGCCGGCCGGAACGGGCGCGACGCCGGCTTTCTGGGTCACCGACCCGCTGGTGCTCGGGATCGCCACCCTTCAGCAATCTTTCGGGCGCGTCGTCGCCGCTGTCGACGCGGGCGTCGAGCTGGACCTCATCGCGCCGCGATACGCAGCTGTCCGCCCGGAGCAGACCGTCGCCGTCTGGACCCCCGACCGGTGGCGCCCTTTTACCACCGCGCGTCTCGGGATCGCGTTTTGACACCGGGCCACGCGAGATCCCGATTCGAGACGCCACTGGCGATCGCGGCGCTGGTCGGGCTGATCCTGGCGGCGTTCTGGAAGCTGACGCTGATGAAGGGTGTCGTCATCACGGACGACGTCTTTGCCAGCGACCTCATGAACGAGAACTTCCCGTACCGGGTGGCGCTGGGGGAGGCTCTTCGGGCCGGTCACTGGCCGCTGTGGGTTCGCGAGGTCTACGGTGGGTTTCCGCTTCTCGCCCGTTCCGAGGCAGGCGTCTGCTACCCGTTCAACATCGTCCTTTTCGGTCTGTTGCCGCCCTACGTGGCGCTGAATCTGACGATCCTGCTGACGCTGATCACCGCGGCGGTCGGGATGTACCTCTATGCGCGCGAGATCGGCGGCGACGTGCGGGCCGGCCTGCTCGGGGGTACCGCGTTCGCGTTCAGCGGCTTCCTGATGGCGCACATGAAGCACCTGAGCATGGCCAACGGCGCGAGCTGGTTGCCGCTGGGGCTCCTGCTCCTCGAACGCGCGGTCGTGCGCCGCTCGCGCCGTCCGCTGGTCTGGTTCGCGGTCGTGTTCGGATTGCAGCATCTGTCCGGCAACGCGCAGGTCGCCTATTACTGCGGCGTCTTGTACCTGCTGTATTTTCCGCTGCGGCTTCGCAACGATCGACGCGCGAGCGACGCCGACAAGGCGCCCCTCGGCCGCGGGTTGGCGTGCTTTGCGGCAGCCCTCGCGCTGGGCTCGTTGCTCGCGGCGGTGCAACTCATCCCCACTTACGAGCTGGTCTCGCTGACCCAGCGCGCGGGGGGCGTGACCTTCGATTATGCATCGCGCTTCGCCTACGACCCGGCCAGCTTCTGGACGTTCCTTCTTCCGTACAGCAACGGCGACATCGGCGACGCGACGTACGCCGGCAAAGGCATCTTCTGGGAAGAGTACGGCTACGTCGGCGTCGTGACCTTCCTTCTGGCCGCCTACGCAACCGTGCGCTGCAGAAAGAGCTGGCACGTGAAGTTCTTCGCGCTGGCCGCCGCCGGCTCGTACCTCCTGGTGCTGGGGCCGGCCACGCCGGCGTACTGGCTGGTCTTCCACGCCGTCCCGGGGATGAAATACTTTCGCTTCCCGACCCGGCTGCTCGTGCTCACCGATGCGTCGCTGATCGCGCTGGCGTCGCTGGGGTTGGCGCGTCTCGCGGCAGAGCTCAGGGGGCGCCGTGTTTCGCGCATTCCGGTCCTGGCCGTCGTGCTCACGGTGGTCGACCTCCTTCACGCGCAGCTTCGCCAGAACCCGATCGCCGACTGGGCGACCTGGACCCGACCGCCCGCCACCGCGAAGATTCTCAGCGCAGACTCTTCCCTGTTCCGGATCCTCTGCGTCGGCGGAAACCACGCCCATCGAAGGACCTTCCAGGAGGCGAAAGGCTGGGAAGGCGACCTCCAGCCGTTCGTGGACCAGCGCGAGTTCATCCAGCCCAGCACCAACGTTCTTTACGGTCTATCGTCGCCGAACGGGTACGCGAACTTGATCCCCAAGTACCTCGTCGACGTCTGGGGAGACCAGAACCGGGCTGGCGTCATCACGCGAACCGCGTCCACCCGCGGTGACGTGTTTCAACCGGCGCCCAGCTTCTGGAAGCTGATGCGCATGTACGACGTGAAGTACCTGACCTCGTTCTGGCCTTTCGGCCCGGCGCCCCACCTCACGCCGATGGGGCTCTACGGAGGCGCCTTCCTGTATCGCAACGACGACGTCCTTCCGCGCGCGCATCTCGTCGGCGACGTGACGGTCGTGCGCGACGATGCCGCCGCGCTGGAGACGCTCACGTCGGACGCGTTCGACCCCGGTCGCTCCGTGCTGCTCGACGCGCTGCCGGCCGGCTTCCACCCCGGGCAGGCGACCGGCGGTGGCGGCGTCCAGTTCCTTCACTACGGCACGAAGGACGCCGCGCTGCAGGTTCGCTCCCCGGGCGCGGCGATCCTCGTCTTCTCGGATTCGTACTATCCCGGGTGGCGTGCGGAAGTCGACGGGCGTACAGCGCCGATTTTCCGCGCCAACCTGACCCAGCGGGCGGTCGTCGTCCCTGCCGGCGAGCACCGGGTGCAGTTTCGGTTCGCACCCACGACCGTCGTCGTGGGCGCCTGCCTCTCCCTCGCCTCTCTGCTGATACTGCTCGCCTGGTTCAAACGCTCGAGCAGCTGCAGCGAATGTCGATGAACGGGTCGAAGTTCCCGGTCGTGCCGTCGCTGCAATTCCAGTCGCAAATGAGCGACTCGCAATCCGAGTCCGGACCCGGCGACCACTTGTTCAAGGCGCGATCCGGCTTCGCGCATACGAAGGCGTCCGCCGACGAGAACTTCGAGTTCGTGGCGATGCAGATCATCATGTTCGTGTACTTCGTTCCCAGCGCCGCGTTGATGGCCGCGGTGTTGTCGTGCGTCGTCAGGCAGCTCTGGACACAAACGTCCATCGTCGTCGAGCACCCCGTCAACCCAGCGGCCAGTGTGCAGTTTTTCGTACAGGCCTGAGCGAGCGTCAGGGTCGCGCCGCCGCCGGCGCCACCGCTGCCGGTCTGGGTGGAACCACCAACGCCGCCGCTGCCGGCGCTGTGACCGCCGGTCGCGCTGGTCGTCCCCCCGGTGCTGCCGGTCGTGCCCCCGGTCGCGCCGCTTGCGGGGCCGCTGCTGCTGCACGCCGCCAGGCCCAATACGATGATCATCGGAACGAAGGTTTGTTTGAACTGGTTCGTGAGCTTCTTTGCGACTTTGGCTTTCAACATTTCATCTCCCTAACGTGATCCAACGGGCCGCTTGCGCACCTATTGCGCAACGCGAACGAGCGCCGCGCTCGCCGGCGGGACGTACACAGAAACACTGCTTCCAGAAACCGACTGAATGTAGGGTGGGTTTCGACGCCATTCCCCCGCAGCCGAGACCTGCGCCCCGGCAAGCGTCACGCTTCCCGGCCCGGCGGTGAGGCTCCCGGCCGGCGTCGGCTGCAGGTAAATCGCGCTGGCCGCGCTGACTGCGGCACCGAGATTGACGGTGGCGCTGACGCCCATCGAGGCGTTCCGGTTGTTGAGGACGACGCTGACGTACCCAGCGTTCGCCTTGATGGCCCAGACGGTGAAGTTCTGCGCGCCCGTCGCGACGGACGTCGACACCAGCGCCCCCGCTCCCGCTTCGGCAAACAGGAGCAGCCCGTAAAACTCGGGCTGAACCTGCACGACCATGCCCTGATCCTCTCGTAACGGCTCGTAGTAGAACGGCACGGTTCCGTCCATTCCGTTCTCGCTGGTGTGGAAATTGACACCGCTGCCGCCCCGCTTGGCGACCTCGAACATGTAGTCGATGGCCCACAAGCTGGAGATGAAGGTGTCGCTCACGCCCTGCTGTCCGTGGCCGGAGCAGGTGTTGTTTTCGTCCATTCGCCAGTTCGGCAGGTTGTTCTTGGCGGCTGCCGCGGCGATCGTGTCGAAGGTGTCCGTCATCTTGGTGGTCGTGACCTGAAGGTTGGGCACCGAGCAATCCGACGAGTTCGCCGCGGCCACGTAGGTGTGCTGGGTGAAAGCCGCCAGCTTCCCGGGATACTTCGACGCGATCTCGTCCGCGAACGGTGCCGCGAACAGCGGCGCCGCTTTCGTCGTGCAAGCGGGACCGACCAGCATGGCGCCGGGCGTCGCGAGGATGGCGTCGGCAAAGCTCTCCCAGTCCGACTGCTGGGCCGCCCACGTGCCGAACTTGTCCGGCTCGTTGCCGATCTCGAACCCGACGACGCTCGACGCACACTGGCTCATGACGTAGGCCGCCTCTGCCCCCGAGGCGGCCACGTTGCCCAGCTGGAAGTTGACGCCGTAGATGGCCTTGCTCCCCGTGGCGGCCAGGAACCCGCAGAACTGGTCGACGCCGCCGGTCGTGACCTTCACGGCGAATGGCTTGCCGTTCGGTTGCGACGGCGCGGGGCCTGTCCCGGCCCACGTGCAGCGTTCGACGTCATTGGCGCCGATGCGCGTCGACGGCGTGCCGAGCAGCTTGTAAAGCGCGAGCAGGCTCGTGTTGTTGCTCGTCAGCGAGCCGTTCATGAGGTGGGTCTTTTCGTAGCTGAACCCGGCGAAGTCGGCGCCGATCGTCCCGACGGTGTTGCCGGCGTTCACCGTGACCGTGGCGGCAGTCCCCGTGCCGCTGGGACCACCCGGCACCGGGGTTGACCACCCGATGGTGGGCGGTGGGCCGCCGCCCGTTCCCGTCGACGGCTCGCCACTGCCGCCGGTTTGCCCGCCCGAGCCCGTGGTGTTGCCGCCCGAACCCGGCCCCGCTCCACCGGTTCCGGTCGCGGTCACGGCATGCCTGTGCGGACCGATGCCCGCAGGCGAGCCGTAACACCCGCACGCGAAGATGGCGGCCGCCAGCAGGGGCGCAGTCTTCAACAACATCCTTTTGCGGCCTACCGGGGAACCAGGCCGTTCGAGACCGGGACAGGCACGGACGTCACCGTCGCCGTCCCGGCGGTCAAACCCGGGCTGGAGGCGGTCAACGTGATCGCGCCAGCCGTCGTCTGGGACCGGATGAAGACGCGGTTGATCCCGGCCTCCGTGTACAGGTACAGGTTGTTGGTCGAATTCAGCATGCTTTCGTTGACGCCACCGCGCCACGTTCCGGGCCCGGTGACCGCGAACGTGATCTTGGGCTCGCCCGTTGGTTGGTTGTCCGACGCCTTCGCCGTCGGGCCGTAGGTCGGGACCCGCTGCCCCATCGCATCCACGACCTCGACGTCGAACATCGCGACGTCCGCTCCGTTGGCCAGCAACCCGCCCGGCGCCGTCGTGGGCGTCAGCTTGACTGCGACGGCGGGGCCGGCGGTCTTGATTTCATGCGTGGCCACCTGCTTGCCGGTCGCGTCGTAACCGACCGCTTTGACGCTGCCCGAGGCCCACGTGACGTTCGGGAAGCTGAAGGTGTAGCCGTCCTTGGGGCTCATCACCTTGCCCACCGACGTGCCGTTCACGAAGAGCTCGACGGAAGCCGTGTTCGACACGACGTACATCGTCTTCTTCGTGCCGGCGGGATACGTCCAGTGCCCCACGATGTGAAGGTCCGGCTGCGTGTTGCCGGCCACGCGGAAGGCGTAGTAGGGCTCCTTGGGCAGGCGGACCGCATCGACCTTGCCGCCGGCGCGGCAGACCGCCGAGCTGTTCAAGCGGCCGTCGGCGTTTTCGTCCGAGAAGTAGATCGACGCGTACCCCGAGTACCGCGAGTTGGCCGGCGTCGTGTTGTGAATGTTCTCCAGCTTCAGCCAGGCGTTGAGGCGCGAGACCTGGCCCGGGTTCCCGCCGTCCCCGACGGTGAAGACCTCCGATGTCTCGTTGTACGTGTCCATCGCGCCCGGGATGAACCCGCCGACGTGCGGGGGCGAGTACTGGTCCCAGATGCCGCGCAGGGACTCGTCGCGGAAATCCTCTGCCTCCAGAATCGGTCCCTTGTCGCGGTACGAGTCCGAGTAGCCGCGGAAGTACCCGCTCCCCAGATTCCCCTCGTCATAGGCGATCATGGTGCCGAAGTAGTCGGCGTATGGCTGCCCGCTGGTGTCGTCCATGTCGCGGTCACCGTCGCCGCGGCCGCCGTACTTGTCCCAGGTGTCCCGCAGTGTCTGCAGCGACTGCATCTGACTGCCGGACACGCCGTTGTTGCCGGCCTCGTAGAAGAACACGCTGGGGTTGTTCCGCAGGTAGATCATGCTGCAACGCATGACGTTCATGCGCGCCGTCCACTGGGCATCCGTCGGATTCGAGACTTCCTTGTCCGCAGCCGGCACGATGCTGACGACGCCGTATTTGTCACCGGACCGCAGGTCGGAGATCTGCGGCGTCACGTGCATCCACCGGATGTAGTTCGCGTTGGCGCCCCGGATCAGGTTGGCGTGGAAGTCGTGCATCCAGTCCGGCACGGCCTGGCCAAGTCCCGCCCACGAATTCGTGGACCGCTGGGCAAAGCCGAGCATGAACACGAAGCGACCGTTGATGTAGACGCCGCCGGTGCCGGCGCCGCCCTTCAAGACTTCCTGTCGGAACCCCGTGACCGTGCCGCGTCCGTCGACGACGGTCCCGTTGACCGTCAGCGTGGTGATGACGTTGTACAGGTTCGGGTGGACATCGCTCCACAACTTCGCCCCCGTCACCGGGCCGCTGGCCTTCAGCACCGTGGCGCCAGTCGTCGGCAGCGACGTCGCGGTTCCCGAGAACGAGGTCAGCGTCGCGCCCGTAGCCGGGTCGACGATCTTGACGCCCAGGGTCGCCGTGACGGCGGCGGCCGACTCGTTGCTCACCTCGGACTCCACGTTCGCCGTCAGGTTGCCCGTGTCACCCTGCGGGGTGTTGTTGGTGATGTTCGTGTACGACGTCCCGTAGATGTAGACGCCCGAGGTCTTCAGGTTCTGGTACAGCGGGAACGTCTGGTAAACCTTGCCCGGCAAGTGCAGCCAGACGTGGCCAACCAAGCCGCCAAAGGCCGGGTTGGTGGCATTGGAGTCCCAGTAGTTCGCCCCGCCCGTGTTGTCGACGCGAACAGCCAGCACGTTGTCCGTGCTGCCGTCGGCCGTGACTTTCCCGGTGATGTCGAGGCCGTACGGTGAAATTCCGTCCGTATACGGCGCCCCCACCTGCATGCCGTTGATGTAGAACGTCGCGCTCTCTCGAATTCGC
Organism: Polyangia bacterium; assembly: GCA_045802645.1. GTDB lineage: Bacteria > Myxococcota_A > Polyangia > Fen-1088 > Fen-1088 > JADGRB01. Next base: position 41,680 of record JBJMQQ010000173.1, read on the forward strand.
TCGAATTCGACGATCATCTTGTTGCCGGCGTACTTGGCGGGCACCTTGAAGTGCTTCCGGTACCAAGCGGGACCTTGGTACATCCCGTGATCGCCGCCGCTGTGGTTGATCAGCACGCGGAACGAGTCGACGTCGTTGTACGTATGCGGCGTGCTGACCTGACTCCAACCGGCGCCGCTGTCGGCAAACGAAGTCGCCTGCGCGCCGCTGACGTCGGACTTGTTGAACTGCCAGCCGAGGTCCATGCTGTAGTCCGCTTCGCTGTCCGGTCCGGGGAACGGGAAGCCACCGTTGCCGCCCGGGCTCTGGCCGCCGGTCGCCCCCGCGCCGCCGCTGCCGACCTGCCCGCCGCTGCCGATCTGGCCGCCCGACGCGCTGCCCCCCTGCCCACTGCCGATCTGGCCGCCCGACGCGCTGCCCCCCTGCCCGCTGCCGATCTGGCCGCCGGCGGAGTTGCCGCCCTGCCCGCTGCCCGTCTGCCCCCCAGCAGAGTTTCCCCCCTGCCCGATGCCCGTCTGGCCGCCCGAGGAAGTACCTCCCTGCCCGCCCTTCGAGCACGCCGACGCCAAGAGGGTCGCCGAGATGAGGGCCGTGAAAATGGGGGCGTGTCTCTGCATGGAAGCTCCTTCCGCACTACAGGGGAGGGCAGCGACCAAAAGGAGTCAGAACTATTTTCAAA
>JBJMQQ010000174.1:0-15044 GCA_045802645.1 Polyangia bacterium
GAGCTCGCCGCCGTGGCATGGTGGCGCGGCCGGGTATGATCGTGGCCCGGGGGTGCGGGCAGCGGGGCGACTGCCGGCTCGCGTGCTTCCGCCGGCGGCGGCTCGGCCGCCGGGGCGACTGCGGCGGGGACGGGCGTCGGCGGTCGCGGCGGCGGCAGCGGCACCGAGCGCGCCGCCTCCAGCGCGGCCAGGGCCGCCAGGTCCGCCTGCCGCATCTGGCTGCGGGTCCGAAAGGTGTAGACGGCCGCGGCGAGCGAAACGGCGAACAGCGCCGTCAGGCTCAGCACCAGGATCGGCGTCTGCCGGCGCGAGCGGCCCGTCATGTTGGCGGTGGTGCCGAAACGCGCCGCGGGCGACTGTGCCGGCACGGTCGCCGTCCCGGGCGATGACGTCCCGGTGATCTCCTTCATCGTCGGGCTCGAGGCGCGCACGTTCGGCGGCAGCGGCGTGGCCGGGCCGCCCGTCGCGCCCAGCACCCCTTCCAGCACCTCGCGGAAGGCCGCCGCCGTCGGATAGCGAAGGTCCCGATCCTTTTCGAGCCCGCGCAGGACGACGTCGTCGACGATCTTGGGCAGCCGCAAATCGGGGCGGCGCCGGCTGGGCGGCAGCGGCGGCTCCACCAGGTGGCGGCTGACGATGGCGACGGGCGAGTCGGCCCGGAACGGGATGTCGCCGGTCACCATCTGGTAGAGGATGACCGCCACCGAATAGAGGTCGGCGCGCCCGTCGAGCCGCTCGGCGCGCGCCTGCTCGGGCGACATGTACTCGGGCGTGCCGCAGACCAGCCCCTGGATGGTCAGCATCGCCGCGCGGTCGTTCCCGTCTTCGCCGTCGCCTTCCAGCGTCGCCTTGGCAATGCCGAAGTCGCAGACCTTCACGAAGTCGCGTTCGTCCCGGCGCGACGTGAGCATGATGTTGCTCGGCTTCAAGTCGCGGTGGATGACCCCGCGCGCGTGCGCCTCTTCCAGCGCCGACAGCACCTGCGACAGGATCCGCACGACGCGCGGCAACGACAGCGGGAACTCGTCGCGGATCACCTGAGCGAGGTCCCGCCCCGCCAGCAGCTCCATCGCGATGTACAGCGTGCCGTCGCGGTCCTGTCCCGAGTCGATGATCTGGATCGAGTTCGGGTGGTTCAGCATCGAGGCGCTCTTGGCCTCTCGCTTGAACCGGGCGACCAGCTTGTCGTCGCCCATCAGGTGCTGGTGGAGCACCTTGATGGCGACCGCCTTGCCCAGCGACAGCTGCTCGGCGCGATAGACGTTGCCCATCGCACCGCTGCCAATGAGGCTTTCGATCCGGAAATTGTCCGCCACGGCTCGCCCCAGGAGAGGGTCGAGCTCGGACAGCGTCGGATTCTGATCCTGTGTCACGGTCATCGACCTGGCGCGAGCCGGCCGATGATACATCAGGTGCGCGGTTCAGTCGCCCAGGCAGATGCCCAGATCGCGGGCGGTCTGCACGGTGTCCGAATCCAGCGGGACGGTCTTCATGACCGCGATGGCCTCCATCATCGGCACCGGCACCATGTGGGGCGGGTGGTAGGCGACGATGTGGCCGAACTTGCCCTGTTCGACCATCCGGACGGCGGCGGCGCCGAACCGGAGCGCCAGCAGGCGGTCCCGGTGCGTCGGGCTGCCGCCACGCTGCAGGTGGCCGAGCACCAGCGATCGGGTCTCGAACCCGGTGCGCTCGCCCAGGTAGGCGCCGACGCGTTCGGCCAGGCCGCCGATGCGGACCTCGCGGCCAAGCTCCTCGCCGATGACGCTGATCGTGCCGTCCTTGGGATGGGCCCCTTCGGCGACCACGACGATGCAGTACCGGCGCCCCGAGGCGTACCGCTTCTTGATGCGGTCGACGACGCGGTCGATGTCGTACGGGATCTCGGGCAGCAGGATGACGTGTGCGTTGCCGGCGACGCCGGCGTGCATCGCGATCCAGCCCGCGTAGCGGCCCATGACCTCGACGACCATGATCCGCTCATGCGATTCGGCCGTGCTGTGCAGGCGGTCGATCGCCTCGGTCGCCACGGTGACGGCGGTGTCGAACCCGAACGTCGCCTGCGTACAGGACAGGTCGTTGTCGATCGTCTTCGGCACGCCGACGATGGGCATGCCCTTGTCCGTGAACCGGGTGGCAATCCGGAAGGCACCGTCGCCGCCGATGGCGATCAGGGCGTCGGCCCCGACCTCTCGAAAGCGGCGCATAATGTCGTCCGAGACGTCGATCGTCACCTTCTTGCCGTCGCGCTCCGCGATGAACTCGAAGGGGTGTCCCTTGTTGACGGTTCCCAGGATGGTCCCGCCGAGGTGCGCGATGCCGCGGACCTTGTCGCGCGTGAGCTCGATGAGCCCCTCCGCCGGGTTCTCGAGGAGGCCATGGTACCCGCGGCGGATGCCGGTGACGCGCCAGCCGCGGCGGAGCGCGGACAACGTGACCGCCCGGATGACGGCGTTCAGCCCCGGGGCGTCGCCCCCCCCGGTGTTGACGAGAATGTACATGTCCTACAGGCCATATCCCGGCCGCGGGATTATGGCAACAAGGATGCGAACTGGCCCGAGGGGCGGCGGCTAGGATTCCAGCTCGCGCAGCTTTTCGCGCAGCGCTTCGAGCTGGGTGGCCAGATCGGCGGCGGCCGTAACGGCAGAGTAGGTCTGGTCCTCGAGCCGGCGCTGGGTCCGGTTCTGGACCCGCATCTGGCGAAGCTGCCAGTCCAGGCGAGCCTGGCTGTCGTCCGACAGCGCCAGCTGGGTCTGCTCGTAGAACGGGTTGCTGCAGGTTTCGCCGCGCACGATGGCGACCGGGTGGGTCCGCAGGACGTCCCGCACCCGGTGAGCCGGTACGACGGCGCGCGGGTAACGGCACAGCGCCGTGAAGGGGAGGCGAGCGAAGGTCTCGTTCACCTGCGCTTCGTACTGGACGATCCGCTGCCAGTCGGCGTCGGCGGGGACGTACACCAGCTCGCCGGTCGCGTGCAGGCCGGTGAATCCGTCGGCGACCGCGTCGCGCACGTGCTGGTCGAGGCGCCCGAGAGCGACGTCGGGATTGAAGACGCCGTTTTCGAGGTACGCCTCCTCGCGCGTCCTGAAGATCACCCGCTGCCGCTCGAGCGCGCGCGACAGGCACACGCCGGCCGACTCCAGCGGGCCGGACAGCCCGGACAGCTTTTCCGGCGTGCCGACGAAGAGGCAGCGCTTGCCTTGCGTGAGTCCTTCAATCAGAAAGGCCGCGACCGCGTCCTGCTCTTCAAAGTCGGTCTCGAACGGAAGGCACATGTGGCGGCCACGGTGAACGTCGTCGTAACCAGCGTGCGTGAACATCATTGCGTCATTGGCTCTTCCGGCCCGATTGTAACACCCACTGACAATTTGCATCAGCAATTTTGTCAGTGAACCGGCCTTACCGGTTTGCCTCCTCGACCGGAACGAGAAGTGCGGCGGGAAGCATGGAAAACGCTCCCGCCACAGGCAACGTTCGAACGCCGGAATGTTCATCGATTTTGATGTTCGTATCGCCGATGACGTCCCGAAGTTCGGAAGTGCGAATCTGGTCCGGAATGATCACGCGCGTGTCGTGCCAGACGTCGGCGCCGACGGGACGGCGTGCTGCGGCGTCGAGCCCGGTGAAGAATCGTCCCACGACCGTGATCGCGACCGCGTCACCGTCGACGCGCGCGAAAGCCACGACGTGGCGCGCTTTCGGGCCGACCACCTCGAGCGGCACGTACTCGCCCTGGCCGAACAGAGCGCGGCGCTCGCGGCGCGCTCTCAGCGCGCGCGCCGTGACCAGCAGCTTCAGCGCCCCGTCCGCGGGCGCGGCGATCGCGCCCTCGACGGTCGCGCTGAGCGCGCCGCGCTCGGTCAGACGGCCGCGCAGCCCGCGGCGGACCGCGTAATCGACCGGTCGCCGGTTGTCGGGATCGACCAGCGAGAAGTCCCAGAGCTCGGTCCCCTGGTAAAAGTCGGGGACGCCGGGGACGGTGATCTTCAGCAGCGTCTGCGAGAGCCCGTTGTAGAGCCCAGGCAGCGTGATCCGTCCCAGGAACTGGCGCAGGTCGGCCAAGAACGGGTTGTCGCCGCCGCGACGATCCAGTATGCGCGACAAGAATTCCTGGCAGCCCTTCTCGTACGGTTCGTCGACGTTCACCCAGCTCGTGTGGAGCTTGGCTTCGCGCAGCGCCTTCGTCAGGTAGCCGCTCACCCGCTCGACCAGGGTCTTGTGCGCGGCCTCGTCCAGCTCGGCGGCGACGCCCTCGAGCGGCCAGACCCCGACCAGCGTCTGGTAGATGAAGTACTCCTCGTTGCTGCCGGGCACCGGCGCGTCCTCGACGCGCGGCTTGGCCTTGCGATTCAGGCGTTCCCAGCGCCGCAGGGCCGCCAGCCACTCGCGCGGGATCTCGGACAGGACGTCCAGGCGCGCGCGGGTATCCTCGCCGCGCTTGCTGTCGTGGGTCGCGCTGGCGGATAGCGCCGCCGGCCAGCGCTGCCGCCGGCGCGCGCAGAAGTTGTGGAAGTGGTCCAGCGGCACGACGCCGGTGGTGGGGCGTCCGCCGACCTCGTTCAGGGACGCGAGCGGGAAGTAGCGATAGAAGACAGTGTCCTCCAGCCCCTTGGCCATCACCGGCCCCGTGAGCTGCTGAATCCGCAGGACCAGCTCGCGGCGCTCGGCGCGGTCGGCGTCGGTGATCCCCTCGGGATCGCGCAGCAGCATCAGATCGCCGATGAAGTCGAAGATCGATTCGCTGGTCGAGCGGTTGCGCCGCTTGGCCTCGCGCAGCGCGCGCAGGATGTGCATCCGATCGTTGGGGCTGATCTCGTGGGTGTCGGACTCCGCGTAGGTGCGGTACACCGGGAAGCAGGCGATCACCTCGCCCAGCGCCAGGTGCAGCGTGCTGGCCGTGAAGTCGCGCGACCACCGGTGCTGCTCCGAGATGCGGTCCAGGCGGCGCGCCAGGACGTAGAGCTCGCTGGACATGGCCGTCCGCAAGATCAGCTTCTTCGCGTCGTACAGCATGTCGTCGAACGTGCCGTTCACCTCGTGCAGGCGCTGGTACGAGCGATCGATGAGGCGGAACCCGCCCGGCTCCACGAAGACGCCATTGACCATGTTGAGCAGCTCGTACCCGGTGGTGCCGTGAATCGGCCAGTCGGTGGGCAGCTCCTCGGCGCCGGTCGTGATCTTCTCGACGACGACGTAGATGCGGCGCTGATCGGCGCCGGGCGGCGAGGGCGGCTCGCCGTCGCGCGGCCGCTGCAGGTGCTGCAGGTAGCGCAAGGGATCCAGCAGACCGTCGACGTGGTCGACCCGCAGGCCGGTAATCTTGCCCTCGCGCAGCAGCTCGAACGCCTTGGCGTGAACCGCCTCCAGCACCTTGGGCTCTTCGACGCGGATCGCCGCCAGGTCGTTGATGTCGAAGAAGCGGCGGTAGTTGATCTCTTCGGCGGCGACGCCCCAGAATGACAAGCGATAGGCCTGCTCGGCCAGCAGCCCCTCCAGCTGGTCGAAGCTGCGCGGGTTCCCCTTTTCGCCGTTGATGGTTTTGAGGCTCCGCTCCAGCGCGTCGCGGACGGCGGCGCTGTTCGAGACCAGAGCGTCGATGCGGCGCTTGACGATTTCCTTCTCGCGCTGGCGCTCGCGGATCCGCTCGGCGTCGGTCTCTAGCCGGGTCGGCAGGTTCTTCGTCGCGGTGACGATGCTCTCCAGCTCCAGCAGGTCCGGGTGATCGTCCGGATGCGTGCGGCGCAGGTCCGCGACCATCGGCTCCAGCAGCGGCAGGATCGTGCGCGGCCCGATCGGAAACCGGTGCTCGAAGTACTGCACGAAGAAGCCGCCCCCTTCGTAGCCGACCGAGAGCTCCTGGTTCTCGAGGACGCGGCCGTACTGGGCGCCGAGCACGGGCAGCAACACCTTCTCGTGCAGCTCGGGCTTGGGGGGATTCCAGTCGATGTCGAAGAACGTCGCGTAGGGCGAGCTGCGGCCGTTCTCCAGCACGTCGTTCCACCAGCGGTTCTCGGAGGTGGCGATGCACATGTGGTTCGGGACCACGTCCAGCACCATCCCCATTTTCCGCGCCTTCAAGGCGTCGGCCAGCGCGTCGAGGTCGCTCGCGGTGCCAAGCTCGGGGTTCAGGCGGTCGTGGTCGACGACGTCGTACCCGTGCACGCTACCCGGCCGCGCGGCCAGGATGGGCGAGGCGTAAATGTCGGTGACCCCCAGGTCATCCAGGTAATCAACCAGGGCAGTTGCGTCACGAAAGGTAAAGTTCTTGTTGAACTGCAGACGGTACGTGGCGCTCGGTATGCGTGGGGTCATCGGACGTTGCGCAACGTAACCGCCGGCGGGTCGAAAGCAAGCCGCCGCGGCGCGTCCGTCAGCGGACCGACGGTGCCATTGGCTGATCGCCGTCGCCGGTCGGCGGGGGCGCGAGGTCGTGGCCGGGCGTGTCCGTCATCGGCGCGGGGGGCGCGATGTCGAAGCCCGGTGCGGCCGGGGCGGGCGCCGTGCGCGCCGCGGGCGGCGCCGGCTCACCGCTGGGCGGCGGCGCCGACGGTTCGCTGGGCGGCGGAGTGGCCTCGGCTGGCCCGGTGCTGCCAGGCGACAGATCGATCGTGCCCGGGTGCTCGACGTAGCGGACGCCACCCGACCGCGGCGCGCGTGTGCGCTTTTGCGGGCGTCGATCGGTGGCCGCGCGCGGCGCCTGGTCATGGTCGGCGGAGGCCGGGGTGGCGGTCGGCGAGGGGGTGGAAGGCTGCGCAGGCGCGACCGGGGCCGCCGCCGAGGGCTCGGGCGCCGCGACGGGGGCCGGCGCGGGCTGAGCGGGCGCCGCCGGGCGACCCCGAACCACCTGCGCCGCGGCGGCGATGGCGGCGGGAATGCGCCGGTACGCCCCGGTGACCGCCAGGACGACGGCTGCGACGGCCAGCAGCACCGCGAACGTGGCCAGACCGCGATGCTGGCGCGGAAGGTCGTCGACGGTTCCCGTCGGTTCCCAGTCGTACTCGCGCCGGGCAGCACCCACCGGTGTCGCCACCGCGGGCGCGGCCGCGGGGCGAGCCGTGACGGCGGGCGCCGCGGGCGTCACCGGCGGGAGCACCACGGGCGCCGGCGTCCGGACCGGCGGCGGCTCGTCGGTGACCAGGGCCGGGGCGGTCGCGTCGGTCAGACCCACCGCGGGGGTCACGGGTCGGACCAGCGGCATCGGGCGGACGACCGGCGTCGGCGTCGCAAGCTCGGTCTGGTAGGCGGCCGTCGCGCCGGGGGGAGGTGGCGGGGCCGCGATCAGCGTGTCGCTGAGATCCCATTTTCCCTCGGCCTTGGGATCGGGCGTTCCCCCTTCCGGCAGGCGCGACAGCGTCTGCTCGGAGGCGGCCTCGAACGCGCGCGCCATCTCGAGGATGCCCGTCCAGCGCTGGGCGGGATCCTTGGCCATGGCCTTGTCGAGCACCGCCTGCAGGGCGCGCGTATCCCACGAGCTCGGCACGTACCGTGTCAGCGGCGGCGGGGTCTGGTGCACCACCTGATACAGCAGCGAAGCGATGTCGTTGCCGGTGAACGGGTCGTGCCCCGTCAGCATCCGATAGGTGATCGCGCCCAGCGCGAATTGGTCCGTTCGCCCGTCGATGAGGTGCGTGGCGCCGCGCGCCTGCTCGGGTGACATGTAAGGCGGCGTCCCCAGCACGTCGCTGGGCGTCGACAGCAGCGTTCCGGCCGCGCGGACCTTCGAGATGCCGAAGTCCAGGACCTTGATCAGCTCGTCGGGCTGGCCGTCGACGGTGACCAGGAAGATGTTCCCCGGCTTCAGATCGCGGTGCACGATTCCGTGCGCGTGCGCCGCTGCCAGCGCGGACGCGACGGCGTCGACGACGCGCACCGCGAACGGCAGGGGCAGCGGTCCCTCGTCATTGAGGCGCGTCTCCAGGTCGCGCCCCTCCAGGAACTCCATGACGAAGTAGGGACGACCGTCGGGGGTGGTGTTGAAGTCGAAGATCTGGACCACGTTCGGGTGGCGCAGCTCGGACATCACCTCGGCTTCGCGGCAGAAGCGCGCGAACGCCTCCCGGTGGCCGATCAGCTCGGGTAGGAGGAACTTGACGGCATACCGGCCAGGCAGGCGGGCGTGCGTCGCCTCGAACACCTCGCCCATGCCCCCACGGCTGATGGGGCGGCCGAGCAGGTACGTGTCGGCCAAGAGCACCCCACCGGACCAGCCTCCGCGCTCCGACGACACCTGCCCCACGGACTGAAGCTAAGGCGCGACCCCAATTCCGGAAGAGCCCGGGAAACGGGGCTTTGGGCCTACCTCCGCCCTCTGCCCCGTCCTCGTCCTCGTCCTCGTCCTCGTCCTCGAGTACGGCGACGGCGACGGCGACGAGGACGAGGACGGGGCGGAGCTTTAGCCCCAGGTGATGACCGGTTTCACGTCGCCGGGGCCGCGGACCAGGGCGTCGTGCCAGCGCTCGACGGGGACGCGGCGGGAAATGAGCTGCTCGAGCCAGCGGCGATCCGCCCGCGCCAGCGCGGTGACGGCGGCGCGGTAATGGCGCAGGTTGGCGTTCACGACGCCGAAGACGACGTTATTCTCCAGCACGAGCTCTTTGTTGAGCTCCGTCAGGTTCACCGACAGGGTGTGCGTGCCCGACGCGACCCCGGTCAGGCAGACGATTCCGTCCGGCGGCGCCGCCGCCATGAGATCGAAGACCAGCTCGCCGACGCCCGTGCACTCCAGCGCGACGTCGGACGGCGGCAGATCCTTCACCGAACCGGTGTGATACGTCGCGCCCATCGCGGCGACCAGGCCCGGCTTGGGGCCGTCGGTGATCCGGTCGAATACGTGAACCTCCAGGTCGCGCTGGCGGGCCAGCAGGGCCGCCAGAAGCCCGATCGGGCCGGCGCCCGTGATCAGCACCCGCCGCGGCGTCCAGACGGCGCGCGCCCCGATGCGTTCGATCTGTTCCCAGGCCTTGGCGACGACGGTCGTCGGCTCGACCAGCACGCCCAGCTCGCCCAACCCCGGGGGGACGGTGACGGCGAACGACGGCTCCAGCAGGTAGCGCTCGGCGGCGTAGCCGTCGCGGCCGCTGATGCCACGCTCCGTGTAGCGGCCGTTCCGGCACATGTCCCACTCGCCGGCGGCGCAGCTGGGGCAGGGGACCGGATCCGGTCGCCGCACGACGCCCACCACCAGATCGCCGGGAGAAAACCCGCTCCCCTCGGGGGCACGCAGGACCCGCCCCAGATTTTCGTGACCCAGGATCAGGCGTTCGTGCCCGGGCGGCGGCTGGCCGTAGGCACCACTCAGGATCTCCAGGTCCGTCCCGCAGACGCCGACCGCGATGGCCTGCACCAGTAGCATGTTCGGGTCGTCGGCGGGCTCGGGCAGATCATCGAGCCGAGCGCTGTCCGGCTGTCCCGGGCGGGTCGTGATGGCGCGCATGTTGGAAAATGTAAGCCTTTGCCTCACGGCCGGAGCTTGCGAACCACCGGCTGGGGTCGCTAAATACCGGCCATGGACCGCCATGGCCGTGTGCTGCGCGTAGTCGTGCCCGTCGGATTGATTCTGGGCGTGCTCCTCGGGTGCGATCGCCTCGCGTCGCGGCTGTCGAACAACGCGGCGCCGGCGCCCGGCACGCCCGCGCAGGCGCCGGTCACGCCGGATACACCGCCCGCGTCGGGGCCGGCGTTGCAGCCGGGCGCGCAGGTGACGCCCAAGACCCAGGCCCCCAATGAGGCCCGCGTGCTCTCGACGGCGTTCGCGTCCGTCGCGCGCGCGCTGCGCCCGTCCGTCGTGCGCATCGACGTCGAGATCGGCGCGTCGCGCGTCGCCCAGAACGGCGACGACGACGAGCAGATGGCGCCCTTCTTGCGCCGCTTCTTCCAGTTCGGTCCCGGGATGCCCGAGCCGTCGCAGGGCCCACAGCGCGGCACGGGCTCGGGTGTGATCATGGACGGGCGCGGCGACGTCGTGACGAACCGGCACGTCGTCTCGGGCGCCACGCAGGTGAAGGTGACCTTCACCGACGGACGCGAGTTCACGGCCAAGACGCTGGGGATGGATTCGGAGACCGACGTGGCGGTGATCCGGCTGGACAACCCGCCGCGCGATCTGGTCGCGGCGCGGCTGGGCGATTCGGACGCGCTGGAGGTCGGCGAGTGGGTTCTGGCCGTCGGCAGCCCCCTGGGCCTGGATCAGACGGTCACCGCGGGGATCGTCAGCGGCAAGGGCAAGGTTGGGCGCCACGTGCAGATGTCGGGCGGCCGCGTGCGCCGCTACATCCAGACCGACGCCAAGATCAACCCGGGCAACTCGGGTGGACCGCTGGTGAACCTGTCCGCCGAGGTGGTCGGAATCAACACGCTCATCAACACCGGGCCGGGCGGCGCGTACGGTTTCGCGATTCCCATCAATCAGGTTCGGCGCGTGGCCGAGTCGCTGATCAAGGAGGGGCGCGTGCGCTACGCGTACCTCGGTGTGCTGGTGGGCGACCCCAACGAGGGGGAGGTCGCGGCCAAGGGGCTGCCGGCCGGCACCGGCGCGCTGGTGACCCAGGTGACGCCAGGCGGGCCGGCGGCGCGCGCGGGGCTGCGTCCGGGCGACGTCATCACCGACATCGACGGAAAGAAGATCGAAGGGGCCGGCGACGTGATCGACACGGTTTCCAATCGGCCCATCGGGTCGAAGGTGGCGGTGAGCGTATGGCGGGAGGGGCGCCGCCAGCCGCTCGAAGTCACGCTGGGCGAGCTTCCGTCGGCGGACGCGCGCAACGGCGCGACGCCCGGCAACCTGGGGCTCGCGCTGCAGACGCTGACGCCGCCGCTCGCCGACTCGCTGGGGCTCGAGCCGGGGACGCGCGGCGCGGTCGTGGCCGAAGTGGTGCCGGGCGGCGCGGCGGCCGCGGCCGGTGTGGCCGAGGGGGACGTGATCCTGGAGGTCGATCGCCAGCGGGTGACGACCGCCGAGGAGGCGGTCACGGCGCTCTCGGCCCAGCGTCGGGGCGGGCATCTCGTGCGCCTGCGCACCGTCAACGGCCTGCGCTACATCACGCTCGGCGGTCAGTGATCGCGGCGCCGGTCGCCGTCGTCCTGGCGCTGGCGCATCCGCCGGCCTGGGCGCCGCAGCCGGTGGTCGCCGAGCCGTACGCCTCGACGGCGGCGGCCGTGGCGGCGGCTGTGAACGACCCGGGCGTCGGTGACAGCCCCGTCGTGGTCGCGTTCGGCGAGCTGCACCAGACGGCGGCGACGGCGCGCGTGCGGTCGACGCTGGCGCGCTTCACCGACGAGGTCCTGCCGGCGATCGCGCCGCGCGCTGCCCATCTGATCGTCGAGACGTGGGTGTCGCGCGGGACGTGCGGCGCTCCCGAAAAGCGCGTCACCGAAGACGTCGCCCGCAGCACGGAGCGGCCGGCGGCGACCGAGAACGAGATCGTCCGGCTGTTGCGGCGCGCGAAGGAGCTGGGCGTCGCGCCGCACGTGCTGGACGTCGACTGCCACGAATACGAGACCGTCGCGGCCGGCGGACACGTCGACTACGATCGATTGCTGAAGCTGACGCGCGCGCACCTGCAGCGCGCGATCGAGCAGGGCGTGGCCCTTGCGCGCCCCCCGGGACGTCCGCTGGTGTTGGTGTACGGAGGCGCGCTGCACAACGACCTCGCTCCGGCGCCCGCGCTCGCGGCGTACAGCTTCGGACCGGCCGTGGACACGCTGATGCGCGGCGCGTACCGCGAGGTCGACCTCTACGTTCCGGAGCTGGTCGACGCACTGCCGGCGTTGCGCGTCGAGCCGTGGTTCCCGATCTGGCAGGCGGCTGCCGCACGCTCGCCCAAGGCGGCAATCCTGATTCGGCGGCAGCCCCGGTCGGCGGTGGTGCTGTTCCCGCGCGCCGAGTAGCGCCGGTCAGATGTAGTCGATGTTCGCGATGGTGAGCTCGCGCAGCCCGGCGTGCCACCGGGCGGTCACGGTGTCGCCGAGCGCCTTGCCCAGCAACGCCCGCCCGACCGGCGACTTCCACGAAATGTCGCCGGCCGCGCCGTCCGACTCGTCCACGCCGACGATGCGGTAGGTCGCCGCCTGACCCTCTTCGTCCTCGACGGTCACCGTCGCGCCGAAGAACACGCGGTCCCGCCGCTGTTGCGACGTGGGGTCCACGATCTCGACGTTGTCGAGCCGCTTGGAGAGGAAGCGCAGCCGGCCGTCGATCTGCCGGAGCTGGCGCTTGCGGTAAATGTACTCCGCGTTCTCCGAGCGGTCCCCCTCGGCCGCCGCGTCCGACAGCGCGTTGACCACCTCGGGACGCTTTTTGGTCCGCAGGAAGGTCAGCTCGTCCGCGAGCTTCCGGAACCCGGCCGGCGTGATGTAGTTCGTCTCCTCCTTGGCCTGCTTGGCCTCGGAGGAGCGCGGCTTGGGGGGCTGCTTCACCGGCACGGGCGCGAGGTTACCGCGGATCCGGCACGGGGGCCGCCGTGGTATAGGAAGGCCTCCGATGTCCAACCGTAAGATCGCCGTCCTGACCAGCGGGGGCGACGCCCCCGGCATGAACGCCGCCATTCGCGCGGTGGTCCGCACCGGGATCGCGAAAGGGTGGGAGGTTTTCGGCGTGCGCAACGGCTACGCCGGGCTCGTCGACGGCCAGATCGAGCTGCTCGGCGCGCGCGACGTGGGGAACATCCTGCAGCGCGGCGGCACCTTCCTGGGCAGCGCCCGGCTGCCCGGCTTCAAGGACGAGCCCGTGCGCGCGCAGGGGCTCGCGAATCTGTCCGAGCGGGGCATCGACGGCCTGGTGGTCATCGGCGGCAACGGGTCCCAGACGGGCGCGCTGGCGCTGTCGCGCGCCGGCCTGCCGGTGGTCGGCGTCGCGTCCACGATCGACAACGACCTGGCCGGCACCGAGATCACGATCGGCGTCGACACGGCGTTGAACATCGCGCTGGAGGCGATTGACCGGCTGCGCGTGACGGCGTCGTCGCACAAGCGGGCTTTTCTCGTCGAGGTCATGGGGCGCAACTGCGGCTACCTGGCGCTGATGGCGGGCATCGCCGGCGGCGCCGACGCGGTCGTCATCCCCGAGGCCGACGTCGCGCCGGAGGTCATCGCGCAGACGCTGCAGGCGGCCTGGACGCGCGGCAAGCCGCACGCGCTGGTCGTCGTCGCCGAGGGCGCGCGGCACAATGCCGTGAAGCTGGCCCAGCACTTCGATCGCGAAAAAGGGCGCCTGGGTTTCGACCTGCGCCTGACGACGCTGGGGCACGTGCAGCGCGGCGGCGAGCCGGGCGCGTTCGATCGCCTGCTGGCCACGCGCCTGGCGGCCGCCGCGACCGATTGCCTGGAACGCGGCGAGCACGGGCGCCTCGTGGGCCTTTCGCGGGGCGAGATCAAGACCACGCCGCTGGCCGAGATCGTCGGCCAGACCAAGCCGATCGACCTCAGCCTGTTAGAGCTCCAAAAGGTCCTCGCTCAATGAACCTCCCCCTGCGGGGGGTGGCATGACGAAGCGGCCGCTGAGCGATACGGCGGTCGCGCTGCTGGTGATCGCCGGCGGGCTGTTGCTGTACGTGCCGTTCGCCGGGTCGTACGGCCTGTGGGATCCCTGGGAGACCCACTACGCGGAGGTCGCCCGGCAGATGACCCACCGGGGCGACTACATCAGCCTGTGGTGGCCCGGCTCGCCGCGCGACCCGGAGGTCTTCTGGTCGAAGCCGGTCCTGTCGTTCTGGCTGATGAGCCTGACGATGCGCCTCTTCGGGATCGGGCTGCCTGGCAATCCGGCCGGCGAGATGGCGCTGGGACACCGGGCCGAGTGGGCGGCCCGCTTACCGTTCTGCCTGGCCGGCGTGCTGGGCATCTTCGCCGTGTACTTGCTGGCGCGGCGCCTGATCTCGCGCCGCGCGGGTGTGCTGGCGGCGGTGGTCGTGGCGACGGCGCCCATGTACAGCCTGGTCGCGCGGCAGGCGATGACCGACATGGCGTTCGTCGGGCCGATGGCGATGGCGCTGGCGCTGGGTGCGCTGGCGCTGTTCCAGACCGAAGACGACGTCCGCGAGCTGCCGCGGCGTGGGCGCGGCTGGTGGAGCTGGCCGCACGATCCGCTCTTTTACGCGACGGTGGCGCTGTTCGCCGTCGCGGTCGTTCCCCAGCTGATCGTCAATGCCGTGCAGCTGCGGGTCGAGGTGCCGTGGGGCGAGCGCGTGTTCGTCATGTACGGCGCGGTACCGATGATCCCGTACGACCTCGGGTTCCTCGCGTTTCTATTCCTGGCGGCGCGCACCCGGCGGCGGGCGCCGTTCTACCTCTACCTGGCCGGGATCCTGTGCGCGCTGGCGGTGCTGGCCAAAGGGCTGGCGGGGCTGGGGCTGCCGGTGATCGTCTTCGCGCTGTTCCTCGCGTTCGGCGGCGGCTGGGCGCGCGCGCGGCGGGCGCGGCTGGGTTTCGCGCTGGTGGGCGCCGTGATCGCCTTCGCGGTCGTGGCGGTCCCCTGGCACCACGCGATGCTGATCCGCCACGGCGCCCCGTTCTGGAGCGAGCTCTTCGGCGACAACCACTGGCGGCGCATGGTCATCGGTCGCCACGGCGACCGCGGCGAGTTCGACTACTTCCTGCGCGAGCTGGGCTATGGCCTGTGGCCATGGGTGGCGCTGGCGCCGGCCGCCTTCGCCTGGTCGGTGCTGCGGCAGCCTTTCTCAAATCAACGCGACAGCGACGTCGAGGCGCGCAAGCAAGGGGCGCTGCGGCTGGGCGCGATCTGGTTCGCCAGCGCTTACGCGGTGGTCTCCGTCTCGATGACGAAGTTCCACCACTATGTCCTGCCGGCGATTCCCGGGCTGGCGGTGGTCATCGGCGCGTTCATTGACGACCTGCTGGCGCGGCGGGCTGTGCGCACCGCCGCGGTGACGGCGCTGGTTGGTCTGCCGCTGCTTTTGCTCGTGACGCTGGGCCTGGTCGACGAGCCGCACGCGGCGGAAAAGTTCCTGTGGCTCTTTTCCTACGACTACATCCAGAGCCCGATGGGCCGTCCCTGGCCGGCGGCGCTGGATTTCTCGCCGGCGCTGACC
>JBJMQQ010000175.1:0-45839 GCA_045802645.1 Polyangia bacterium
GCAGAGGCAGCTCTTGGACTCGCTGGCTGACAAATCTAGGGCGGCTTCCTGCTGACACCTACCACGGCGCCGGCGGGGCATCATCGTGAAGAGCCCCCAATACGTGCTTCCAGTCGAAGTGAAGCATCGCGAGAACGTCGAAGTCGACAGTTTGTCGGGGCTGGTCGGGCTGTGTCGGAACGAGCCCGTGAAGCAGGCGTATCTCGTCACGAAGCGAGAAGCCGATTTCGGATCGTACCTGCTCGGGCAAGCCGAACGTTCGCTCTGGCTGTGAGTCCAGGAGCCTCTACGTCGATCCTGCAGATCCGTCTACGGGATGTCGCATCCCCAGGCTGTTCCGGCTGCTCCCACATCGGTCACGCGGCCGGGTGCGCATGCCTGTCCGGCGGTAGCGAGCTGAGCGTCGGCCGTACGGACCCGGCCGAGAGTTTCGTCGCGGCCGCCGTCGCCTACACAAACCAAGCGACTGAACGGCCACCTGCCCGGGAGCATGCCGCAGCGCAGCTCGCCGCCCGGTTGAACTCTTACCCTCCACCCTGAGTACAATCGGTGAACGATGCCGAGAGTGACCGGGATTCGCGTGGTCCGCTCACCCATTCACGGATACGGGGTCGTCGCCCTGAGGGACTTCGCCGAAGGTGAAGCGATCGCTGAGGTCGACGGGGTCGCCTGGCGGGAAGGCGAGAACGTCGACGACCGCTACTCGCTGCGGATCGAGGACGGGGTCTATTTCGACATGGTGGACCAGACGCGGTTCATCAACCACTCGTGCGACCCCAACACCTGGGTTGAGGTGGGCGTGACGGACGACGGCCAGGCCTGGGCCACCGTCTTCGCCTTGCGGCCGATCGCGGCCGGCGAGGAGCTGTCCTATGACTACGCATTCCCGGCCCACCTGGCCGAGCCGTGCCGCTGCGGCGCCGACAACTGCCGCGGCCTGATCATCGACGAGGACCACCTGGTGCCGGTCGCGGGCGGTTCCGGCTCCCCCTGACGCGGATCTCGCCGCCGATCATGGCGTCTGCGCGCCGCGACGAGCACTTGATTTCGACGAGGCAAGAAGCAGACGACCAGTTCGGGCGTGCTGTCACCCTGACCCGCTGACGCTCTGCTTTCCCACCACTTTTCCCACCACCCAGGCGTAACGGGCTGGACGTCCGGTGGAAGTCGAAGGTTCAATCCCTTCAACGCCCACGCCTCCCCACTTCCCGGAACGATAACGTCGCCTTTCAGCGATGAGGATAGCGGGAGCTCGCCGGCCGTGAGGAGGCACGGACAAATCGCTTGCGCTTTAATCGTGCGCGATATAGTTTCTCTCCTCGTGGGCGCGAAGAGGTCTGAAAACGAATCCGACAGGAAGCTGTGGCTCCTGCTCGACGAGCAGCTTTGCTTCGCGCTCTATTCGGCCAACCTCGCGATGAGCAAGGTGTACCGGAAGCTGCTGGGTAAGCTTGGAGTCACTTATCCGCAGTATCTCGTGCTGCTGATCCTGTGGGAGCACGATGGGCTCACCGTCTCGGATATAGGTGCGCGACTGTTTCTCGACTCGGCGACGCTCACTCCGCTGTTGAAGCGAATGGAGGTGGCGGGACTGCTGAGCCGGCACAGAGGCGCCGACGACGAGCGTCAGGTGATCGTCACCCTCACGAAGAAGGGGCGTGAATTGAAGCAGATCGCCCTATCTGTTCCGGCAGACGTGTTGTGCGCCACGGGCTGCACGCCCAACGAGCTCGCGGTCGTTCGGCGCGAGCTTAAAAAGTTGCGCGCCGCGCTTCTCAAAGCCGGGTGACGGCGGGCGGCCCACGCTCAACCCGTGTCTTCTTGACCACATATATAGCACACGATTCAATCGATCACGATGCATTGCTGTCACGGCCACAAAAAAAGAGGAGTCCACATGTCCATTCCTGTAGTTCTCTATCGCGCGCAGGCTCAGGCGACCGGAGGTCGCGACGGGCGCGCGGTCTCGTCAGACCGCGTACTCGATGTTCAGCTGTCAACACCGCGCGAGCTGGGCGGCGCCGGCGGCCCGGGTACCAACCCCGAACAACTCTTCGCGGCCGGCTACTCCGCCTGCTTTCTTTCAGCGCTGAAGTTCGTGGCGGCACGCGAGCACGTCGTCGTTCCCAAGGACGTCTCCGTGGCTGCCGTCGTCGGGATCGGGGCTATTGCCGGCGGGTTTGGGATCGAAGTCGCGCTGGATGTGTCGCTTCCCGGCATACCTCGCGATGAGAGCGAGTCGCTCGTCGCCAAAGCGCATGCCGTCTGCCCGTATTCGAACGCGACGCGCGGCAACATCGACGTGCGGATAAGCGTCGTCTGACCCCGTCTGTCAAGGACCGGCGACCCGGGGCGATTGCGATGTTGGCCGCCCGAACGTGTCTACCAGGATGTCGCGGAAAGCGGTCACCTTCTGCGACTGCGGCGCCGCTCAGCGCGGGAGGGGCGCGACGTAGATCCCGGACCGCTCCGTTCCGTCGTCGAACGAGAATGCCACCTGGTCGTGCGCGTGTGTCAGGTAGAAGTTCGGGTCGACGTAAGTGGCCAGCAGCGTCTTCCCGGCGGCGCCGGCTGACAGATCGGATGCCCGCAAAGCGGCTCGGCCCGGCCGACCGGGGGCCAAGGTGTACCCGTCTGTGTAGACGATTCGCGCGCCAGCGGCCGCGCTCACGTTCCACGCACCGGTCCCCAGCAGCGACGCTGCACCGCCGCAAGAGGGCGCGGCCATCAGCTTGCCCGCGCCGTAGACGTCGTGGTCGACGAACCAAAGCGCCCACTGGCTGTCCGACGTGAAAGGTGAATCCGAGACCGTGGGATCGTCCTCGGACGACAGACGGTGAACCTGGCCAGCCGATCCCGTTGGCGTCACCCAGAGTCCCCCGAAGCCCCGGCGTACCGCCTGCTTGGTCTGAAACAGCAGATGCTGGCCGTCCGGCGACGCCCCCAACAGGCCCATGACCCCCGTCGGAGGAAGGAGCGCCCCGACTTGGCCGACCAGCGAAACGACGCTGATCGTTCCCATCTCCTTCAAGAACAGCGCCGACCCGTCGGGGCTGGCCACGATCTCCGTGACCTGCCGCCCGATCACCCTCGGCTGTCCGCCCGCGAGGTCGGCCAGGTACGCGGTACCTGCCGTGTCCAGCAGCGCAACGGCGGCTGCCGATGGGATCTTGATGATCTGGCTCTGGGCCATCGCTAACAGCTGAATCACCGTGCCGTCGGACGGATCAATCGACCTGACAACAACTTCGGACGCGCCGGGCGTGCACGCGGCCACGACGAACCGGCCGGCGGCGAACCGGATCACCGGCTGGCAAGGCTCACCGAGACCGATCGGAAATAGCACCGTCGGCGGCGTGCCGTCAGTCGGGCCGACCACCAGGTTCGTCTGCGCGCCGTCGCGACTCGTCTGGGCGGTCGCCAGCAGGTACTCGCCGTCCTCGCTGACGCCGATCGGCCAGGTGGCTCCGCTGGCGAACGAAACCAGGCCGTGCACCGATGTCCAGATCGTGAGGTCGCCGAACGTACTGGTCGGATCGACGCCGTGGAACGAATAGATCACCGGTCCAGCGACGCCGACATGGTCGGACGTCCCGTCGATCTGCTGAACGTGATCGCCGTTGACCGGCACGGCCACCGCGCCCAGCGTCGGATCCAGCGCCGCGACGACGTCGTCCGTCGTGATGCCGAATAACTCGAACTTACCGGTCAGCAGCTGCAGACCGGTGACCAGTGGCCGCAGCGGCGAGCTCTCGTCCACCTCTATTTTCGCGTCATCCCCGCCTCCAACGCCGCACCCCGTGTGACTGATCGCGACCAAAGACAACACAACCGCACCACCGATCCCCCGAAATCTCCTCACCGCCCCGACTCCCTTCTTTTATCTGCAGGTCTTCTGCTCCTTCACTCCGGCACCTGTCAAGAGCGTCGAGCGATCTTGAGACGCCGGTGCTAGCGGCTGACCGCCACCGTTCCGGGAGTGCCCGACGGCCAGAGATACGGATGCACGGGCGAGCCATCGGCCATCACCTGCATCAGGATCTGATACGGGCCGATCGTCAGCGTCAGATCACCCGCCGTGAACAGGAGGCCGGGCACGAGAAAGCTGCCCGACATCGCATCGGTCGAGAACGCCGTATCACCAGAGACATAGGTGACGAGGAGCGGCATCTGGGTGGCGTCGATGCACGCGCCGGCGCTCTTCACCAGGGTGCGGGTGCCGCACGCGTGAGCCGCACGCACCAACCCGCGCCCCGGTGCGCGCGCTGCGCCCGCGTCCTTGGCTGTTCCGGCCTGAGCGACGTGCACGGTGACCTGCGCGGCGGTTCCGCCGTCGGGCGTGATCGTGAGCGACCAGTCGCCGCGGACGGCGGCGAGCATCTCTGCAGCACCGTATTGAAACTGCGGCTCATCGCTGCAGGCGAAACCCGGGTTCAAGAAGAAAACGGCGACAGGAACCAGCCTCCATAAGTTACGCATGGCGCGATCGTCCGCCCGACCGACGGGAAGCGCAAGCGACCACCGATCGGCGGTGGAGCCTGAATCCTATGGCGGGGACCATTGCGTTCCGGTCTCGCAGTCCACATGCGCGAACCGCAATCCTGCGAGCGTCACGTCGATCGTGCCGAAGACGATGGGCAGGTGAAAACGCCGCGGCCCGATCGATCCGGGGTTGAAGACCGTGAGCTCACGGTCGCGCCCGAGAAATGGCACGTGCGAGTGCCCGCACACCACGGCCTGCGCTCCCTGCGTACGTGCCATCGCCGCGACCTCCGCGCGCAGCTTCGGGCCATGAACGCCGATGTGAACGAGGAGGATCCGCAGCAGCGGTTGCGGGTCTTCGGCGTTGCGCACGAGGTCGAGCGTGAGCACGTCCGGCAAGTCGGGCGCGTGGACGTCGATGTTGCCGCGAATCGCAAGCACGGGGGCGATGGACGAGAGCTGATCGAGCACGGCCAGATCTCCGATGTCCCCTGCGTGCAGGATGGCATCGGGCGCGCGCGCAGCCAGGTACTCGGCTGCCCGCGGGTGAGGCTGCGAGTGGGTGTCCGCCACGACCGCGAGCCGCAACGTCCCCTCGGGCCCGAGGGGGAGCTGTCGGGCCATCCTCGCCAGTCGTCGCGCCGCCATTCCGCAACCCTAGCAAAGCGACGGCGAATCAACTCGTGATAGGAAGGTGCAATGAGTGAGGCCGGCCGACATCCTCATTTCGTCTCGCCACTTGCCTGGCACGCCAGCCTCGCCGCGGGGCTGGTCGCCGCCCGCGAATCCAGGCGGGCGGTGCTGCTGGTCGTCGGCCGACAATCCTGCGGCGGCACCCGCGCCCTGGTCGAGAGGACGATGGCGAAGGAAGAGATCCACGAATACCTCGACGCCCACTACGTGTGCGTGGCCGGCGACGCCGACTCGCCCGAACCGGCCGTCGCCGAGCTGGTAGCCCGGATGCCGCAGCACGATCGAACACCGCTGTGCCTCTACGTGTCCGGTGAAAACGAGCTGATGCATTCAACGTCCGGCGGACGTCCGCCCGCGGTGTTCTTGTCCGATCTGCTCGAGGCGCCGCACCGTTCCCGCTAGACGGTTCGCGCCACGACCGGACGTTTACGCAATCAAGAACACGCCCGCAAAAGCGGTTGATGGATGACGGCGCCGCGACCGACGAGCCGGCAACGGATTGCTGGCCGGCAGGGAGATTTTGGTTCCGAGCGTTTTACGAATATCAGGGAAATTTCGTAGGCGCCGTCGTTGGTTGATCTCGGGAGCGACCAACGACCTTTGGTCGTGCTCTCGCGCAATCTAAACGTTGGGGCGCATACGCCTGTCACGCGCGGAGGTTGATCGATGGCCATCGCAGGGCTCACGACAGTTGGGCGTCCGTTCGCGGTCTGGCCTGCGACCTTGCAGGTGATGCCCGAAGGCGTCCTCGACGGCGGGATGGGGCGGTTCTTTCTGGGTGTTCGAATTTCGAACGGTGGCGCGCAGGCGTGGCCAGCGACTGAGGTTCGCATCAGCGGACGCGGGAGGCGCGTCCTGGCGGCGGCTGGCGTGGTTGTCAGCGACGGCTGGTCCGCGGGAGATGCGGCGGCCGTCGCGCAGACGAACAACGGCGAGTGGGTCTCGATTCCGGTGCTGGCGGTCGGAGCCGTCCAGATGGTCTTCTTCAAGCTGGATGTAAACAAAGCCACGCCAGGCCTCCACCAGCTGGAGCTGGAGCTCAGGGATCCGACCGCGCCGGCGGTCACGATCAAAACGACTGTGGCCCTGCCGATCGCCCAAACGACGTGCCACGGGACCCAGCGCACATTCACCTCGGTCTGTGATCAGGGCACGCTGACGGCGGCGCTTTCCGCGGTGACGATGGATCAGGAGTCCTTCCGCAGCGTCCTGGGGCGCGCGCGCGCGGTGGCGCGGACGGCCGCGCCGGGGACGCGGACGCCGGCCGAAACGGAGAGGCTGCGGCTGCGATTCCGGGCCCTCCTTTGCGGCGAAGAGAGCGACGTCTGCGGCGTGATGTCGGACATCACGACTTCGTGCGGGTTGCCGGCGGTCTCGCCACCGGGGCCACCGCCGGCATCGGGCAGCGGCGCGCTGGCCATCCAATCCGACCAGGCCTCGAACCTGGGTGATCGCGACAAGATCACTGACGGGAGCGTGTTCTCGAATCACGCCGTCGTGATCGGAACGGACGCGATCATCAACGGGAAAGTGACCTCCGGGGGGGATGTGACGATCGGTGACCGGTCGCGCGTCCAGGGGGATGTGAACGCGGCCGGCTTGATTCGGATGAACCCCGGCGGCGGCGCCGTGATCACGGGCGCGCAGAACCAGCACGCCCCGTTCGTGTCCATGACGATTCCGACGAAGACGGTCACGCCGGGGACCACCAACGTCACCGTCAACTCGGGGCAGGGGACGACGGCGAATCCCTTCGTGATCGCGCCGGGCAGCTACGGAACCATCACCGTCAACTCGAACAACGTCATCTCGATGGCGGCCGGCGTCTATCAGATCGGGCAGCTCATCATCAATGCCGACGTGACACTGAATCTCAGTCAGACGTCATCCACTGTGGTCGACGTCCGCGTCCAAACGAATCTTTCTTTCGGAGACCGGCTGGTCGTGAAGCTCGGCACGTCACCTCCGGGCACCGTCGCTCAGTTCTATTCGAATCAGACCACCGAGATCCGGGTGGGGACCGACATCGCGTCGTTTCCGATCACCCTGACCGCACCCCAGGGGACCATCCACGTGTTCTCCCGAACGAACGTGATGGCCCAGTTGATCGGCAAGACGGTCACGCTGGAGCCGGATGTTGGGGCAGGGCGGGTGCCTGTCGACGACTGGCTCGGAACCGGGGCCAGCGGGCTCGAGTTCCTGGGGTATCCGACGGGCCTCCAATTCTCTGTCGCCTACAACGGGACCTTCTTCGGCACCACGGGCCCGCAGGCGTTTGGCCTCCTTTCGTGGAAGGCGCTGCTGGCGAACGCGATGTTGCTGTTTGACCTGGGGCTGCCCGGTGCGGTGTCGGCGGAGCTCGTGTCCACTGCTGACGAGGCGGTGGTGGGGACGGTCAAGACCGCGGTCTTGAACGCGCCGACGACCGCTCCCGGGTCGACGCCGCCCTCGACGCAAGCGGGGTCCGTCGACGCGGCGGTCGCCACGGTGCGCGGAAACCGCGCGCTGGGTTCGCCCTGGCTCACGGTGCTCGACGCCGTGCCCGGCGAGGTAAATGCCACGCCGGTGAACACGTCGGGTGGGCTGATCACCACCGCCGGATCTTTCCTGTCGAACGCCGAGATCGACACCGTCATCGCGCAGGGGTCGAGCGCGCCCAACAACCTGAAGGTGTACAAGTCGGGGGCCGGGACGGGCGTCACGCGCGGGATCATCTCGGGGTTGCTTCCGGTCGTCGCCCGCGACGACGAAACCGGCACGCTTCAATTCATCAATCAGTTGCTGATCGTTCCCGATCCTGCCGCGCCGCCGGCCGGGGGCGCGGTCGCCGGCCTGGGCGATTCGGGCGCCCTTTGGATCCAGACCAGCAGCAACCGCGTCGTCGGACTTGGGCACACGGTCGGAAGCGGCGGGGCGATCGCCTCCCGGTTTCAGGATGTCGTGAACGCTCTGCAGATTCAGCTCGCTTGAGGTGACCATGGACCTTCAGGAATCGACCTCGTCAGGCCTTGCCGATGTCGCGTTCGAGCAGGGACGCCGACTGGCCGCCGATCCGAACATTTGCGGAGTCGGCTATGGCACCAAGCTCACCAACGGCGCGCCGGCGGGCAGCTCGTGCCTGGTGTTCCTGGTCAGTGAGAAGCTGTCCAGCCCGGCCGAGATCGCCGCCCGCGGCAGCTGGATCATTCCGCGGCAGGTCGCCGGCTTTCCGACTGACGTGGTGGAGACCGGGCGCCTGCGCGCGGCGACCGCGGATCGCGCCCAGCCCGTAGGCACCCGGGGGACGCAGGTCGCGACGCCGCTGGTCGGCGGCACCGCGACGATGGGCCTGGGCGGGCAGTTGCCGGGCCCCGCGGGGTACGGGACGATGGGCGGGCTGTGCTTCGACACGAACAGCGGCACGCCGCTGTTGCTTTCGAACGCGCACGTCTGGGGTCAAACCGTCGGCAACGAAGTGACCCAGCCGGTCTCGCCGGCGGCGGTGTTCGGAGCGTCTGCCGCGCGCGCGATCGTCGGGGCAACCCCGCTCACGGTGCTGACTCGCACGCCGGTCGCGCTGACGCGCCGATCGCGTTCGCGAACTCGGTCGGGCAGACGTACCTGGTCTCGGGAGCTGACGCTGACCCGCTGGTGTTCGGACAGGGCGCGACGACCGTGGCAGGATCGGCGCGCACCGACAGCGAGCAGGTCACGATTGCGGCGCCGGTGGCTGGCGTCGCGCCGGCCGGCAAGCGCCTGTCGCCCACCGTCGGGTGGACGTATCGACGTTTCGCCACGACGGCCGTCGAGCAAGCGTCTTCCAGCGCGCCCCGAACACCCACGAAGCTGCTGTCGGCCCGTCGTCTTTTCGCGAACGCCGCGTCGTACACGGCCGGCCAGACCGTCAACCTCTACGCCGAGGTCATTCCGGCGTCGGGCGGCGCGCCGGCCGTCGCCTCCGCTCATTTTCCCATCGTCTTTCTCTACCCGTTACCGGCCGGCGACAAGATCGTCACGCGCCTGCTGCGCCCGACAGCGCGCCAGACGCCGACGGCGGTGACCACGCAGCTTTTAGGGTTCCCCGCGCCGGCTCGGGTCGGGAACGCCAACCTGCCTTTCTCGGTGACAGTCGCGCCCGGCGCGGTTTTCACCGTCGACAGCGACGCGGGCGGCACGTTCCAGTCGCCCCCGGCCGGATCGCTTCCCGCGAACACGTTCGTGCTGAAGCTGCCCGCCGGCACCGTGCGGTTATTCGCACCGCCGAGCACGCAGGTGATCCTGGACCTCGACCTGCGCGGCATTCCGGGACCCTTCGCCGCCCAAGGGGTCAACTCGGCTGGGGACAACACCGGTACGGTCGCGACGGCAGCGGGCAGCTCGGGGCGTACCCTGGTGACGATCGCGGCCTCGGAGATTGTCGAGGTCCGGTTGACGGGAGCGGGCAACGCCCTGCTGTTCGCGATGACCAGTACGCGGAGCAGCCCGGAGGCGACGGCCCCTCTCTCGTACTCCGGCAGCGTTCCTGTTTCGTCGCTCAGCTCCGGGCACTGGGCGGCCAGCCTGTTCGTCCAGGCGCTGGACGGCGGCCTCACCGAATCGGCCAACGTCGTGGCGACTGCCATCGGTCAGCAGGGACTGGTCGCCGACTGTCGATTCGACGTCGCCTGAACACGGCGGCCCCTTGGCACCTTCGGAGAATCAATGTCTTCGGTGAATCGGCCCGACAAGACGGGAGCGAGCGTCGCGATGCTCGCTCTTGGCGTGGTGGGCGACACCCCGCCTTCTCCCGGCGTGCAGCCGACGCCCTTGCCCGACGGCATCCACCTGCGCTGGGCATTTCTGCGAGACATGGGCTTCCCCTGGTACGGCTTCTATCTCTTCCGGCGGCCGACGCCGGGCGGGACGTCTGTGTGCCTGGCCCAGCAGCTCTTGGCCCAGGGGGCGGCAGCCGGCCCGGTGGGGGCGCCGACGCTGGCCGTGCCGAACGGGACGCTGAGCAGCGACCAGAACCTGGTGCTCACCGACCAGTTCGCACCGTCTGGCACCGTCGAGGTCGACTTGTCGGGCAGGACCTTCGTCGGCTTCAAGGCCAGCGCCGGCACCTGGCGGCAGGTGGACGTGAGGATCGGGTTCCTGGCCGACTTCCCGCCCGCGGGAGGCGGGCCGGGTGGGGGCGGCGGCCCGGGTGGTGGGCTTGGCGGCGGGCCAGGCGGCGGGGGACCGGGCGGTGGTGGTGGGCCAAGCGGCGGCGGGCCAGGCGGCGGCCTCGGCGGAGGCCCGGGCGGGCCAGGTGGAGGCGGCGGCGGGCCAGGCGGCGGCGGCCTGGGCAGTCCGAGCGCCGCAGTTCGGGACTGTGGATGTACCTGCGGGCAGACGGTCGTCCCCGTGCTGGAAAGCGTCGTCAGCCTGGGCAACGGACAATTTCGCGCCACCTTCGGATACAGCAACTCGGGCGCGGCGCCGATCTCGATTCCGATCGGGCCGCAGAACGGCTTCTTTCCGGGCCCGGCGAATCAGGGACAGCCGACGCTGTTCATTCCGGGGCGGCGGACCAACGTGTTCAGCGTCACGTTCTCGGGAGCTCCCCTCACGTGGTCGCTGGGCGGGATTAGCCTCGTCACGACAAGCGCGGATGCGACGTCGCCCGGCGGCGACGACGGAATCGTCGTCAGCGCGTACAGCCAGACCACGCTCGTGGCGCAGACGGTGATCTCGGGCCTGCAGGGGAGCGTGGTGACCCGCTCGCTGATCGCCGAGACGATCGACGAGGTCCGCGTCACGTCCGGGCCAGCCTGCCTGGTCGACCTCTGCACGATCGACACGGACGATTCGCTCGGTATCGGATGGGTGCCGGTGCCCAACCTGCCGCAGCCGATCTGCCTGCCCGTGACTCACCCGGACTACCCGTGCAACCGCGGTCCGGTGGACGAGAACGCGGACCGAACGCGGGCCTTCTCGCGCCTGACCTATGGAGGGACTGACCCCTGGACGGGCCCGAATGCCGGAAACTTCGACGACTTCCACGAGACACTGATCGACCTGGTGACGGGTGGACCCGCGAAAGGGATCACCGACGACGTGGAACAGGTCACGGCGCCCGTGGATCCGTCCGACCCGGACGCGATACCGCCGACGATCTCCGAGTCGGCGCTGGACGTGCTCCTCGGTACGGCGGTCAACCCGGCCGTGGCGCAGATGCTGGGTCTTTACTGGGTCGACCAGGCCACGGTGGGAGGCCAGTCCTACGACTACCTGCTGGTTGCCGACTACGAGAACGCGGGAAACGGCGACATCACCGTCATCCAGGCGCTGATCGCGGTGTCGAACTTCGACCGCCTGTTCGCCTACTTGAAGGCGGGGGTGTTTCGAAGCGCGTCGCCGCCGCTGGCGCCACCGACGTCGGTCGCGGGTTACGCGCTACCGCTCGGAGCGATCCCGACGTCCCTGCAGGGTGACGTCGCGGGGCAGGTCGGTCTGCGCTGGGAAATTCCGGTCGCGAACGACAGCAACAAGCTCGCCTCGTCCAGCGCGGTTCTGTTCAACGTGTGGCGCGACGAGCTCGGGAGCAGCGAGCCGACCGCTCCGGCCCCCGCCGACGCGCACCACCTGAATACCAGCACCCCGGTGGCGGCTGGGCTGCTGCGCACACAAGCGCCGGATCCCCGGCTCGAGGGATGGCCGGCCGTCGGCCTGTTCGATTTCGATGGGCCGCTGCCCGACGGTTGGTACAGCTATCGCGCGAGCGGAATCGACATCTTTGGCCGCCACAGCATGCTGTCGGACGCGGCCGAGTGGCTATCGGTCACGGACGGTTCACTGCTGAATCCCGCGGCCGTTCGCGTCCAGGATCTCACGCCGCCGCCGCCGCCCGCCCAGGTGCAGGCCTGGGCGCAGGACCCAGCGGATCCCTTCCTGACCAAAGATCCCGCGTACCAGAGCCAGACGGCGGCCTTCAAGGCCACTGTCGGGTTGCGCGTGCGCTGGCTCTGGACCGGCCGCCAGATGCGGCAGGCGCCCGACCTGCGCGAGTTCCGGCTCTACTTCAACCCAGGGTCGTCGCTGGACGCCTCGACAGATCCGGATAGCTACGACCAGCGCATCACGGTGGTCGGGGCCGGTGAGCACATCGTCAGCGACATCGTGCGACCGTTCCAGACGGTGGACGGGGTCGACCTCAGCGGCGCCTCGGCCACGGCCAGCGGGGCCGACGTGACGCTGGACGGGGCGGTATCGCTCGCCGATGTTTCCGTCGATGCGGCGCAGCTCGAGCTGACGGACGCCGTCGGCGGGCCGGCGCGCCTGAGGGTGCTGGCCGTCGACCCGGCCGCGCGGGTCGTGACGCTCGAGAGCGCGCCGGCGGTGGCGGGGACGTCTCGCTGGATCCTCGGCAGCCGGGAGCGCACGTACGAGATCTTCCTGCCCAACGACGACTCGGCTTCGAACCACGCCTTCGTGTTGCCGCTGGCCCCCAGCCAGAAGAATCCGGTGCTGTACGGCCTGGTCGGGGTGACCGCCGCCGACGACAAGGTCGGTACCACGGACAGCCGCACGACCGGCCCGCTGGCGGGACGGTATGGCAACGAGAGCGGGGTTGGCGGTCCCGCGACCGTGTACTGCGTAAATCGAAAGCCCCCGGATCCTCCGGCGCTGGGGCCGTTCTCCGACCCCCACCTGTTCGCCACCCGTGCCGATTTCTACAGTCAGTCGTTCTTCGCCGTTCACTGGCCGAAGAGCGCGAACCTGTTCACGCACGTATCCCGCGCGGTCGACGCGACGCTGTTCGCGGTCGACGCGGAACAACGGTTCGCAACGCCGTCGACCGCGACCGACGCCCACACGGTCAGCGCGGTGGCGCTGGGCTGGACGCAGGCCCGTCGGGATAGTGCGGCGAACGTCATCAACGGGCTCACGTCCGTCGATCAGTACAGCGGACTCACCGACGATCAGCTGCGGCTGCTGGCCAGCCTGCCGTCGAATGAAGGGGCTTTCATCCGGCTCACGCACGGGCCGCTCGATCCGGATGATCCCGCCAACGCCGACGCGGTCGGGCCCAACGATGACACCAAATACACGCCGTCGGCCCAGGTGGCGCTGTTCGTCGACGATCTCGACGGCCGCGCGCAGAACCGATACTTCTATCGCACCGCTTCCGTCGACGGCGCGCAGAACACCGGCCACATGGGGGTGTCGACGCCCCCGGTGTACCTGCCCGAGGCCAGCTCGCCGGCGGCGCCGGTCGTGACCAGCGCCGTGGGGCTCGATCACGCGATCGCCCTGGCGTGGCGGGTGGATCCGGACCGCGGGATCACCGCCGTCAAGATCTACCGCACTGACGACGTCGCACAGACCAGCGACGTACAGTTCATGGACCTCATCGCGACGGTGCCGGTCACTGCCGCGAACCTGGCCGGCGGTTTCACTGACGCGGGGCCACCGGTGCTGCGGCCGATTTACTACCGATTCACCAGCTTCACCGCCGCCGATGAGGAATCCGCGGCGAGCCCGACCGTTACCGCGCGTGCGACGCGAGGAAAGGCGCCCGATCCACCGGTGCTCGCTGGACACGTGCTGGGCGGGTCGCCACCGGTCGTCCGGTTGACGTGGACGACCAGCGAGCCGTTGCAGGTCATCGTGCAACGGAGCGTGAGCGGGGGAGATCCGATCTGGACCACCGTGGCGAAGTGGGTTCCCGCCGGAACCGTCACGGTCGACGATGCCGGTGTCCGGCCCGGGGTGACGTACGTGTACCGCGTGCGCGGGCGTGACGCGGCCAGCGTGCAGTCGGATCTGAGCAACAGCGTCGAGATCACGCCAGCGTGAGGTCCTAGATGTCTCGCCAGCCAACGACAAAGCCCGACACCGGATTCGCGCTGCCGATCGCCGACGAAGAGATCCTGGTGCACTTCCCCGACGGCGTGGTGCCGAACCCCGTACCGCCCAGCATTTACCTGCCGTATGCGGGCAAGATCACCGCGAGCACGCGCACGTTCCGCCAGCCGGTGCAGTACCTGCCCGACGCCGCCAGCTTCTCGGCCGGCCTCGAGCTGTTCATGGCGGACGACCCGCTGGCGTCGAGCCTGTACATCTGGTTTGCGGGCACGCTGCGCTGGCGGGTGGCGCAGAGCGCCGGTGACGAAAGCAGCGGGGGGCTGCCGATGAGGGCGTCGCTGCGCCTCGAGCTGGACACGAACTTACTCGCGGCGCTGGCGCTGAACCCGGGCGGAATCGAGACACCACCGGCGGTCACGATCTACGAGAACCTCGACCAGGCGGACGTCACCGCCTGCGTGAGCAAGGTGATCCGGACCGCGTACGATCAATCGGCCACGCTGGCGCAGCCGGACTGGCACCCGGTACTGACCGGCCAGTTCACGACCACGAAGTCGGTCAAGCAGTTCGTCGATGCCGCCGTGGGCAGCAAGACCGGCGGCGACAAGGAGACCGCGATCAACACGGCGATCGGGCAGATCGTGACCAGCTTCACCAGCGCGGCCGACGACGCCGCGGCGCTGAGGGTGCGAAACGGCGACCTCGTGGCCCACGCGGCGCTCACCGGCGACAGTGATCCGGCCAAAGCGCGGCAGGTGGTGTTCTACACGCTGGACAAGGGGCGTCAGTTCCTCGACCCGCTCTATTACCTGCACCTCTACCTGCACGCGCCCAGCAAGATCACGATCTTCACGATCATCAGCCCCGACCAACCGCTGATCGCGCTGTTCCCGGCCCTGTTGGGCAGCACGCGGCCGGCTCCGCGCGTCCTGGTGAACGATCCTGCGGGGCACCCGCAGCTTCTGATCCCCATCGGTCACCTCGGCAACGATCACTCGTTCGGCAAATCGAAGATCCAGTGGAGGTACGACCCGGTGGGCGGGACGCCCGACCCCGGTGACGTGAAGTTCTTCACCACGCCCCACCAGACGCTCACCGACGTTTCGTCGAACGACGCGCGGACCGCCGCCTTGCCGCCGTTCTGGAACGCCTTCGGCGGCGACATCGCGGCCGTCTGCAAGGAGCTGGCGGTTCCTTGCGAGCTCGCGACCGCCATCGTCGGCCACGAGACGTCCTGGAACGCGACGAACCCCGCGGTGTGGCGGCTCGAACCGCTCACGAACGCCGAGCGTGACAAGGTCAAGGCGTACGACGCCCAGAACCGGATTCCGCAGCAGCTGGTCCCGTTCGAGCTCAAGTACGACTACACGGTGGGGATCCTCTCGGCCAAGCAGCCGGCGACTGCCGTCACGCTGGACGCCACGTCGAACAAGTTCAAAGCGCAGG
Source organism: Polyangia bacterium (assembly GCA_045802645.1). Classification (GTDB taxonomy): domain Bacteria; phylum Myxococcota_A; class Polyangia; order Fen-1088; family Fen-1088; genus JADGRB01. The sequence continues at coordinate 15,430 of JBJMQQ010000175.1, forward strand.
TCTCGTCCAAGATTGCCTTCACCCTGAGATCGCGTCGGACTTTGCAGGCGAACCAGCTGACCAAGAATCAGTCGACCCACCGCTTCATCGTCATCTCCGACACGTATCGACCGCTCGTGCTCTCGAACACGGCCACGGGGGCAGGCAACCTGGCGATGACGCTGGGCGTGGTGGACGAACGCTTCGCCTCGACGGTGAGCGTCGGTCCTACCGGGACGGTCTTTGTGGCGCTGGGCGGGACGACCACGTCGGGCGATCGAACGACGGTGGAGCAGGTTCCGGCCCGGGCGGCCACGCTGCGCGCGCTGCGGATCCAGCTTTCAACGCCAGGGACTTTCGCCTACGGGGTGACGGTGACGGTCGTCGTCGACGGGCAGCCCACGGCGTTGGCGACGACGGTCAAGGCCGGCGCGACCAGCAGCGGTGAGGTTCAGCAGACGGTGGCCGTCACGATCGCGCAGAAAGTCGCCCTGCAGATCACCAGCGCCGGGGCAGTGGGCGCAGCCGCCGTCAAGGTGGACGTCGAGTGCTACCTGGCGCCGGCGAACGGCGAGCTGGTGGTGGTCGCCGACGGGACCCAGACCGGCGTCACCGACGCGGAAAACATTCCCGATCCATGGGACCCTGACGCGGTGGTGCGGGACAACCGGGAGGGGAAATCGCTGACCTGGGGTGAGCTGGCCACCGTGCTGGACGTCCTCGACGGACAGCCCATGAGTCCGGGCTTCATGCAAACGCTCATCTCGACCGCTCGGGACATGGTGACGTTCGTGCAGAAGAACGATCCGGACGCACTGACGAACCTGGAAATCCCGGCGTTGCCGAAGCACGCGGGGGACTTCATCCGGCCGTACGAAGACGATTCCGGGGAGACTGTTCCGGGCTGGCTCGTGGTCCCCAAGCAGTCGTTCTTCGCCGGCATCGCGCGGATCCGCTGGGGGTATAACGGGCACTTACCCGGTTACGACCTGCCGCTCGTTTGCGGGAACTACAACGGCGGAGGAAAAAAGGGAGATTCGTTCCGGTACGGGGTGGTGGTGAACTTCGACGGCAACGTCAAGACTGGCCGGCCGGGCTATGTCGACGATGCGGCGGCCCGGTTCGGGATCGTCGTCGACTTCTTCGCCTCGCTGCCGGCCGGGGCGGCCATTCCGACCGTGAGGCTCAAACGGTGAAGCTGGCGGCGCCGATACTCGCCGTCGCCCTCTGCAGTCTCGGGAGCCTGGCGGGGTGCCGCCGGAGCGAGGCCGCCGGGGCGCCCGCGGACAAGGCGCCGCGCTCGATGCAGGTGGTGTCGGTCGACGCGAGCGGGCCACCTGTGGCGGGGGACATCTGCTACCAATCGGGGCTCTGCTGGGATCGACCCCGCCCGCAGGGCGAGCAGCTGAACGCCGTGTGGGCGGCAAACGCCAACGACGTCTGGGCGGTGGGCGATGGGGGAACGGCGCTTCACTTCGACGGCGCCAGCTGGCGGCGGGTCCCCACCGGAACCGGTGCGACGCTGGTCGGCGTGTGGGGAGGTTCGCCCAAGAGCGTCTGGATGCTGGGTGAGCAAGGGCAACTGCTTCACTGGGAAGGTGAGCGCATCCTGCGGGTCGACGACCCGCTGACGCTGCATGCGTCGCCGCCCGCCGAGGACCTGGCTGATGACATGGCGGCGACGTACGCGGGGCTCTGGGGGGATGGCCACCAGCTCTGGATGGTCGGCGGGGCCCGGCACAAACGGCAATCGCCCGGTGACCTCCGCGGCGGCGAGGTCGCCATCGTGCGCCAGTTCACGGGCGGGCGATGGCACGCCGACGTCATCAAGGGTGCACCGCCGCTGGAGGCGATCTGGGGACGAACCGCGAACGACATCTGGGCGGTCGGTCGCGATCTCTCGCGCGACCCGTCCGCGCAAAGCCGCGCCCTCCACTATGACGGGCATGCCTGGAGCGCGGCGCCGGCGATCCCGGCGGCGTGGCTGGCGGCGGGCCCCGCCCATTTCCGCACCGTCACCGCGTTCGACACCGGTATCAACCCCGTGGGACCCCTCTGGAAGGCAAAGAGCGGACCGGTCTGGATCCTCCAGGGCGACGCGGTGGCCCGGCTCGCCACGGTCCCGGCGGTCGCCGCCCAACCCGCCGAAGGCGATCGCCTGTTCAAGGGGGTCGGACCGGTTCGCGATCTGTTCGGCACCGACGACGGCCAGGTCTGGGTGGTCGGGGCGCGTGGCACGTTGCGGAGATTCGACGGCCAGGCCTGGGCGGGGCGGGTTCCTGGTGGGCGCGACGAGCCCCTCTACGACCTGCGCGGTGTCGCCGCTTTCGGGGACGAGGTGTGGGCGGTGGGTCAGGGTGGAATCCTTCGGCGCCGGGCGGGGCGCTGGTCATCGGTTCCCGCCGGGGCTGAGACTGACTTCTTCGGCGTCTGGGGGGCCTCGGCCGACGACGTCTGGGTCGTCGGCAACTTCGGGGTCATCGTCCGCTGCTTGAAGGGGACCTGCCACGAGATACGTCCCGCCAGGCGGACCAACCCGGTCCAGGCGCCGCTGTATGCCGTCGCGGGGCTAGGTCCCAACGACGTCTGGGCCGTCGGCTACAAGGGCGCTGGCGTTCACTGGGACGGGAAGACCTGGACCGAGCAGCCGCTTCCCACGACGAAAGCGGCCTCTCACCTCTACGCGGGGGACGGCGAGCTCTGGTTGTTCGACCAGCGCTGGGACGGTCACCAATGGGCGCAGGGGGAGCTCGGGCCGGTCCGGACAGGGCGGCGGATCAACGCCGTGGTTCCGGACGGTCACGGCGAGCACTGGGTGTTGACCAGTGACGGTGCCTTTCATCTCTCGAACGGCGTCGCCGAACCGGTCGCGCACACGGCTGCGCTCGGTGTGGCCTGCGCCGCTGGACCGGGAACGCTCTGGCTGCTCGGGTCGAACCGCCAGGTTCGGATCGACGGCAGTCGCGCCACTACCTACCAGGAGGTCGCGCCGGCGTCCGCGTCCGCCGAGGCGGCGATGGGGGACGGAACGCTGACCGCCTGCGCGTACGCGGATGGAAATCTCTGGGTGACCGGTCGGGGCGGGCGCGTGCTCCGGAAAGCCGGCGGCGCGAAGCCCGGCAAGGAGTAGGAGTCGATGGCTGATACTGACGAGGCATACGTTCCGCTCAGCACGGTCCTCTCCGAAGATGTCTGGCCGACGGACTACTTCGGGTCGATCGACTTCTCGTTCCTCGACGCCGTTGCGTACGTCGGCGGGTCGATCCTGGACGACGAGTCCGGGCTGGTGGCCACGCTGGACCTGCAGATCATGGGCGAGGCCGACTTCGACCTGCCGGCCGGGTTCAAGTTCATCGTCGGACGGGGTCCTGTGAACGCGCAGTTCTTCGTTCGGGCCGACGGGAGCGCCTTCGACGCGGCGCTGTCGGCGGACGTTCTCGCCCTGCGCTTCCCGCGCAACATTCTGGCGCCGGTCCTGACCGGGACGACGGAGGTCGACCCGGACCTCACGCACTTCACGGAGATCCAAATCCCGGTCGGGGTCGCGTTCGACAGCGAGTTCAACTTCGACTTCTCGTTCGACGAGGACGGGCCGACGGCGCTCGCGCTGCCGCCGTCGATGATCGGGCAGAGCGGGATCATCATCGCGGCCCAGGACGTCCTCATCCGCCTGTCCGACAATCAACCTCTGCCACCGGAGGCGGGGCCGGCCGGCGTGCCGTCCGACTTCCGCGGCCTCTACATCGGAGAGGTCGACGTCACCTTGCCGCCCGATCTCTCGGACGCCGTTCCGACCGGCCTGAAGCTGACGAATTGTTTCATCGGGTCCGGCGGGTTCTCGGGCGAAGTGACCCTCACGGACACCTTCACCGGATCCTTCCTGGGCTCGACGTTCCAGCTCACGGCGCTCTCGATCGAGATCCGGCAGAACGCGCTCACCGGGTTCACGCTCCAGGGCAACCTGTCGTTGTCGGGGTTCGACACGGCGCTGGGGATCACCGTCGGCCTGGATCTGTCGGGCAAGCTCACCATCGACGTGTCGCAAAAAGGGGGGCTGACCAAGCTCGTCAAGACGGGCGTCATCGAAATCGACATCGATCGCATCGGCTTCGAGGTCACCACCGGCGGGATCACGGCGCACGCCGCCGGATCGGTGATCCCGCTGTATCAACCGCCCTCATTCAATCTCAAGTGGCCGACCCTGAAGATTGACGACCTGTCGATCGACTCGCACGGGCACGTCCACGTCTCCGGCGGCTGGCTCGATCTGCGCAATCAGGTCACGCTGAACCTCTTCGGGTTCAGGCTGGACATCACGAAGATCGGCTTCGGAAGCACCGACGCCGCGAACTGGGTGGGTTTCAGCGGAGCGCTCAAGCTGACCGACGGCATCTCGGCCGGTGCCTCCGTCGACGGTTTGAAAATCCTGTGGGACGACAACGGTCCGGTGGGGCTCACGATGTCGGGCGTTGGCCTCGACCTGGTGATACCGAACGCGCTGGAGTTGCACGGCAAGGTGTCGCTGGACGGGCAGGAGTTCAAAGGCGCCGTTCAGGTCACCATCCCGGCGATCTCGATGACCATCCAGGGTCAATTCGTGGCGGGGACCTTGCCGACGGGCGAGACGACCTTCGCGGTGTTTCTTGATCTGGAGCTTCCGGTCGGCATCCCTCTTGGGCCGACAGGGCTGGGTCTCTACGGGTTTTCGGGACTGTTCGCGCACAACCGGGAGCCGGACAAGCACGCCGACGAAGGCTGGTACCGTAACCCCGACTTCAGCGACGGCTGGTTCACGCGGCCGCAAGAGGGGGTCACGGACATCGTCAACAAGTGGCGCGGCGCGACCGGCAAGATGGGGCTGGGCGCCGGCGTCACCTTTGGCACGTTCAGCGACAACGGATACACGTTCAACGGCCGCGTCCTGTTCGTCTTGATCTTCCCCGGACCGATCGTCTTGCTGGACGGGATGGCGAACCTGTTCAAGAAGCGCGCCTCATTGCTGACCTCCGAGCCGGAGTTTCACGCGTTGATGGTGATCGACCCCGGTAAGAGCATCGAGGTCGGCCTGGACGCGCACTACAAGTACAAGGACGCCGGCGAGTTGCTGGACATTCGCGGTAGCGCGGACGTCTTCTTCGATTTCACCGACGCGAGCGCCTGGCACATTTTCCTGGGTATCAAGGACCCGGCCGCGCGGCGCATTCGCGCCCGCATCTTCAAGCTCTTCGACGTGAACGGTTTCTTCATGCTCGACGCCCACAAGCTGGACATCGGGGCGGGCTGGTCTCTCAGCAAGACCTGGGGGTTCAAGCACTTGAACGTGTCGCTCTCCGCTTCGATGTTCGGCGAGGCGATCGTCAGCTGGCACCCCAACCACTTCACGGGGGCGGTGGGCGTCTCGGGCAGCGCGGGCCTACACGCGTTCGGGATCAGCGCCGGCGTGTCGGTCTCGGCGACGGTTTCGGGCGACGTCTTCCAGCCGTTCGATCTCAAGGGCAGCTTCCACGTCGGTCTGGACCTGCCGTGGCCGCTGCCGGACGTGGGAGCCAGCGTGACGCTCGAGTGGAAGGAGGACTTCAGCTCGCCGCCGCCGCTGCCGGTTCCCCTGCGCGAAGCGTCCATCGAGCACCCGAAGACTTCCAACACCTGGGCGTTGACGAGAGGCGCAAGCCTTCGTTCGGACGATGGCGGCGGACAGTTCGATTTCGAGCGGCCGGGCGACCAGCCGCCCAAAACACCGCTGGACGTGTTGCCTCCATTCGGCAGTGACGTGGCCGCGCCTCGCGTCCCAGCCGACACGAAGGTCGGTCTGACGTTCACGCGCCCGATCGACGATCCGTCGCTGATCGGGACCACCAACCCGGCCCAGGTCAAAGCTGAGATCGTCGGCGATCCCCACGCCGGAAAGGGGGCGTACACGGTCGGGTACGCGCTGGTGTCGGTCGATCTGCAAAAGTGGGCGCCGGCGCCCGAGTCTCAGCCCGCGGGGTTTCGCTGGACGACGATCCAGACCGCCGGCCCCGGAAACACCGGTACCAGCCCCGACCGGCTGGTCGGCGCCTGGGTCCCGGGCACCGAGGACCCTGCCCAGGGCAACAGCCAGCAAAACAAGCTGGTCCTGAACGCGACCACCCCGTTCGACTACGCGGCTGACCGCAGCCAGTCGTGGGTCACCTCGTTCGTTGGCGCGAACGCCGGGTATCCGTGCCCGCTCATCGACCCGCGCCTGTCGGCGCGGTTCACGCAAGATCTGGGCACGGTGCTCGATAACCCATTCCAGTTCGACACGCCGCACTTTCGCGTCGCGTGGGCTTACGGCGGCGACGTGGCGGCGAACGAGGCCGTGGTCGAGAGCGTCCTCGGCGCCGCGCTGGGGCCGATCGACCGCGGCCTGCGCCTGGAGACGGGCGCCAACATCACCCCGCCGGCCGGATCCAACGAGGTCATTCTGCAGCTCGGGAATGCCAAGACCCTGCTGGTCGAATCCGGAAGCTTCGAGTTCCTGGAGGGCGACACCCAATCGAATCCGCTGGTGTTCGGGGACTTCACTGTTCGCGCGTACGACGGGGCGGGCGCCAGCCGGACGCTCCGGGAGAGCAACACCCTGATCGTCATCCAGGACGAGCGCGTCCTGCAGCTGAGCGACTGGGTCGAGATCGAGCCGGCGTTCGGGGCCGTGTTCGTCGAAGTCACGCTGATCGTCACCTTCGCGTTTCTGGCCAAAGTCGACGTCGTCGCCGTCCTCCCCGACGGCACGGAGGGCCCGGTTCAATCCTTCGGGATCGGGACGCACATCGTGCGCGTGCACCAACCGATCCACGTGCTGGTCATCCGCCACACCCCCGGCGCGGCGGTACAGGCCGGCCTGCAAAACGTGGCGCTACGTTCGGCCGTCAGGGCGGACGCGCAGGTGACCGGCGGACCGTCGGTCGTTTTCTTCGAGACGGACGGGATCATCACGATCCAGGGCCCGGGCCTGGGCGACATCCATTTGAGCTTCACCGGCAACGAGTTCCTGCTGCTCGAGATGGCGTTGCCGTCGCGGGCCGAGGCCATCGTTCAGAGCACCCAGGACGCCCTGACCGAGCTGACCAAGGAAGATCCGCTGTTCGAGCCGGAGAACGACTATCGCGTGGTCGTGACCACGCGGCGTGACGACAACGGCACCTCGTCGGACTCGAACGTCAACAAGGTCATCAAGCACGCGAATACGTGGGTCGACCACGGCTATTTTCACGTGGTCGGGCCGGCCGGGGTGGGAACCCCGGACCTGCCTCCGCAGACGCAGCCCGGGCCCACGGGGTTCGAAGACCTCCGCCCCTACATCGAGCAAACGCTGCCCGCCAGCATCCCGCCCGACGGGGGCAAGCTTCTGGTCCCGCGCGCTTTCTACCGCGCCTACGATCCGGCCCTGAAGTTCAACGAGGCGTACGTCGAGCTGATGTACATCCGCGCCAAGCGCGATGTCACGGTACGGCTCTTCGACGGCGACAGCTTGCCGGTGCTGCGCTCCGATGGGCGCGTCGCGATCTTGCTCTCCGGCTGGGAGCGCAGCCGCCAGGAGACGGTCAAGGACTCGATCTCACTGTGGGTGGGGATGGTCAATCAGGGCCCCTGCCGCCCAGACAACCTGCCGCCGTTCACGACGGCGTCCGTCATCAAGGACCAGATCCTGTCGAGCGGCGATCCGATCCTGCTCGTGCCCGAGAGGTTGCACCAGGTCAGGTTGGTTCCGGCGCTGCTTCACGAAGCGTTCGTGGGTGCGCTGGCTGGGCTGGTCGCCGACGCGAATGGGCATCGGTTGGAGCGCTGGACTTCGCAGAGCGATACCGGGACCTCCCCGCGCTGGGAGGTGCAATCGGACGTAGTTCCCGGGGAGGTGTTACCCGACGGGTCGCCGGTGAAGGTGTTCTTTGCAGCCGAGACGACGGGCACCACCGGCAGCCTGGTGTACGTCGGCGCGGCGGGGGCGGCGTCGACCGCCGACTCGCCCGGCAACTGGTCCGACTTCCGCGCCCAGGTTGTTCTTCGGTGGAGCGGGGGCGTTGTGGGGTTCGAGTTCCGGCGGCGCGCCGCGACGGACCTGCTCCGCGTGACGCTCGACCGGAGCTCGGGCATCCGCCAGCTCGTTTCGCTGATAGGCGGCGTGAGCACCGTCCTGGCCCAGGACTCGACGACGTTCCCCGACGCGGGGACGGACATCGAGCTCATCGTCGAATGCGTGGCGGACAGGATCCGGGTGTTCCAGGACGACGACGCGGTGGGTGCCACCCCGATCTTTGACGTCTCCGGGGCGAGCACGGCCCCTGGCACGGTGGCGATGTTTGCCAGCGGCGCGACCAGCTCGCGGTTCACCGAAATCCGGCTGGACGACCTGCGACCGACTCCGTCGGTCAGCTTCGGCTTCGAGTTCGTCAGCTCGAAGTTCACGAACTTCTTCCATCACATCCACTCCTTCGACGATCGGGTCTTCGACGAAGCGCCGGCGACGGCGCTGGTGGCCGCGGACCTGAGCGCGCAGGTGGCGGCGTCCATCGCCATCGAAGGCACCGGAGCCGGCTCGGTCGCCGATGGTCTTGGGGAGGTGGCGGACGCGGAGCGGCGGGCTTTTGATGCCCTCGAAGCGAAGTCCTTTGGCACCGCCGCCCTCCGGCAACCCGAGACCGTCGAGATCACCCGCGTCTCCGCGGCTGGGCAACCTCTGGCGCTGTTCCTCCGCAGTCCCGAGCCGCTGTTGTGGGATCGCACCTTCCTCACTGCGGCGGGCACCGCTCAAGCTGTATCGCTCCCGGTTCCCGGCGACCTGGTGTTGACCGACGCCACCTTCGGGACGACGCCTGCCAGCGAGAGGGTGACCCTGTTGCTGCGCTCCGGGACCGACCTCTCCAACTATCGCCTCGATTGGCGTGCATTGCCGGATGCCACGAACCCGGATCCCGAATGGGCGACGTACTTCCAGTTCGGGAGCGAGGCGCCCTTGCCCGACGGCACCCAGGTGATATTCCTGGCGGTCGCGGCGGGGCAGGGGCCTCCGCTGGAGCCGGGCACCACCCAGCGGTTGGCGGCCGCGGATCCGTCTCAGGCCGTCGTGCACTTCACGACGCCCGGGGTCGAGCTGCGGCTGGCCGCGCCCGACGGTACCGTGACGGGAACGATCGTTCACCAGCGGCCTTTCAGGTCGCCGGACGCGTACGCGCCGTTCCCGATGCGGGCTGTGCGGAGGCTGGACGGCACTGCGGCGATCCTGTTCGTCGATCCGAACGCCGGGGTGGCGCTGCCGGCCGCCCTGCGCGTGCGGCTCACCTTCACCCGTGCGGTCGGGGACGAGGATCTCCGAATGCGGCAGGCCGGCAGCGAAACGCCCGAGGTCGTCAACCTGGACGTTCCGCTCACGCCCTGAAATCGTGTCATCGTTGCGCGCCGTGGCGCCTGTCGTCTTCGGGGCGGAGCTCGGGGCAGGGTTCGGTCATGTCCGCCGGTTGTTGCCGCTGGCGCGTGCCGTGCGCGAGGCCGGCCACCGAGCGATCTTCTTCGCTGGCAATCCGAGGGAGATCGCGCCGCTGCTGGAGGATGAGGCCTTCGAGGTGCGCGCGGCCCCGACCGCCGCGATCTCCGGGCCCAGTCGGCCACCCGGTGGCGGGGCGGTCACGTTCGGCGACATCCTGGGCGCTGCCGGCTTCGCCGATCGCGAGCGGCTCGTCGCGGCCGCGCGTGCCTGGGACGATTCCCTCGCCGCCGTTCGCCCCGTCGCCGTCGTGTGCGAGCTCAGTCCGTTTCTCTGCCTGGCCGCCGCGGGCGGCGACATCCCTTTGCTCTCTACGGGTCACGGGTTCATCCTGCCGCCGCCGGACGGCGCCGCGTTCCCGCCCCTCTACGAAGGGGGCCCACGTTTCGCCGAGCCCGAGCTGCTGGCCAACGTGAACCACGCCTGCCAGGTCCGCGGGCGCGTTCCCCTCGCGGCGTTGCCCCGGCTGCTGCACGGCAGTGCGTACGCAGTCACCGGGCTCGCGGTGCTGGACCCTTACCGAGAGCTTCGGCGAGAGCCGCCCGTGGGACCTCCCGCGCTCGCGTGTCGGCCCACGACCGTCGCGGCCACCGAAGATCTGTTCGGTTACCTCGTCGGCGATGCGCCCACCACGACCTCGATCCTGCTCGGCTGGGTGACCTCGGGAATGACGGGGCGGGTGTTCGTCCGACGGCCCCGGCCCGAGCAGCGAGCGATCGTCGCCGCCTCATCGCGCATCGTCTGGCTGGAGGCACCGGCGCCAATTCAGGAGGCGATCGATCGCGCGGACCTGGTGCTTCATCACGGCAGCATGTTGCTGACCGAGGAGGCGCTGGTGGCGGGGCGCCCGCAGCTGGTCGCGCCCGTGTATCTGGAGCACCTCTTCACGGCGCGAGCCTTGGCTCGGATGGGAGTGGCTGGCGTCATCCGCCCTGGCCTCGAGCCCGAAGCGATCGCTGCTGCGATGACCGCGGCCGCCGCGGACCGAGACGCGAAGGGCGCCGCGCGCGCGTTCTCGGGAGCGCACGCCGAGCTTGGGCAGGATCCCGAGCTACCCCACCGGCTCGTGCGGATGGTCCTGGCTCGATGAACGCCAGGCGAATCTGGGTCAGTGCGCGGCCCGACAAGAACGAAGTGCGGCGAGCTCGGTGGCGCACGCGCCCGATGACATGACGAGATCGTCGCCCATTCCGCAGGTGAACTGGGACGGCGGCTGTCCCTGCGCGCAACCCAGCCAGGTGGTCCATTGGTTGGGGCACGGTCCGTTGATCGCGACTGTGACGACGTGCTGGAGACAGGTGGCATCGTCGGGCCGTCCGGCGCACCCGAGCTTGGCGAGATAATGGCAAAGCACCGTGCCGTCCGCCGCGCCGCCCAGTCCACCCGTGGGCGCCGGGTCGGTCGGCGCGTCGGCGGGCTTCGGTAGCGCGTTCGGGCACGTGAACGAACCGGATCGGACGTGGGCGATGTCGGTCGATGCTCCGGGCGGCGGCTCCAGGTCCCAGCAACTCACCGTTCCCGAGCGGCTATCCGCGTTGATGCAAAACTCGCAGTCCGAAGCGGCGCCCGTCGTGAACGCGAACGTTCCGAGGTCATCGTGCGAGATCGACCCCGTGAACCCTTGCGCCACGCCGCCCTGGTACCTGCCCGGACCGTGATACGCGCCGGCAATCGCAAAGTTCATCGTCGTCTGGTCGACGCCGTCGGCTTCGGTCCCGCTGGCCGCGACCGACCAGTCCGTGGCTCCCAGGTTGCAGGCCTGGATCGGCGACGTCATCGGGCCAAATCCGACTCCAGAGACGTCGACGTCGAGTTTGATCCAGCCGGTCACGGCGTCGGATTGCCGGTAGTTGGAGCACCAGAACGCGGCGGCGCCTGCGCCGCCACCCCCTTGAACGGGACCTCCACCCGCGTTGCCGCTCCCCGCCGCTCCTGCCGCCCCCACTGCCCCCGCGGCCCCCGCCGCAAGGGAACCGGCGCTTCCCCCCGTACCCGAGCTGGCGGAGCCGCTGGATGAGCAGGCCCACCCGACCGGCCCGAGGACGAGTAGCCCGATCGCCGGGATCCAGCGTCGGGCGCAGTTCATTCGCATGGTCAACCAGCATAACGCGAACGCCCGCCAGCGATAGTCCGCCGACGCTTGAATCCGCTCGCACCGGTGCTCACGTCGTCAGAAGGTCTGGATCGGGAACGAGACCTGGCCGACGACTTTGCCGGTCGCGACGCTGAACACCTTGGCGCCCCCGTGGGTTTCGAATTCGGCCGCCGTGGCGATGAACTGGCCGTCGGGCGAGAAGGCAACGCTGGGCGTCGCCCCGTCGGCCGGCAAGTTGGCCAGCACCGTCCCGTCGGACTTGTAGACGCGCAGGTACAGTGGCTGATTTGGGCGGCTGAAGTCGCGGAGCCCGGTCACGCAGGTGTCCGTGGCGTCGCACGCGAAGGCACCCAGGCCATCCACCGTGGATTCGTAGATCCCGGTGTCAGCCACGTACGGAAGCCGCGCCTGGGGCGTGCCATCCGCGGTCGACCAGTACGGAAAGAACGAACAGTCGCCCGCGTCGTTGCACGGCGTGACCGCCGGGGGCTCGGCGGCCCCGGCAAGCGCGGCGCCATGCCCGGTGACCGCCAGCCCAAGGACCGTGTCGCTGTTCATGTCCGGCCCGGTGTCCAAAGCTGTCTGCCACTTCAGCTTGCCAGTTCGAGCATCCAACGCATCCAGCTTGCGGGGCTGTTGTGTCTCGACGGTGAAGAGCGTCGCCCCGTCGGGGGACCAGAGCGGGAGTAGCCGCAGCGCCTTTGTGGTGTCCGTCCAGACTATCGCACCGGTCGCGGCGTCGAACATCGTCGGCGCGTTGACAACCGCATACAGCAGCTTGCCGTCGGGTGACAACGCAGGGGTGTCGATGAAATCCGCATCCGGAAGATCGAACCTGTTCAGCAGCTCTCCGCCGGGAATTCCGAAGATCTCGATCGTCGAGGGCCCCGCGTCGTGGAAGGCCGAGTACGAGACGGCGGCCGTCGCGCCGTCGCTGGACAGGCTGAACCGCATCCTGAGCGGCATGGCATAGCTCGGCGTGATCGGAAACGAGAGGGGGATGGTGCTCAGCTCATGTTCGAGCGTGCCGTCGAAGACGTGGATGGCCGGCTCGGTGAACAGCACCAGAGAGCCGTCGGGCCGATAGGCGAGGATGTCGACAGGGACCGTTCCGCCGCTCGAACTGCCATCCACACCGTCTTGCTGCGTCTTGAGCGGCGACTGACACGCCGCCGACGACGTCAGCACGATGATCATTGTTGCGATGATGTGTTGTCGCGCGCCCATGAGCCCTCCGTCGCCGAGTATCGCCACGCGTTTCGTAGTGCGAGATCGGATTCAAACCAGGTCAACAAATGCTCAACCCTTTTCAGCCTCTCTTGCGCGGCTCACCCCATGGCGCGCGTGTCGACGGTGCCCACCGTGTAGGGTCTCCACTTCGAGCTGGCCCCCGATGCGGTTCGGCCGATGACGGCGTGCGGTGTTGAGCGCGATTCGGCAGCGGATGGCGGCTGACACCGGAGCGCTCGTCGAGCTCTGGCGCGGCGCCGGCGTCCCCTGAGCCGCCGCGGCGCGTCCGGTCGGGTCGTGCCGGCGGACGGACGCCCGGTTCGGTGACGTGAAAGGCGCGATCGCGCGTCCGGCCTTCGCGGCCGGACAGGTGTCCTGGTGTCCGGGCGGACACCTGTCGCGGTCAGCGCGCGCCGGACGCGTAACTCCGCCGAATGCGCGGGTTTCACGGTGGCACGCATCTGGCTCAAGCGGGGTCCCGGAGACCCAACATGACGCCAACCCGATCCTTCCGTTTCGTCGCTGGCGCGCTGGCGCTGTTCGCGGCGAGCTTCGCGACGCCGCGCGCATCCGCCGAAAGCCCTGCGCCTGCCGCCGTCGCTCTCACGCCACCTCAGGTGACCAAGTTCGTCGCCGCCAGCCGCCCCGACGTCACGCCCGTGGAGGGCGCGGCGGTCGATCTCGAGTTGACGATCGACGCACGCGGCAGCCTGACCGACGCCAAGGTGGTCGGTCCGGCGGGCGCGGCGCTGGACGCGGCGGCGCTGCAGGCCGTGCGGCAGTTCCAGTTCCAGCCCGCCCGGCGTGGAGACCGACCGGTCGCCGCGCGGATCCGATATCGGTACACGTTCGAAGCGGCTCCGGTCGCGGCTGCCGGGCCGCTGTCCGGGACTGACGGTCAGCAGGGCCGCCCGGCGGCGATCGCCGGCCGCCTGGAGGGACGCATTCTGCGTCGCGCCGACGGGCTGGCCGTCGCGGCGGCCATCGTCACGCTGCTGCCCGACGGTGATGACGGACAGGGCGCGCCGCTATCGGTGCTGTCGTCAGAAGACGGCGCGTTCGCGTTTGCCGACCTCGCCCCGGGCGCCTACCGGGTTCGCGTCGAGGCGGACGGATTCGTCGTGGCGGCGGCGACCGAGACTGTCGCCGCCGGCGAGGCCACCACGCTGGTCTACCGACTGGACGTTGCCGGCGCGAAGAAGCCGCGCCAACTCGACTTCGGCGCCACCGCCAGCATCGTGGCTCCGCCCCGCGAGGTGACCAAGCGGACGCTCAGCGAAGACGAGCTGTTGCGGGCGGCCGGCACGCGCGGAGACGCTCTTCGCGCCGTCGAGCTGCTGCCCGGCGTCGCGCGCCCGCCGGGGCTGGCCGGATTGCTCATCATCCGCGGCTCCGCGCCCGACGACTCGCAGGCTTTCTTCGAGGGTGCGCCGGTCGATCGCATCTACCACTTCGGTGGCCTGACCAGCTTCACCAATCCGCGCCTGTTGGACCACATCGACCTTTATCCGGGCAACTTCTCGGCCCGGTTCGGGCGGAAGATCGGCGGCGTCATCGACGTCGGCGTCCGCGATCCCAGGACCGACGGATACCACGCTGTCGCCGACGTGAACCTGATCGACGCCTCAGTGCTCGCCGAGGGGCCGGTGGGTCAGCGTGGCGGGTTCGCGTTCGCCGCCAAGCGCAGCTACATCGACCTCTGGTTCAAGAACGTGATCCCGGCGGAGGCGGTCGGCGTCACCGCGGCGCCCGTCTACGACGACTACCAGGCGTACTACACGTATCGGCCCGAGAGCGGCGGGAAGCTGCGGTTCATGCTCTTCGGCTCGGGCGACGAGTTCGTCCTCAACCTGAAGCAGCCGGCGGACGGCGACCCGACGCTGCGCGGGAGCTTCGGCCAGAGCACCGCCTTTCGCCGCCTGCAGGCGACCTGGCTGCGGCCGCTGGGCGGCGCCGTCGAGCAAGAGGTGAACGTTGGCGCGGGAACCCTGGCCAACCACGTCAACGCCGGTTCTTCGCTGGGCTTCGGGCTGGACGGCTACGAGGAGTTCTTGCGGGCCGAGTGGCGCGCGCAGCTCGGCCCGCACGCGAAGTTGATCGCGGGAATCGACGCCTATGCCCTGCAACTGGACGTCACCTACGTCGGACCGATCGCCCAGGCGGCCGAGGGGAACCCGGCGAACAGCGGGCCGCTCAGCAGCCTGCCGACGGCGTCGTTCAAGGGCGCCTTTCGGTCCGCGCGACCGGCCGCCTACCTCGAGGCGGTGGTGCAGGCGGGCGAGCGGCTGACGCTGGTCCCGGGCGTGCGCGCCGACTACTTCAGCGAGATCGGGAAGGGGTCGGTGAACCCGCGACTGACGGCCCGCCTCAAGCTGGGCCCGCAGACGACGCTGAAGGGGGGCGCCGGCCTGTTCTCGCAACCGCCGCAGTACGGCGAGTCGGTGGCACTGGTCGGCAACCCCGGGCTGGGGCTGGAATGGGCGCAACACTACGGCCTCGGCATCGAGCAGGCGTTCGGCACCCGCGCCAGCCTCAGCGTCGAGGGTTTCTACAAGCGGCTCTCGCACCTGGAGGTGAACGGCGCCGGTCCCAACGGTGACCCGTTGCTGGTCAACGGCGGCCGCGGGCGCATCTACGGGCTCGAGGTGCTGGCCAAGCTGAATCCGACGGCGCGCGCGTTCGGGTTCGTGTCGTACACGCTGTCACGCAGCCAGCGCAACGACGACGGGTCCGGCTGGCGCCTCTTCGACTACGACCAGACGCACATCCTGACCGCCACGGGCGGGTACCGGCTGGGTGGCCACTGGGACCTGGGCGCGACGTTCCGCCTGGTGACCGGCAGCCCGCACACGCCGACCACCGGAAGCGTGTACGACGCGAACCGCGACTTTTACACCCCGGTGTTCGGGGCGGTGAACAGCGCGCGGGACGCCACGTTCCACCAGCTCAGCGTCCGCGTGGAACGGTCGTGGAAGTTCCAGCACTGGGCACTCGCGGCGTACCTGGACGTCCAGAACGCCTACAACCACCGCAGCCAGGAAGGGCTGCAATACAGCTACGACTACCGGCAGAGCCAGCCAGTGCAGGGTCTTCCGATCCTGCCGACGCTGGGCCTGCGCGGGGAGCTCTAGGAGACACCATGCGCGCACATCACGGGACATTGGGATTGCTGGTGGCCGCCGCCGTCACGACGGTCGCGGTCGGATGCTCGAACGACTTGCCGGTCGCCTCGCACCTGGAACGGACACGCCTCATCGGCGCCCGCGTCAGCGTCGCGGCCGATCCGGGACGCGCCGAGGTCTTGCCGGGAGAGTCGGCCGTCGTCGAGTGGATCGTGGCCGGGCCTCGGCCCCCCGCGACGCTCGACTGGGCGTTCGCGGTCTGCCGCGCCGGCCAGGGCGCCTGCGTCGACGAGACCGCGCTGGCGGGCACCGGATCGGGCACGCCGATCCGGGTGGGGTTCCAGGCGCCGGTGGCCGGCGCGCTGACCGACGGAGTGTCGCCGGTGATGTTCGGCGAGGTCTGCGCGAACGGCGCGCTTGGCTTCGACGCGTCGGGCACCAGGGCGACGTGCAGCGGGACGGAGGCCAGCGGCACCGACGCGCGCTTCGTGGTGCCGGTCCGACTGGACGGCGGCACGCCGAACCGGCAGCCGATCCTGACCAACGATCGCCTCGAGCTGGACGGCGCGGCGTGGGAACCCGCGGGCAACACGCTCGCCGCGGGCGATCCGTGCGACGACGCCAGCGGTCTTCCGGTGGTGGTCGCCCCGCTGTCCGGCGACGTGAAGCACCCCGTTCGCCTGATCTCCGACGGCGACGATCGCGAAACCTACACGCCGGCCGGGGCCAGCGCGCCGGTGGTCGAGGAGCTGCAGTTCTCGAACTTCGCCACCGACGGAAAGTTCGAGGTGTCGTACGGCGCTATCCCGACGTCCGACACCCGACCCGACGCCGACGTCACCATGAATTGGATTCCGCCGGTGCGCCGTGACGTTCCAGCGGCGGGCGAGGTCGTCACGCTGACCTTCGTCGTGCGCGACCTGCGCGGCGGGCTGGATCTCACCACCCGCTCGCTGTGCCTGCGAAGCCAGCCCTAGGCGGCGCGCTCGGCGCGCCGGACACCTGTCCGCCGGCGCGCCGGACAGGTGTCTGTCCGCGCGCTCGCCAGCCTTCGAAACCCGTGCGTTTCGCCGAGTTTCGGCTGGCACGGTCCCTGCTGATACCCCCGCTGCAACCAACCAACAACCGGACACGAACACAAAGGACCAACGCCATGGACATTCAAGCCAAGTTGACGGGATTCGCGATGCTGGGAGCCACCTGGGTGATGTGGGTGCTGGTCGGGCTGTCGGTGGGCGGCGTGGCCGTCGCGCTCGACCGCGCGGTCTACCTGATTCGCACCAGCGAAAACTTCAGGCGCCTCAAGCTGGATCTGCTGGCGCTGCTGCGGGTCGGTGACGTGCGTGCCGCCCGGGAGCGCCTCGCCGGTTCGCGGTCCATCGAGGCCCGCGTGGCAGCCGCCGGACTGAGCGCGCCGGAGGACGGGGCCGCCTCGGCCGAAGAGCGCATTGCCGGCGCGACTCAGGCCGCCAAGCTGCGCATGGAGCGCCGGCTGACGTTTCTGGGGACGCTGGGCAACAACGCGCCCTTCATTGGTCTGCTGGGCACGGTCATCGGCATCATCCGGGCCTTCGCCGAGTTGAACGCCGCGGCCGGGAAGGTCACGTCCGGCCTGATGGCGGAGGTCGGTGAGGCGCTGGTCGCCACCGCCATCGGCATCATGGTGGCGATTCCCTGCATCGCCGCCTTCAACGGGTTCCAGCGGGTGATCAAGACACGCCTGGCCCGGGCCGAGACGCTGGGGCGCGAGGTGATGGCCTACCTGAAGTCCGAACGCGCGCCGGGCACGGCGCCGACCGCCTGAGACGACGAACCTTCCACCACACCGCACGCGAGGAGACGAAATCATGGCCGCCACCGCTTCCGACACCGACGAGCCCATCACCGGCATCAACGTCACGCCCCTGGTCGACATCACCCTGGTCTTGCTGGTCGTCCTGATGATCACCGCCAGCTACGTGGCCTCGAAGTCCATCCCGCTGGAGCTTCCGAAAGGTGCCACCGCCGAGAGCACGCCCGTCACCCTGTCCGTCTCGATCGACAAGGACGGACGGACGTTCCTGGACGCCGTGCCGGTCGACGACGCGGCCTTGCGGCAGCGCGTGCGGGCGGTGCGGGCCGCCGATCCCGAGGCGCGCGCAGTCATCGCGGCGGACGGCCGCACCGCTCACAACCACGTCGTCCACGTGATGGACCTGCTGCGGCGGGAGGACGTGACCAAGTTCGCCATCAACGTGGACCCCGAGGATCTGGCCGGCGCCGAGCGCCCGGCCAGGAGGTGACGTCATGAACCGGCTGAACGTCATCACCCGGCCGAGCCAGGCCCTGCGCGCCGCCAACGACAACCTGCAGCCGGTGATCACGATGCCCCTTCTTCCGACGCTCGTTCCGACGCCGATCTCTGTCCCGGACGACGACGACGACGGACCGGGCAAGGGCTGGTTGGCCCTGCTGCTGCTGGTGAGCCTGGGCGCGCATGCCGGCGTCTTCTTCCAGCTCGGCCCCGGCCATCGCAACCTGCCGGCGCGCGCGCGCCGGCCGCCGGCCGAAGTCACCGTGTCGATCGCGACACCGCCGCCGCCTCCGGCGCCCGCCGCGCCCCCGAAACCGACGGCATCGAAACTGGCGGCGCCGCGGCGGATCGCCCTGCATGCGCCGCCGCCGTCACCCACGAAGGTGGCCGCGCCGCCGCCCGAGGCCGAGACGCCGGCCGACTTCTCGGGAACCACGCTGACCAACCAGGGGCCGGGACCCGGCTGGGCGTCGGCGACCGGCAACGGACATGCCATGCAGGGGCCGATCGGCAAGCCGGGGAGCGTGGTCAGCGGCCGCGCGCGCGACGGTGCGCTGGGCGGTGGTTCCGGTCCCGCCGCGGCGCCGGTCGTGCCGCTCGGCTCGCTGTCCCGCGCGCCGGCACCACCCGATCTGAACGCGGCGCTGGAGCGTCATTACCCGGAACCGGCGCGACGTCAGGGGACGCCCGGGCAGGCGGTGCTGAAGGCGCGCATCACGCCCGACGGCCAGGTGCGCGACCTGGTGGTGGTGTCGCAAAGCGCGCCAGGATTCGGCGAGGCCTGCCGGGCGACGCTGCGCGAGTCGGTCTGGAGCGCACCGCTGGACCGGCAGGGGCACGCGGTGGCGACTTTCGTCACCTACACGTGCCGCTTCGAGGTGCGATGACATGGACCCTGGGGTACCCTGCGCCCGGCGCCGTGAAAGTTCTGATCGCCGACGATCAACCAGCCGTCTCGGGAGCCCTGCAGCTCTTGTTCGAGCTGCACGGGCTACCGGTGCTGGTCGTGAACCGGCCCGACGAGGCCCTGGATCTGATCGCCACCGACGACGTGGGCGTGGTGGTGCAGGACATGAACTTCACCCAGGAGCGGACGTCGGGCGATGAAGGGGTGGCGCTGTTCCGGGCCATCAAGCACCTGGATCCGGATCTGCCGGTCGTGCTGCTCACCGCCTGGACGTCGCTGGAAGTCGCCGTGTCACTGGTCAAGGAGGGCGCCGCGGACTACATGGCGAAGCCATGGGACGACGACAAGCTGGTGCGCGTCGTCGGGAACCTGCTGCAGATGCGGGTGCTGCAGCAGGAGAACACGCGCCTGCAGGCGCAGCGCTCGCGCCACCGCCGGACGCTGGCGGCGCGCTATGACCTGCGCGGCCTCATCTACGTCAGCGAGCCGATGCAGAACGTGGTCAGCCTCGCCTGCACGGTGGCGGGCTCGGACGCGCCGGTGCTGATCACCGGGCCGAATGGTTCGGGCAAGGAGAAGCTGGCCGAGATCGTCCGGGCGAACTCGCGTCGCAAGGACAAGCCCTTCGTCACGCTGAACGCGGGCGCGCTGCCCGACGAGCTTCTGGAAGCCGAGCTGTTCGGCGCCGAAGCCGGCGCGTTCACCGGCGCCAACAAAGCGCGCGTTGGTCGATTCGAGGCGGCGAACGGCGGGACGCTTTTCCTGGACGAGATCGGCAACCTCTCGCCGGCCGGCCAGGCCAAGCTGCTGCGGGTCCTGCAGACCGGCGAATTCGAGAGGCTGGGTTCCAGCGGCACGCGCCAGGTGAACGTCCGGATCATCAGCGCCACCAACGCCGACCTGCCGCGCGCCATCGCCGCCGGAAGGTTCCGCGAGGATCTCTACTTCCGCTTGAACGTGATCGAGCTGGTGCTCCCGCCGCTGAGCGAGCGCCCCGAGGACGTGCTGCTGCTGGCCGAGCACTTCCTGGCGACCTTGCCGGGCGCCGAGGGCGCACCGGCGGCACGCTTCTCCGACGAGGCGCGCGCGGCGCTACAGCAGTACGAATGGCCGGGCAACGTTCGCGAGCTGCAGAACCGCATCCACCGCGCGAAGCTCACGGCCGCCGACGGCGTGATCCGGGCGCAGCATCTCGGCCTCGGAATTGCCGGCCGGCCGCGATCCGACGTCGCGCAGCGGCCAACCTCGCTGCCCGAGCGGCCGGATGATCCGCCGCCCAGCGTCGTGCCGGCCCCCGCCAACGATCCCGAGCGGAACAGCATCGAGGACGCGCTGGTGAAGGCCGGCGGCGTCGTGTCGAAGGCGGCCACCGAGATGGGCCTCTCGCGACAGGCGCTTTACCGGCGCATGGAGCGGCTCGGTATCGTGCTGGAACGCCGCCCGAAGACTCAGGGCTGATCCGGCTTCGCGCGGACAGGTGTCCGCCGCCTCGCGAACGGATGTCCGCGTGCGGGTGTCCGGCAACTGGGGCGCGCGCAGCGAAGACCGCGGCGCGCGCGGGGTTTCGCGGCGCGGGTGGTTGGCACGTTGGGTGCTCAGTGTCCTCGGTGCGAACCGACCACCGGACAAAGGACACCATCATGCGCACGCCCATCATCAGTGCTTCGTTTCTCTCTGCGTTGCTCGCCACGACGGCGCTGGCCCAGGAGGCCACGCGATCGCTGCCGCCCGAGCCCGAGACTTTGACCAACATTCAGGCGCAACGAACGACGCCCATCACCGGCTGGTTCGTCGGCCCGAGCTACGGCGTAACGGCCGGCTCCGGCGCCTACACGGCGGGACTTCGGGGCGGCGTCTACCTGGATCGCCGCTTCGCGATCGGCGTGGTCGCCAACATGTTCGGCAACGACCGCACGTCCTTCTCCAACGACGGCGTCCGCAACCTGGGGAGCTACAGCGGCGCGCTGGTTCAGTACGTCCTCCGATCTGACCAGCTGGTGCACGCGACGTTTGAAACGACGTTCGGCGCTGGCCGCTGGTGCGACGTGATCAATGACGCGCACAGCGGCTGCTCGGGCAAGACGTTCCTGGCCATCGAGCCCGCCGCGAACCTCGAGATCAACGTCGCCCGCCATGTCCGCGTGACCGCCGGCGTCAGCTATCGGCTGGCGCTCACCGACGAGGGGACCGGTCCTTCGACGTCCGATCTCAGCCGCCTGGTTCTGCGCAGCGGCGTGGTCCTCGGCAGCTTCTGACCATCCGACCACGCCGACCACGAAAGGACGACCTCATGAACCGCATCACGCCCGCTCTCTGTTTCGCGCTACTCGCCACCGCCGGCTGCATGGACCCCGACGACTCCGGTAACCTGGTTCCGAAGACCGTCGTCGAGGATCCCTCGTTGCCGCACCTCGAGGTGAACGGCGCGCTGTTTCACACGGAGTCCTTCGGCAACCCGCACGCGCCCACCGTCATGGTGTTGCACGGCGGTCCCGGCGCCGACTACCGCGGGTTGCTGGCGCTCAAAGCGCTGGCCGACGACGGCTACCGGGTGGTCTTCTGGGACCAGCGCGGCGCCGGGCTGTCCCAGCGCTTCGACGCCGGCTTCTACACGATCCCCGGCTACCTGGACGATCTCCGCCAATTCGTGGAGACCACCATCGCGCCCGAGCAGCCCTTCGTGTTCATCGGGCACTCATGGGGCGGCATGTACGCGACCGGGTTCATCAACGACCACGGCGACTACGGCGGCCGCCTGCGCGGCGCGATCCTGAGCGAGCCCGGCGGCTTCAACACCAAGCAGCTCCAGGCCTTCATCGATCGCGAGTTCGGCAGCCTCGATTTGACGGGCGAGCAGATCAACGACGCCGCCTGGGCGGGGCAGTTCCTGTCGCCGGATGACCACGCGCGGGCCGACTATCTGCAGTCCCTGCTGGTCATCCGCGGCGCACCCTGTGAACACCGCGATCCGCATCACCCGGCGCCCTTGTGGCGCTCCGGCGCGGTGGTCAGCAGCGCGCTTCCGACGCTGGCGCTGGAGGGCGCGGGGTTCGACTTCACGGCGCATCTGAGCGCGTTCAAGCACAAGGTGCTGTTCCTGCGCGGCGACCGAAACGAAGCCGCCACGCTGGGCAGCCAGCAGGAGCTGGCCGCCGATTACCCGGACGCACAGGTCGTCACGATGGCCGAGACGGGGCACGAGATGGTCTGGGAGCGGCCCGACGAGTACCTGGCGCACGCCCGCGCCTACTTCAGCCAGATCGGCTTCACCGCCCCCGCGCCAGGTGCACTGTGAATCGCGCATCCCGCCGATTGAGTTTGCTGACATTCGCGTTCACGCTGGCGACGTCGATCGCCGCCCGGGCGGCCGAGGTGAACCTGACCACGCTCGACGACGACGACGCCCCGAACTACGTCCACCTCCGCACGGGGGCGGAGTACGGGTTCGTGGCCGGGGTCGGGTACGACCACGCGGTCACGGTGGGCAGCCGCCGCCTGCTGCTGACCAGCGATCTGACGTTCCCGTGGGCCAGCATTGACCGCTCCGACTACCGTTTCCGCGTGGGCGCTGTTCTTCCGGTGGCCCTCACCTATCACTGGCGGCTGGCGGCCGCGCTGTCGCCCACGATCCGGCACACGGTCAACGACGCCGCCACGATGACCGGCCTTGGCGCTGACGCCAGCGCGACGGGCGGCTACTACGCGCACCACTGGTTCGCGGCCGCAGAGCTCGGCTTCGACTGGAACGGGATCACGCACGTCAACAACAGCCAGCTTTACCGAGACACGGTGTACGACGGCGCCCGCGACGGCTGGTACGGCGACTACGGCGGAAATATCCGAACCGGCGGGCAAGTCGGCGCGTCGTTCTCCCGTTATGACGTCGTGTTGCGGGCGGGCGTGCTTCGCGACGCCAGCGGCGAGGTCCCGCTGCTGCCGTTTTACGGCACGCTGACGGTGGCCGCCCGCTGGTGAAACGGCTCGTGATAGTGTCGCGGCCATCGCGAGGGAAGCGGAAATGGTGGATTCCGCGTCAAAGGTCGCAGATGGGAAAGGCGCGCCGCCGACCGTCCTGGGCCAGATGGCGGGGGAGTATTGCCTCCGCCGGAAGCTGGGCGAGGGGGCGTTCGGCGCGGTTTACGAGGCCGAGCACCCGGTCCTGAAGCGGCGCGCCGCCGTCAAGGTGCTGCACCAGATCGCCGACAAGGACTCGGACGCCGTCCAGCGTTTCATCGCCGAGGCGCAGGCCGTCAACCAGATTCGCAACCGGTACATCGTCGACGTCTTCTCGTTCGGGCAGCTTCGCGACGGCCGCCACTTCTTCGTGATGGATCTGCTGGACGGCGAGCCGCTGGATCGTCGTTTGCGGCGCGAAGGCCGCTTCCCGGTGGCGACGGCGCTGCAGATCCTGCGGCCGATCGCCGACGCGCTGGACGCCGCCCACGCGGCCGGCATCGTCCACCGTGACATCAAACCCCAGAATATCTTCCTGGCCTGGGAGCCGACCGGCGAGGCGGTCCCGAAGCTGCTCGACTTCGGGATGGCCAAGCTGCTCGGCGATTCGCCGGTGCGCACGCTGAGCGGGACGCCCATCGGAACGCCGCTCTACATGTCGCCCGAGCAGGCGCGCGGCGAGTCGGTGGACGGACGCTCGGACGTGTATGCGCTGGGCGTGGTTTGCTACGAGCTCCTCACCGGGAAGCTGCCGGTGACCGGCGATTCCACCATCGTGGTGTTGATGGCGCACGTGATGCAGGCGGCGCCGCCTCCGTCCGAGGTCGCCGACGTTCCCGCCGAGCTGAACGCGCCGGTGCTGGCGATGTTGGAGAAGGCGCCTCGCGCGCGGCCCGCCACGGCCGGCGAGGCGCTGGCGGCCCTGATTCAGGCGGCGGAGCGCGCCGGGCAGGCGGTCCCGTCCGGGATGCCGCGGTTGTCGCCGCCGTCGCGCGCGGTCGCCGGCGAGCGCAACGACGAGCTGGCCAGCGCCGAGACGGTGCCCAGCCCGACGCCCACGACCGTCGGTCCCCCGGCCGGCGCTCGCCGCAGCACCCGCGGTCGCGGCGTCGCGCTGGCCGCGTTGCTGGCCGTGGCCGGCGGCGCCGGCGTTCTGGTGGCGAAGAGTCGACATGACACCCGAGCCTCCACCGCGGCAGCCCCCTTGGTCCCCACCGCCGCACCGGCGCCCGTGCCGGCGCAGCCGCAGCCCGCGAGGCCGCAAGGCAACGACCCCATCGCCCTCACGCTGGAGGGAGCGCCGCGCGGCGCGCGCGTGTTCCTGGACGGAAGCGCCGCAGGTCTCGCGTCGGAGCCCGTTCGCTTGCCGTTCGGCACGCAGCCCCGGGCGCTCACGCTGACCGCTCCGGGATACGACACGCTGGCGCTGTCCGTGGTGCCCGACCGCTCCGCGGTGCTGGCCGTGACCATGAAGAAGCATGGGTCGGGGGCTAAGAAGGCACCGTCGATCCCGCGCGACCTCGAGAGCCCGTTTTGATCGCCCGGGGCTGGCGCCACCTCCGGTGGCTCGCCGGGCTGGCCGCCGTGTCCGGTTGCGCCGGGCTGCCGGCCGTCGCGACCGGTGCCTGCGGAAACGGCGTCATCGAGCCACCCGAGGACTGCGACAGTTTCGCGCCCGACGCCCACAGCCTGTGTCTGTCGAAGGGCTCGCCGGGCGAATGCCACTTCTCCTGCCGCGCCGCCGCCGACGGATTCCAGCCAACCTGCCCCGCCGGCTGGGGGTGCGATTCCGCCGGCATCTGCCGCGAACCGACCGGGAGCTACACGGCGCTGCCCGAGGTCAACGTCGGCCGCGCCTTCTCGCTGCTGGCGGGGGACTTCGACGGCGACGGGCGCACCGACGTCGTCACCGCGGAGCCACTCGACGTGCGCGGAGGGACCCGGCTGTCTTTCCACTACTTCGATGCGAACGGGGCTCTGGCGGAGAGCCGCGACTTCCCCAAGCTGCTGGCCTCCCCTTCCGTCGTCGAGCTGTCGGGCGACGGCCGCGCCGACCTGGCGTTCACGACGTTCAGCGTCGGATTGCTGCTGGGCCACGCCGATCGCAGTCTGGTGCCGGAGACGTTCAGCTCCTACCACTTCCCCGGTGCCAGCGTGCGATTCCTGGTGGTGAACGGCAGTCCGATCGGCGACCTCTCGGCCGTGGTTTCCGCGACCGCCATCTCGGGCGTGTGGGGCCTGTATCTCCCCGACAACACCGGCATTCTCCAGTTCCGGGGAAGCTTGCCGGCGCCCATGGATGACCTGCTCGCGACCGCGGTGGGTGGCGATCTGATCGAAGATCCGCTGGCCTCGCCGTGCTGGGAGGTGGTCCTCGCTGCGCGCGGCGCCACCTCGTTCAGCGTCGTCGACTCCTGTGTGCGCAGCGCCCCCAACGCCCCCATCACCTGGCGCGACCAGTTCATCGAAACCGCCGTGGCGCTGGATCCCCCGGCGCCGATCGACGCTGCGCCGCAGATCCTGGACGTGAACGGCGACGGGCACCTGGACGTTCTCATCGGGGCCGCCGGCGGCGCGTACGTCGCTTACGGCGACGGGCACGGCGTGCGCACGGCCGAGCGCTACCTTTTGACGCTGTCGAACCCGGACGAGGTTTCGCCCGACATCGCGATGCCGCTGGCGGCTGGCGACTTCAGCGGGGACGGCCTGATCGACTTCGTCTTTCCGAATTACCTTCTGCTGTCCGTCCCCGACGCGCCGGGCGGACCACCCCGCTACGTTCCCGACGACTTCAACGACGGTCTGCCCTGGACCGTGGCGCGCATCGCCGATCTGAACGGCGACGGGAACCCGGACGTGGTGGCGGCTTCGGCGCTGCGCCTGGGAATGGAATTCTTCAACGGCACCGGCAACGAGCACCTGCATGCCTTCAACATCCCGACCAACCGGGCGGTGTCCGACCTGGCGGTCGGCGATCTCGACGGCGATCTGATCAACGATCTGGCGTTCGTCGAGCGGATGGCCGCGGACGATCGGCGCGACGTCGTGATGGCCGCGTTCGGCGCGCCCGCCGGTCCGCCCGCTGCGGCGATCCCCGTGGCCCGCATCCGACAGATCGAGGACCTTAACTGCCTCCCCGAGTTCGGCCTGGGCAACCTGCTGGTCGCGTCCACCGTCGCCGAAAACGGCACCACCGACGGCGTGCTCGCGATCCTGACCGGCAGCGGCGACCGGCTTCCGTTTGCGCCGTATCAGCTGGTCAACGTATCGGCCGATGGGACCGTCGGCCTGGCCGCCGCGCTGGGCGTGGCGACCGGAAACTTCCTGGGCTCGGGTAAAACCGACGTGCTGGCGCTGACCAGCAGGGGCGCCCCCAACCAGCACGACTTCGCATTCTGGATCTTGCCGGCGTTCGGTGGCGCTCAGAACCAGGCGTTCCCGGTGGGCGGCGCGCTGGACACACGCCTGCAGCCGGCGGTGATCGACGGCTTCTTCGTCAAGGTGAACACCGCGGCAACCAGCGGCGACCTGGACCGGGATGGACGCGACGAAGCCGTGTGGGCTTTGCCGGCGGACGGAGGCGCCGGCTGCGGCGTCGTCGCGGTCGGCGTGAGCGCGACGGCGGACGGGCCGACCGCCGACGTGCACGCGCCGATCTTCATCGACCAGCCGTGCCCTGGCGCCCAGATCGCGACGGTCGACGCCGACCGGGACGGGGCCCTGGATCTGGCGCTTCTCACGGGCGCGGCCGGCACGCCGGGACGAAAGCTGTTGCTGCTCTGGAATGACGGGCACGGGCACTTCGCCGCGCAGGCGACGACGACCGTCAACGACCCGCTGGAGTCGCCCGAGCAGTTCACGGTGCTGCCTCCGGCGGCGTCGCGACCGCCCGCGATCGCGTACGTCACCGCGAACGCGGTCGTGGTGCGCGAGCCAACCGCCGATCCCCGCAAGCTGGGGCCGCCCCAGAAGCTGCTGTCGCTGGAGAGCGGGTCCGGGATCGTGGCCGGAGACATGAACGGCGACGGCGTGAGCGACCTGGCCGTCGCGTCGTCGGGCACCTTGCGCGTCTTGCGCGCGGAGCTGCACGTCCCATGAGGCAGGGCTTGGGCCACGAACGGATGTCGCGGGCTGCGTGGGTCGTGCTGGCGGTGCTCGCGGGCTCGGGCACGGCGTGGGCTCAGTCGCGCGAGGATCTCGAGCGCGCCAAGCTGTCGTTCCAGGCGGGGGCCACCGCCTATGCGGCGGGCGACTATCTGGCCGCCATCCAGGCGCTGGAGTCGGCCTACGCGCGGACGCCGCTGCCGGCGATCGCCTTCTCGCTGGCGCAGGCCGAGCGGCGGCAGTACTTCGTGGCGCACGACCCAGAGCACTTGCTACGGGCGATCGAGCTTTATCGCCGTTACGTCGATCAGGTGCCGGCCGGCGGGCGGCGCGCCGACGCGCTGGACGCGCTCTCAGAGCTGGAGCCGCTGGCGCTCGCCGTGCGGGGGACGAATCCGCCCGGCCATGGCGCCGCAGCCGGCGGGACCGAGGCTGTGCAGGGTGCGCCCGTGGCGCAGCGCCCGACGCGTTTGATGATCACCGCTGACGTTCCCGGGGTCGCCCTGTCCCTGGACGGTGGGCCACCCGCGCCGTCGCCGTTGATTCGCGAGGTGGACCCCGGCGCGCACAGCGTGCAGGCCAGCGCGGACGGCTTCGCTTCCGTGTCGCGGCAGGTGACCGCCGTCGCCGGCGAGCTGATTCCGGCGTCGCTGTCCTTGCCGGAGAAGCCGAGCACACTGACGGTGGCTGCGCCCGACAAGGCAGAGGTGTACGTCGACGGCACGCTGGCCAGTCGGACCGGCGGCCGGGTCACCCTGCAGCTGGCTTCAGGTCCGCACCGTGTCACCGTGGCCCAGAAAGGCCGGCGCGTCGAAGACCGCGCGCTCACGCTGGGCCGCGGGACCAGCGCCGACCTGACCGTGAACCTGTCGGCGACCCGGCAGCGTCAGGTTTCACTGGGGCTGCTGATCGGCGGAGCGACCACGTTCGTGGCGGGCGCGGTGCTGGGCGGCCTGGCCCTGAGCGCCCAGAGCCGCGCGCAGGAGTTTCTGGACCGGCGCAACGCCGGCAATGTCAGCAGCGGCGAGCTCGCCGACTACCAGAGCGCCGTCTCCGCGCGCAACCGCTATCGCGTCGCCGCCGCCATCGGGCTGGGCACGGCCGCGGGGCTGCTGGGCGCCAGCCTCATCCTGTACCAGCTGGATGAGCCCGATCCGCGCGACCTCGTGGCGCCGCGTTCGGCCCCACCGGCGAACACGCCGGCGGCCCCGGATGCAGCGATCGTGTCGTCCCGCCTGCGCTGGCGCGTCGCCCCGATTGTCTCTGCGGAGTCCTGGGGAGCGGTGGTCGGTCTCCGCTTCTGATGCCCTCGATGCTGACGGTCTCATACGTCGTCGCCGCCGTTTCGCTGCTGGCGGCCGCCCTGGCGTGGCGACGGGCGCGACGCGCCTCCGGCGAGGTGGCGGCTCTGCGCGCGGCGGCGCGGGAGTCCAGCGCCGCGAGCCAGCGTGCCAGCGCGTTGCTGCGCGACGTGGTCGAGACCACCCCGGTGGCGCTGGTGATGTTTTCCGACTCCGGCGCGATCACGTTCACGAACGCCACGGCGCGCGATCTGTTCTTTGATTCGGCGGACGTGGCGGGCCAGAACTTCTTGACCATGGTCGAGCGGGCCTCGGAGCCGCTGCGCCAGGCGCTGCTGTCCGGTGGCGACGAGCTGTTCACCGTCGAGATCGACGGCAGCCCCGAGACGTTTCACCTCGCGAAGCGGAACCTGGGCGACGGCCAGACCCTGGTGACCGTGCGCCCGATGACCCAGGAGGTCGCCCGTCAGGAGGTAGCGACGTTGAAAAAGGTGATCGGCATCATCGGGCACGAGGTGACCAACTCGATGACACCGATCTTGTCGCTGATGACCTCCGCGCGCCTGGTCCTGAAGCGGCCCGACGAGCTGTGGCGGCTGGAGAACGTGTTCGACACCGTGCGCGAGCGCGCGGCGCACCTCGAGACTTTTCTGGGCGGGTACGCCAAGGTGGCCCGACTGGCCGCGCCGGCGTGCACGCCGGTGGATTGGGCCGCCTTCTTCCACCCGTTGCGCGGGCTGTGGCCGGGCGTGCGCATCGACCCGCTCCCCGAGGAGACCGCCTTCTTGGACCCGGCGCAGATCCAGCAGGTGTTGATCAACCTGGTCAAGAACGCCGTAGAGGCGGGCGGGCCCGAATCCGAGATCGCCGTGCGCGTACAGCGCGTGCCCGAGGGCGCCGTCCGGGTGTCGGTCCTCGATCGTGGCAACGGCATGACGGACGAAGCTTTCAAGAAGGTTTCGGTTCCGTTCTTCACCACCAAACCCAACGGCAGCGGCATCGGACTGGCCGTGTGCCGCGAGATCGTCCAGAACCACCGCGGCCGCTTCCGTCTGGCCCGCCGGGAAGGCGGCGGCATGGCAGTCTCGTTCTGGCTCCCTGACCGCGGCACGACGACCGCCCCCGCGAACCTGCAGGCCCGCCTCTCGCTGACCCGAACGTGACCACCGCCGCGACGAGATCACCCATGACGCGGGCGCGGGTCGGGCGTACGCTGGCTAACCGTGGTTCGATTGTTGCTGCCGGTGGCGGTCTGGCTGGTCTCCTCTTCCACGGGCGCGCCGCAGCCACGGCGGGTGAAGCTGCCGCAGCCAATCGCGCGGGCCATCGACGCACACGAACGGCTGGCGGCGCACGCGCGCGAATCTCCCGAGGCGCTGTGCGCGCTGATCGTGAACGCCAGGGCATTGCTGCCGAAGATCGAGCGCGGCGTGAAGGGCGACGAC
The DNA here is from genome assembly GCA_045802645.1 of Polyangia bacterium. GTDB lineage: Bacteria > Myxococcota_A > Polyangia > Fen-1088 > Fen-1088 > JADGRB01. The sequence goes on from JBJMQQ010000175.1 coordinate 45,365, forward strand.
CAGGAGCGCCTGAGGGTCACAGGCCTCTACATCGTGACGGGACCCGAGTTCAGCCGTTCGGGCGTCGACTACGACGGGCTCGCCAAGTTGGCGTCACCGCGAGACGCTCGATTGCTCCACGCGATGGGCGAGTTCGAAGGGACCGCGGGCGGCGTCTCGAACGAGACGGCCTGGATCGACGCGCAGACCGACTTCAGCGGCTGCCACCACCCGAGTAAAGCGACCAAGCCGCTGGCCGAATTGGTCCAGGCCTGGCTGGCCGCCAGCGCCTGCCTGCACGAAGCGGTGGCAGTGGATCTAAACGACGACCTTTCCGAAATGGCTTCCGGAACCTGGTTCTGTGATGAACCCGTGGACCAGCGGATGAGCGCTGTCCGGCAGAACGCCACGCTGATGCGCAAGCTGACGGGGACGCGTGGTCCAGAGGTCGCGCCGCAGATGGAACGCACGGCAGCGGCGGCCAAGCCACCGGCGC
>JBJMQQ010000176.1:0-14742 GCA_045802645.1 Polyangia bacterium
CGGCGAACCAGCTCTTTGATCCGGCGGGTGCCGCCCGCGTCGCGGGCCTTCCACTCGACGCCGAATCCCGGCAGGCCGCCTGGGTGACCCTTCCACGCGATCCGCGCCGACAGGGGCATCGCCACCTCGGCGCCCGGAGGCGACACCATCAGCACGATGTCGCTGGCCGACGGCAAGGGCTCCTCGGTCTTGATGAACGCGCCGCCGCGGCCGATGTCGCGCAGCACGCCGATCTTGTCTTCGCGCACGCCCTGAACCTGCCAGAGGACCGGGAGCTCCACGGGCAGGCGCTGGTGGCGGCGAGCCACCATTTCGGCCGAGTCGCCGCGCGCAACGGACAGCAGGTAGTCGCGCGCCTGGGTCTCGGTGGGCAGGAACTCGATGCCGATGCCGGCCTTGGTCTTCGTGCTGTGCTTGCCGGGCCGCCGCCAGGCCACGCGGCCGCGGATCAGGGTCGGGCTACGCCGCCGGCCCAATCGAATCGCGACGGCGACGCTTTCACCGATCGCGAGTGCCCGGCGAGTCGGAAAAAACAGACCCCCCGTGGCGAAATCTTCCAGGTAGCGGTCCAGAAATGCCGCTCCGGTCGGGAAATGCGCCTTGAGGATGGTCATGTGGGGAAGTGAAGACGATCGTATTACGTAGAACCCCAACTTTTGTAAAGTGCATTGCAGAGACAAAAACGCTTGGACACCGCCGATTTTGACTACGATCTGCCGCCCGACTGCGTCGCGGCGGCCCCTACGGCGCGGCGGGACGAAGCCCGCTTGCTGGTCCTGGATCGAGGAACCGGCCAGCGCAAGCATGCCCGATTCTTCGAGCTGCTGGACCATCTTCCACCGCGCGCGCTGCTGATTCTCAACGACACCCGCGTCTTTCCGGCCCGCATTCGCGGCACGAAGGAGACCGGCGGCGCGTTCGAGGTGTTGCTCGTGCGCCGCCTCGGGACGCCGGCTGCTGCGCCGGGCGAGTTCCTGGAAGAGTGGGAGGCGATGACGCGGGCACTCGGACCAAACATCGTCGGCAAGACGCTGACCGCCGGCGGCATCGAGATCGTCGTCGTCGAGCGACAGGGGGCCGGGCTGGCGCGCGTCACGCTGCGCGGGGCAGGGCCATCGCTGCTGCAGAGACTGGACGAGATCGGCGACATTCCGCTGCCGCCGTACATCGAGGCGGCCCGTCGCCGCGCGCCGCTGGCGGCGCCCGTCGATGATCGCAGCCGGTATCAGACGGTGTTCGCGGCGGAGCCCGGCGCGGTGGCGGCGCCCACCGCGGGGCTGCATTTCACGCCCGAGTTGCTGGTCGCCGCCGAGCGGGCCGGCCACGAGGTCGCGCGCGTTACCCTGCACGTCGGCCCGGGGACCTTCCGCCCCGTCGAGACGGACGATCCGGCCGCGCACCACATGGACGCCGAGCACTACCGCGTCCCGCCCGAGACCGCCGCGGCGATCGCCCGGGCCCGCCGCGAAGGCCGCCGCATCGTCGCCGTGGGCACCACCGTCGTCCGGACGCTGGAGGCGTGCGCCCGCGCCCACGCCGGCGAGGTCGTGGCCGAGGAATCCTCGACGGACCTCTTCCTGATGCCGGGGGCGAAGTTTCAGGTCGTGACCGATCTGATCACCAACTTCCACCTGCCGCGCTCGACGCTGCTGATGCTGGTCGCGGCGTTCGCCGGCCGCGGCGCGATTCTCGAGGCCTACGCCGAGGCTGTCCGCCTCGGCTACCGGTTTTACAGCTACGGTGACGCCATGCTGATCACGGGAGCCGCGGCGTGACGCCGTCGCCAGGAACGTTCGAGATCACGGCGCGGGCCGGGCGGGCGCGCGGCGGCGTGCTGCAGACGGCCCACGGCCCCCTCGAGACGCCGGTCTTCATGCCGGTCGGCACACAGGCCTCGGTGAAAGCGCTGGCCTCCGAAGACGTCGAGGCGCTGGGCGCCCGTATCCTGCTGGGCAACACCTACCACCTCGCGCTGCGCCCCGGCGCGGAGCGGATCGCGGCGCTGGGCGGGTTGCACCGGTTCATGAGCTGGCCCCACGCCATCCTCACCGATTCGGGGGGGTTCCAGGTCTTCAGCCTGCGTGATCGCCGGAAGGTCGACGACGACGGCGTCACGTTCAGCTCGCACCTGGACGGCTCATCGCAGCGGCTGACGCCCGAACGGGCCATGGAGATCCAGGCCCTCCTGGGCAGCGACATCGCGATGGCTTTCGACGAGTGCCCCCCCTCGGATGCGCCGCGCCCGACCATCGAAGCCGCCATCGAGCGCACGACACGCTGGGCGCGGCGGTGTCTGGCGACCACCCCCGCGGCCGGGCAGCTGCGGTTCGGGATCGGGCAGGGCGGGGTGCACGTCGATCTGCGGCGCGCGCACCTGGCCGTCCTCAAGGACCTCCCGTTCGACGGGTACGCGCTGGGCGGTCTGGGGGTCGGCGAGGCGCCGGAGGTCATGCACGCGGTCATCGCCGACGTCGCCGACGACATGCCGGCCGCGCGGCCGCGCTACCTGATGGGGGTTGGCACGCCCGAGGACATCTGGCGCGCGATCGGCGCCGGCATCGACATGTTCGACTGCGTGATGCCGACCCGGAACGCGCGCAACGGCCAGCTCTTCACGAAGGCGGGCAAGCTCAACATCGGCAACGCGCGCCACCGCGATGAAGACGTCCCGATCGAGGCGGGCTGCACGTGCGCCTGCTGCGCGCGCTATTCGCGGGCGTACCTCGCGCACCTGTTCCACGCCAAAGAGCTCCTGTATTACCGGCTGGCGACCGCGCACAACCTCATGCATTACTTGAACCTGGCGCGGCGCGCCCGGGAGGTGATCGCGGCCGGGTCGTTCCCGGCTTCGCCGTGGTAAACCGGTGGGATGGCCAAACGGGTCGCGGTCGTGCTGTCCGGGTGTGGTCGTCAGGACGGTAGCGATCCAGCCGAGACGCTGTTCGCCCTGCTGGTCATCGAGCGCGCCGGCGCCCAGGCCGTCTGCGCGGCGCCCGACCGGGCGCAGCCGGCGGTCGTCGATCACCTGACCGCGGCGGTCGACACGGCCCCGCGGCGGATTCGGACCGAGGCCGCGCGGCTGGTCGGGCGCAGCGTGGCGCCGCTGAGCGTCCTCGATCCGCGCAAGCTGGACGGGCTCATCATCCCTGGTGGCGAAGGGGCCGTCACGACGCTGTCCGACTACGCCACCAAACACGAGCTCTGCACCGTCGACCCGGAGCTGTTCGCGCTGTTGCGGGGGCTCCTGAAGGGCCACCGCCCGATGGGGTTCATCGGGCTCTCGGCGCTGCTGGCGGCGCGCGTGCTGGGTCCCGTCGCCGGCGTGCGCGTCACGCTGGGGGCTCGAGGCACGGCGCCGGCCAAGCACGCGGCCATCATGGGGGCCGACGTCCGCCCCGGCACGACCGACGACGTCATCGCCGACCAGAAGTCTCGCGTCTACAGCACGCCTGGTCTGCTGGCCCAACCGGCGGTCGCCGAACCCGCCACCGCCGAGCCCGCGCGGACCTTACCGGCCGTGGCGCGCGCGATCGATCAGCTCGTGCGCATGGTCGTGGGCGGCGGCGCTCAGCCCCGACCGCCTCGACCTACTGATCGAGCCCGCGGTTCCGCTTGATCTGCTCGAGGACCTTGCCGTACTCGACCTCCCAGGTCGACGTCCCTTCCTCGAGGTTCTTGATGCGGCGGCGGACTTCCTCGTCCAGCTCGTCGTCGACCTGCATGTGCTTCTTCAGGATGTCGCTCATGCGCTTTCGCAGAACGGTGTCCTCGACGTAGATCTCTTCGACGTGCGGCGACTGCATGAACGACTCGATCATCTGCGTCGTCATCCACTCGAGGGCCTCGTCGCCGAGCCCGAACGCCTTCTCGGTCGCCAGCGCGCGCTTGACCTTGCCGAACTGCTCGTAGGGCAGGTTGCGCTTCTGCAGGACGTCCTTGGCTTTCTCGGTGATTTCCCGATCGAGCCGCAGGTACTCCTTCAGCACCGCCTGCACATCCATCTCCGCCTCGGCGCGGTCGGTGACCTCGATGTCGCCAGCATCGGCGAGGGTCTTGACGATTTCCGTCCCGACGAGGGGGATCTTTCCGCTGTAAAGCCGCATCTTCTGAGGCGCGTTATAGGGGTGCTGTCGGGGACAGTCAAGGTTGGCGGCCGTCCTTCGCTGCGAAAACGTGGCAGACTGCCCCGGCGTGTTTCTTCCGCTCCGCGACGACAACCCACGCACGCGGTTCCCCGCCGTGACGCTGCTGCTCATCGCGGCGAACGCGGTGGCCTTCCTTTTCCAGCTTTCACTGACGGCGCGCGGACAGAAGCTGCTGGCGCTGGAGGCCGGCGCGATCCCGTACGAGATCGTGAACCGGGTCGACATCGTCCCCCGCAACCTGCTGCCCGTTCCCGGCTCGATTTGGACCTCCATGTTCCTGCACGGCGGGTGGGGTCACCTCATCGGCAACATGTGGTTCCTGTGGGTCTTCGGCGACAACGTCGAGGAAGCGATGGGCTCGATCCGCTACCTCATCTTTTACTTCCTGGTCGGCACCGTCGGCGCGCTGTCCCAGTGCTACGCGATGCCCGATTCGACGGCGCCGATGATCGGTGCCTCGGGCGCGATCGCGGGCGTGCTGGGCGGGTATCTGATGCTCTACCCGCGCGCACGCATCGCGACGCTTGTGATGATCCCGTTCCTGTGGCCGGTCATCGGCGTGCCGGCCTGGATCTTCCTGGGGGGCTGGTTCATCGCGCAGTTCGCGCTGCCCAGCAACTCGGGCATTGCATGGATGGCGCACGTGGGTGGGTTCATCGCCGGCGTCGGCGCGGTGCGCCTGCTGGCCCGCTCGCGCCGCGGTCCGCCGGCGGCGCCCGTCGAGTACATCCCGCCGCCGCGCCGGACTTGGTGAGTTCATCAACGCAACGCTTGACAGCGGCGCGCCCACGCGCAAAATCGGCGCCGCTCGAAGCGAGGCTGCGACGAGCAACGGCGGATTAGCTCAGCTGGTTAGAGCAGGCGTTTCATACGCGCCGGGTCCGGGGTTCGAGTCCCTGATCCGCCACGAAGGAAGAATCACCGGCACATGAAACGAGTCGAGAAGCCTTGGGGGCACGAGATGATCTGGGCGATCACCGACCGCTACGTCGGCAAGGTGCTGCACATCAAGGCCGGCCACAAACTCTCGCTGCAGTACCACATCAAGAAGGACGAGACCGTCATGGTGTGGTCCGGGCGGATGCGCTTCGAGCATTTCGTCGAGGGGCAGCCGCCGCAATTCAAGGAACTCGGCCCAGGTGAGGCGTTCCACGTCACCCCGGGGCTGCGCCACAGGATGATCGCGATCGAGGACACGGATGTCTTCGAAGTCTCGACGACCGAGCTCGACGACGTGGTGCGGCTCGAGGACGCCTACGGACGCCAAGGAACCAGCGCGCCTTGACGGCGGCTCGCGACGCGCGCTAGATCCCACCCCCCATGTACGACACGTCCGATATCCGCAAGGGTTTGAAGATCATGCTCGACGGCGCGCCTTACACCGTCGTCGAGTTCCAGTTCGTCAAGCCGGGCAAGGGCGCCGCCTTCACGCGCACCAAGATGAAGAACCTGCTGACGGGCGCCGTCCTCGAGCGCAACCTGCGCTCGGGTGAACGCCTCGAGCCGGCGGACGTCGAGACCAAGACGATGCAGTACCTGTACGCGGACGCGGACACGTTCGTGTTCATGGACACGTCGACGTACGACCAGGTTCAGATCCCGCGCGAGACGATCGGTGAGGCATCGGCCTTCATGCCCGAGAACATCAATGTCGAGGTGCTGTTCTTCAACGGACGCGCCGTCGGCGTGACGCTGCCGAACTTCATCGAGCAGGCGGTGGTCGAGGCCGACCCCGGCTTCCGCGGCGACACCGCCACGGGCGCAACCAAGCCGGCCAAGATCTCGACGGGCGCCAGCATCAACGTCCCGCTGTTCATCAACGTCGGCGATGTCATCAAGATCGACACCCGGACCGGGCAGTACCTCGAGCGGCTGAGCCGCGCCTGACCCGATGCCTGCCGCGCCGGCGGTGCTGCAGGCGCGCGCGCGCATTCGTCGCGCCGTGCGCGACTGGTTCGACGGGCAGGGGTTCGTCGAGGTGGAGACCCCTGCGCGCGTTCGTTCGCCCGGCCAGGAGGTTCACCTGGACGCGATCGCGGCCGGCGACGCGCGCTGGCTGATCACGTCGCCCGAGTACCACCTGAAGAAGCTGGTCGCGGCCGGCCTGCCGCGCATCTACGAGCTGTGCCGCTGCTGGCGCGCCGACGAGAGCGGCCCCCACCACGCGACCGAGTTCACGATGCTCGAATGGTACCGGGCACGCGCGCCGCTGGAGGCGCTGGCCGATGATTGTGAGGCGCTGGTGCGCCTGGCGCTCCGCGCGGCCGGGCGCGAACCGCCGCCGGACGTCGACGCGCCCTTCACCCGCACGACGGTGCGCGAGCTGTTCGCGGATTTCGCCGGCATCGAGCTCGGCGGGGACGAGGACGCGGCGATCCTGCGCGCCAAGGCCGAGGCGGCTGGCGTGGCGGTCGGCGCGGCCACCGCCTGGGACGACATTTTCTACCAGGTGTTCCTGGACCGCATCGAACCGGCGCTGGCGGCCGAGGGGCCCACGTTCGTTTTCGACTGGCCGGCGCCGCTGGGCGCGCTGGCCCGCCCGCACCCGCGGGACCCGCGTCTGGTCGAGCGGTTCGAGCTCTACGCCGGCGGGCTCGAGCTGGCCAACGCCTTTGGCGAGCTGACCGACGCGGTCGAGCAGCGGCGCCGGTTCCAGGAAGAGGCGCAGCTCCGCGCCGCGCGGGGGCTGCCGGTCTATCCGCTGGACGAGGCGCTGCTGGAGGCGCTGCCCCGCATGCCACCGACCGCCGGCATCGCGCTGGGCTTCGATCGCCTGGTCATGCTCGCGCTGGGGACCGACCGCATCGACGACGTGCTCGCCTTTGCGCCGCCCTGAGGCCGGGTGCGGCCGCGGATTGTTCCTTGCCCGTTTTTAGCTTCCCTGCTATGCGTGTGCCCGGCTGGAGGCCCGCCGTGACTCATTTTCTGACCGGACTCGCTCAAGCCGCCCCATCGGGCGGATCACCCTTCATGAGCTTCCTTCCGATGATTGCGATCATCGGGATCTTCTACTTCTTGGTGCTGCGCCCGCAGTCCAAGAAGGCCAAGGAACACCAGAGGATGCTGTCCGAGTTGAAACAGGGCGACACTGTTTCAACCCAGGGCGGGATCATCGGCAAGATCACCGGAATCAAGGACAACGAGATCACGCTGCAAGTTCAGGAGGGCGTTCGTATTCGCTTCCTGCGCAGCGCGGTCACCGGCGCCTACACCGGAGCGACGGCGCCGAAGACCGAAGCGAAGGCCTCGTAGGCCTCGCGGTCACGGAATAGACAAACACACTCATGGAACGTTCTTGGTGGTGGAAGGCGGCCCTCTACGGGTTCGTCACCGTTGTGGCCGTCCTGTACCTGATCCCGACGGTCGTCCCAGAGGACAAGCAGCCCGCTTTCATTCAGAAGCACTTCCAGAAGCGCATCCAGCTGGGGCTGGACCTTCAGGGCGGCCTGCACCTGGTCTACGAGGTGAACGTCGACAAGGCCGTCGCCGGCAAGGTCGATCGGCTCGCGTCCGATCTGGAGGATCGCCTCCACAAGGACAAGGGCGTCGCCGACCTGAACGTCAATCGTGAGGGGCGCGACGACATCATCCTGACGTTCAAGCCGGCTGCCGAGCAGGCCAAGCTGGACGACACGATCCTCAAGGACTACCGCAAGGCGCTGGACATCGTGAGCCGCGACCCGGCCACGGGCGTCGTGCGTCTGCGCCTGGATCCCGATCAGGTCGAGGAGGTGCGTGACTACGCGCTCCGCCAGGGCATCGAGACGATCCGCGGCCGCGTCGACAAGTTCGGCGTCGCCGAGCCGACGATCATCAAGAAGGGGACCGACATCATCGTCGAGCTCCCGGGTCTCAAGTCGGCCGATTTCGAGCGCATCAAGTCGATCATCGGCCGCACGGCGCAGCTCGAGTTCAAGATCGTCGACGACGGTTCGGACTACATGCGGAAGGTCGCCGCCTCCGTGCCCAAGGGGCAGGGGATCGACGTCGTTCCCGAGTCGTGGACCGAGAAGGACACGGGCAAGCCGCACGAGGACGTCTACCTGCGGTCGAAGAGCCGCGACGGCCTGCAGAAGTTCTTCGCCGGACTGACCGGCGACCTGGCCCTGCCGCTCGATCACGAGATCGGGTACGAGGAGATCCAGGGGCGCAACGAGAACGGCGAAGCGACGCCCGACCGCTACTGGCGCACCTACTACCTGCACAAGCGGGCGGCGCTGACGGGCGAGTACCTGTCGAACGCCGACCAGACCTGGGATCAGCAGACCGGGCGGCCCGAGGTCTCGTTCGAGTTCGACCGCCAGGGCGCCGCGATCTCCGAGCGGATGACCGGCGACAACATCGGCCGCAAGATGGCCATCCTCCTCGACGACAAGATCAACAGCGCCCCGGTCATCGAAGGGCGCATCGGGGCGCGCGGGCGCATCACGCTGGGCGGGTTCGGCGATCCGTTCGCGCTGCAGCAGGAGGCCAAGGACCTGGTCGCCGTGCTGCGATCGGGCGCGCTGCCGGCACCGCTGCGCAAGACGTTCGAGACGCAGGTCGGCCCGACGATGGGGCGCGACGCGGTCCAGAAGGCCAAATTCTCGATGTACATCGGCGCGGCCGCGGTCGTGCTGTTCATGGTCATCTACTACCGGCTGTCGGGGATCATCGCGGTGCTCGCCATGATCCTGAACATGCTCTACATGGTGGCCATCCTGGCCGCCTTCGAGGCGTCGCTGACGTTGCCCGGAATCGCTGGCCTGGTGCTGACGATCGGCATGGCGGTCGACGCGAACATCATCATCTACGAGCGCATCCGTGAGGAGCTGCGGCTGGGCAAGTCCGTCCGCACGGCGGTCGACGCCGGGTTCTCGCGCGCGTTCTGGACGGTGTTCGACGCCCACGTCACCAACTTCGTGGCGGGTGTCGTTCTTTACTCGTACGGCTCGGGCCCGATTCGCGGGTTCGCCGTCACGCTGCTGGTCGGCATCGTCACCAACCTGTTCACGTCCTACTGGCTGTCGCACTGGATGTTCGACGGCGCGGTCGGCCGCCGCGGCGCCGCGCGCGCGACGCTGTCAATCAAGGGGATCGACATGGCCGCCCAGAAGGAACACCAGCAGTTTTTCGAGATCATCAAGCCGCACTCGAACTACGAGTTCATCGGCAACCAGAAGTATTGGATTGGTCTGTCGATCGTCCTGGTCGGCCTGACCTTGTTGATGCTTCCGCTCAACGCCTACGTCTTCAAGAGCCGCGGGCACATGTTGAACTGGGGCGTCGACTTCCGCGGCGGCAGCGAGATCGTCATCGACTTCTCGAAGCCGGTCGACGCGGGCGACATCCGCAAGACGCTGGCCGACGCCGGGTTCCCCGACGCGGACGTCGTCAAGTACGCCGACCCGACCGGGCAGCACCCGTACAACTACATGGTGCGCGTCGGCGCCGTCTCGGTGGTCTCCGAGCAGCAGGCCAAGCAGATCCAGGCGTCGCTCGCCAAAGAGGGCGACGCGACGTTGAAGCGGTTCGAATGGTCGGAGGGCGGGGACAAGGTCTACCTGCGCTACGACAAGCCAGTCGAGCCGACCGCGCTGTCGACGTCGCTGAAGTCGCTGGGCGTGAACACCAACCAGGTGCAACCGTTCGGCCGCGCTGACGAGAACACGTACGAGGTCACGCTGGTCGGCCTCGACACCGAGATTCGCCACGCGCTGGACGCGCGGCTGGGCGAGGGCGCAGTCCAGTCCATCCCATCCGTCGAGTCGGTCGGCGCCAAGGCCGGCAAGCAGCTGCAGTACGACGGCGCCCGCTCGCTGATCTACGCCATTTTGCTGATCATGGTGTACATCGCGTTCCGGTTCGACCTGCGGTACGGGCCGGGCACGGTCGCCGCGCTGTTGCACGACGCCGTCATCGTCGTCGGGGCGTTCGCGATCACCTACAAGGAATTCTCGCTGACGACCGTCGCCGCGGTGCTGACGATCATCGGCTATTCGATGAACGACACCATCGTCGTCTTCGACCGCATCCGCGAAAACGCGCAGCGTCTGCGGGACCGGCGGTTCGATCGCGTGGTCAACCAGTCGATCAACGAGACGCTGTCGCGCACGATCTGGACCAGCGCGACGGTCTTCTTCGTCACGTTCGCCATGAACGTGTTCGGCGTCGGCGTCATTCGCGACTTCGCGTTCGCGATGAACGTCGGCGTCATCGTGGGCACCTACTCGTCGATCTTCATCGCCAGCCCAATCCTCATCTGGCTGAACGACAAGTACCTGGCCAGCCAGAAGAAGCAGCAAGCGCAGGGCCGCAACCAGCGCCGCGGCCGCCGCGACGAGCTCGAACCCGAAGTCTAGAGAGGGCGGGAGGGGCTCTGCCCCTCCCACCGGCCCATCCCCGTTTTGAGAGGGGGCCGGCGCGGCGAAGCCGCGCCTTCGTGGCCTATCTGGTCCCTTCCCCCCGGTTCGGGGAGAAGGGACCGGAATGCTCACCTCCGGCGCCGGTTCGGTCTTTTTCTCAGCTCCCTGAGTTATCCACAGGAGCCGGTGATAGCGTGGCCGGGTGATTGTTTGGCGCGCGCCCGCTGTCGATGATTTGAAGGTTGCGGCACTGGCGGCGGAAGCCAAGCTGCGTCCGTTGACGGCGCGGGTGCTGGCGGGGCGGGGAATCGTTCACGCTGACCACGCGTCCAAGTTTCTGGATCCGCGCCTGGCCGACCTCCGGCGGCCCGACGGGATGCCGGATTTGCCCCGCGCCCTCGAGCGACTCGTCGCAGCGCTAGCCGCGGGCGAGACGATTGGAGTCTTTGGGGACTACGACGTCGACGGGGTCACGACGGCGGCGGTGCTGGCCAGTGCGTTTCGGGCGATGGGGGGGAAGGTCATTCCGCGCGCGGCCAGTCGACATGCGGGGTACGGGGTGGGGATCGAGGACGTGGCGCGGTTCGCGGCGGACGGCTGTCGGGTGCTGGTGACGGGTGATTGCGGGACCAGCGATCACGACGCGCTCGCGGCGGCGCGCGAACGGGGGATCGACGTCATCGTCATCGATCACCACGAGCTGCCGGCGGCGGAGACGCCCGCGTACGCGCTCATCAACTCGCGTCGCCCCGACGATGCGTTTCCGTTCAAGGGGCTCGCGTCGTGCGGCGTCGCGTTCTACCTGGCGGCTGCGCTGCGCACGCGCCTGGGCGCCACGTTCGACCCGCGCGATCTGCTGGATCTGGTCGCGCTGGGGACGATCGCGGATCTGGTGCCGCTGACGGACGAGAACCGGATCCTGGTGGCCGCCGGGCTGAAGGTCCTGTCGGCGCGCAAGCGCCCCGGGCTGGCCGCGCTGGCCGTTCGCGCCGAGCTGACGGAGGGACCCATCACCGCGCACCAGGCCGCGTTTCGCCTGACGCCGCGCCTCAACGCAGCCGGCCGCCTCGGCGAGGCGCAGCTGGCGCTCGACCTGCTGCTGGCCACGCCGGCCGACGCGGAGCGGCTGGCCGCGGCGCTCGAAGAGCAGAACACCGAACGGCAGCGCATCCAGGAGCTGGTCTGGATCGAAGCGCGTGCGCAGGCCGCCGAGCAGGCCGACGCGCCCGCCATCGTGGTGGGAGCCGAGGGCTGGCATCACGGCGTGGTCGGGATCATCGCCGCCCGGCTGGTCGACGGGTTCGCGCGCCCCGCCATCGCGATCGGGTTCAAGGACGGTGCCGGGCGCGGCTCGGCACGCACCGTCGCGGGGGTCAATCTGTTCGACGCGCTCGGCGCCTGCAGCGAGCACCTCACCCGGTTCGGTGGCCATGCGGGCGCCGCCGGCTTGAGCATCGTGCGCGACCGACTCGACGCGTTCCGTGCCGCGTTCGCCGCCGAGGCCGCGCGCCAGGCCGCCGGGCGCGCCGTCGCCGCCGCCGTGGAGGTCGACGCCGAGGTCGCCCTTTCCGACCTCGACCTCGCCTTTGCCGAAGAGCTGGCCCGGCTGGGCCCCTTTGGAGCCGCCAACCGGGAGCCGGTCTTCGCGCTGCGCGGCGTCGTCGCGCGCACGACCCGTGTCGTGGGCAAGGGACACCTGCAGCTCACGCTGGACCACCGCGGTGCGGTGAGCGACGCGATCGCCTTCGGACAGGGCGACGACGATCCGGGCGCCGGGGCAGTCCTGGATGTCCTGGCCACCGCCGAGCTCGACACCTTCCGCGGCACGCGGCGCGCGCGGCTCAGAGTCACCAAACTCGCCCGGCGGCCGAACGCCGACTAAGATTCCGTCTTCCGTGTCCTCAACCCCGTCCGAGCCCGCCCCCGGGACCCGCGCGGAAAGCGCCGAGTCCAGCCGTCCCGCGCCCCGTCCCGCCGGCGTCGGCAACGCGCTGCGCGCGCGCCGCAACCGCCGCGAGCGGAGCTACTGGCAGCTCGTTCCGCGCCGGAATTTTCGCCTGGCCCTGCTGCTGATCGCGCTGATCGTCGGGGTGGTCGCGCTCAAGCGCACCGGCGGCACGTCGCTCAGCCACATGTTCGACGCGTTCGCGCCTCCCGTGCCGGCCCGCAAGTCCCAGGAATCACCAGCGGGGACGTTCCAGCACATGGAAGTGCGCCCCGCGCCGCCGAAGCGCCCCTGAGATGCACGCATCCGGCGGGCCCCTGGCGTGGGCAATTTTTGGCGTCCTGGTGGTGGGCATGCTTGCCCTGGACCTGGGCGTCTTTCACCGGAAGGCCCACGTCGTCCGGGGCCGTGAGGCGGCGATCTGGTCGCTGGTCTGGATCGGCCTCGCGCTGGCGTTCAACCTGGGGATTTACCTCTACTGGGGCGCGGACCGCGGGCTGGAGTTCTTTCAGGCGTGGCTGATCGAAAAGGCGCTGTCGGTCGACAACCTCTTCGTCTTCCTGGCGGCGTTCTCTTATTTCGCCGTGCCCGAGAACCTGCAGCACCGCGTGCTGTTCTGGGGAATCCTGGGCGCGCTCATCACGCGCGGCGTGTTCATCGCGGTCGGTGCCGCGCTGCTGGCCGCGTTTCATTGGGTCACCTACATCTTCGGGGCGTTCCTGGTGCTGACGGGCGGCCGGCTCCTCTTTGGCGACGGCGAAGAGGTCAAGCCCGAGGGCAACCCGGTCCTGCGCCTGTTCCGCCGGTTCGTGCGAACGACGCCGGACTATGACGGCCCGCACTTTGTCGCGCGACGCGACGGGCTGCTCTACGCGACGCCGCTCTTGATGGTGCTGGTCGTCATCGAAGCCAGCGACGTGGTGTTCGCCGTCGACTCGATCCCGGCGGTCTTCGGCGTCACGCGCGACGTCTTCATCGTCTACACGTCCAACATTTTCGCCGTGCTGGGCCTGCGCGCGCTCACTTTCTTGGTGGCCCGCCTCGTCCGGCGGCTCCGCTACCTCAAGCCGGCGCTGGCGCTGGTGCTGGCCTTCGTCGGCGCCAAGATGCTGATCGGCGACAAGGTCCACATCTCCGACGTGATGTCGCTGCTGGTCGTCACCGGCCTCATCGGCGCGGCGGCGCTGCTGTCGCTGATCTTTCCGCCCAAGCAAGAGTAGGGGACGGCAGGTCGTCTCACCGGAACGCCGGCGCGTTCTCAGCCGCCCACTGCTCGAATGATCGGGGGCGGTGACCGGTGATGCGTTGGACGTCCGGCGAAACCAGGTCGACGGCTCCTTCACGCACCTCTCGCCACAGCGCGACCAGCGCGTGCGCGACCGGGAGCGGCATTCCGACGGCAAGGAGGCTCTCGACAGCGCTGTCGTCGGAGATGGCGGCGAAGGTCAACGGACGGCCCAGGATGGCGGCCAGCTTGGCTGTCATCTGCGCGTAGGTCAGCGGTTCGGGACCGGTGACGCAGAGGACCTCGTCCGCGCCGGGCCCGGCCAGCAGCGCCCGGACAGACACCTCGGCGACGTCGTCCGGGTGAATCATGGCGATGCGACCGTCGCCCGTGGAGGCGCGGACGATCCCCGCCGCCTTGATCGTGGGCGCCCACGCCAGCGCGTTGGACATGAAGCCGACCGATCGGACGAAGACGTGCGGCACGCCAGAGGCCCGGATCGCATCCTCGCCGTTCGCGTGCCATTGCGCGATGGCCGTCGCGGCGCCGGCCGCGCGCCCGCCCATCGACGACAGCTTGACGATGTGCCCGACGCCCCCGGCGCGCGCCGCGCGCGCGGCGCGGGCGTCGATCGCAGCGAGGTCCGCGCCGCCCGCGAGCAGGAAAATGCCGCGGACGCCGGCGCAGGCCGACGCGAGCGCAGTCTCGTCGCCGAGGTCGCCCGTGATCAGCTCGACGCTGCCGCCCAGGAGCTGGCGGGCCTTCTCCGCGTTGCGGACGAATGCCCGGGGACGATGCCCAGCCGCCAGAAGTCCCGCGACGACCCGACGGCCGATGTTGCCGGTCGCGCCGGTCACCAGGAACGTTTGTGGCGACCGGCCCGTGTCTGCTCTAATTCCGCTACGCGAATCTGGATGATCTTCCATGGACCCCGAGCCTACGGAACCGGCAGATGCTCCGCAGCTCGCGTTCCGGTGCGCAGGAAAACGGCAGCCAGGCACGCGGGGCTGAGCCTCCATATGAAAACACCTCACATTTCGTCCCCGACGCGTGCGCGTCCGAAACCGCGGCGCGCGCCGGCGC
>JBJMQQ010000177.1:0-9579 GCA_045802645.1 Polyangia bacterium
GGCACGCACCATCGCCGCTATGTGGTCGAGGGTCACGTAGCGGCTGTCGCGCGTGTCATAGAGCTTCCTATTCGCGTACCGTTTGATCGTGCGTGCAGTGCTCATTGGCTTAGGGTGTCATAGCCAAATAGCCGCGTCAATCATGTAATATATCTGACGCTTCCTCGGACCAAATAAAAAATATAAGCGGAACAATCACTTACGTAGACGCACGCGGTCGAGCGACGACCGCATTAAAAAAAAATCGGCGGCCATGCGGCGCACCGATTCCATTTGGGCCGATCGCGCGCCGGCTAAAACGCGGCTGCGCCGATCGTGAGCTGACTGCCAGAAAGAGGCGTCGACGCTACTTGCCGGGCTTGCCGGCTTCGTCGTCGAGCTCGCTCTTTTTGGTGGCCGGCGAAACGTCGATCTCGTCGTGCGACTGAACCGCACGCTTGAAGTTCTTGATCGCCTTGCCCAGGCCATCGCCGAGCTGGGGCAACTTCGAGGCGCCGAAAACGACGACCACGATGATCAACACCAGCAGGAGCTCGCCGAAGCCCATCCCAAAGGGCATAACGGGGTAGCTATAGCACCCCCCCCGAAACATTCAACGACAATGCGTGGGATTTTTGTGGAGGCGGCCTCCATCCGTTACGATCCGTCGACCATGCCGGCAGCCCCGCGCGCGCGCCGCGCAATCGCCCTCGCGATCGCGCTTTCATTTTCCGCCGGGGCCGGCGCGAACGCGCGCGCGGCTGCACCTGCGCGCGCTGCGGGCGGGCCCGCGGATCCACCTGACCGCAGCCTCGCGGAACGGCGCGCGGTGCGGGGCGTCGCGGTCGACGACGATCAGGCCGCCGCCGCGATGGAAAGCCCGGAGCTACGCGAGATCCGGCGCTTCGAACAGGCGGCGTTCCCTCGGTTGGGCAGCGCGGCGGCCGCAGGTGACGGTGACGGCGTTCTGCCCCCCAGCTCATTGCCCGGCGAGTGGGGCGGCAGTGGCGACGTGCCCGCCGAGCTGCGCTCGCCCCCGCCCGTCGCGGCCGAGAAGCCGGCGCCCCCGCCCGACTCGGAGTGGCTGCGCGGTCTGGCGCTTCCCGACCTTCCCGTTCGCTGGGACGCGCAGGTTCTGCGTTATCTCGATTACTTCAAGAACGACCCCAAGGGGCACGCCATCATGTCGGGCTGGGTCCGTCGGGCGGGCCGCTACCGAGAGCTCATCGAGAAGGTGCTGGTTCGCGAGGGGCTGCCCAAGGACCTGCTGTACGTCGCGATGGTCGAGAGCGGGTTCGACACCGGCGCGCGCTCGCGCGTCGGTGCGGGCGGCATCTGGCAGTTCATGCCCGGCGCCGCACGCGCGTACGGGCTGGAGGTCAGCTACTGGGTCGACGCGCGCCGCGATCCCCAGCGCGCCGTAGACGCGGCCGCGCGGTACCTGAAGGATCTCTACGTCCGGTTCGGGTCCTGGTACCTCGTCTTCGCCGCGTACAACGCCGGGTACGGCTCGGTCCTGCGGTCGATCACGTCGTACAACACCAACGACTACTGGGAGCTGACCCGGCACGAGGCCGGGCTGCCGTGGGAATCGACCCTGTACGTGCCGAAGATCCTGGCGGCGGCGATCGTCGGCCACAACCTGGCGGCGTTTGGGTTCGCCGACGTGACGGCCGATGCGCCGTTCGCGTACGAACAGGTGGACGTGCCGCCCGGGACGGCGCTGGCGACGGTCGCCCGCGCCGCGGGCACGAAGCCCGAGGTGATCGAGGCGCTGAACCCCGACTTGATTCGCGGCCGCACACCACCCGACCGCAGCACCGTCTCCGTGCGCCTGCCGCCGGGCACGGCCTCGACTTACGCGGCGAGCTTCGACAAGGTGCGCGACGGCGACAAGGTCGACACCGTGGTCCTGCGGTTCGGTGAGACGCTGGACGACGTGGCGCGCGCGCACGGCATGACGACGAAGCAGCTGCGCCGGCTGAACGGGGTCAAGGACAGCATCGAGTTGCGCGGCGGGACGGCCATCGTCGTCCCCCGGCGCGCGACCGCCAAGACTGAGGCGAAGACCGATACGAAGACCGAGGCTGCCGGCGAGGCGACGGCCAAGAACGACGCGCCGGCCAGCCCCGACGAGACCGCCAACCCCGCGGACACGGTGCTGGTCGCGGTCCCCGATCGGTCCTTCAACTACGACGGGCGCGAGCGCGTCTTCTATCGGACGCGCGACGGGGACGGCCTGGACGAGGTCGCCGACGTGTTCGGCGTTCGTGCCGAGGACCTGGTCGAGTGGAACAACCTCGACCCGGGCGCCAAGCTGCACCCGGGGATGGTGCTGCAGGTGTTCGTGCGCAAGGACTTCGACCCGGCGGGGGTGATGCTGCTGGACCCGAGTCGGGTGCGTGTCGTGACCCTCGGCTCCGAAGAGTTCCTGGAGCTCGAGACCGCCCGGCGCGGCAAGAAGCGCCTCATGTACACGTGCAAGGCGGGGGACACGCTGACCAAGCTGGGGCGCCGCTACGGCTTGACGCCGGGCGACCTGGCCCGCATAAACCGGTTCTCGTACAACACCGAGCTGCACGACGGGGATCGCATCGTCGTTTATTCACCGACGGGAGAAGCGTCGCACGAGGTCACGCGCGGGCTGACGCCGGCCGAACGGCGGCCCGAGCGCAAGATTGCCTCCGCCGGCGCTGGCCACAAGGAGCCCGAAGGCAAACAGCCCGAAGGCAAACAAAAGGGCGCGCGCGTCGCGACGGCGAAACCCAGCGCCGCGGCGAAGCCGGCTGCGCCTGCCAAGCCGGCAGCGAAGCCCGTCGCCAAATCGACGACCGGCGCAGGCAAAGCGGCGCCGCACGCCGCGCCCGCCAAGAAGAAGTAGCCTCCGGGCGATGGCCCGCTTCGCGATCGAGCCCGGCGACGCCGGGCGCCGTGTCGATCAAGCGGTGGCCGCGGCGTCGCCTGGTCTGTCGGTGGCGGCGGCGCGCCGCTTGATCGCCGCCGGTGGTGTGCGAATCGACGGCCGCCTGGCCCGCAAGGGAGACCGCGTGGCAGGCGGGCAGACCATCGACATCGACGACGGGCAGCAGGTCGGACAGACGACGGCCGGCCAGCGCGTGACGCCCGAGCCGGCCGCGCCGCTGGCCGTGCTGGCGGTCGACGACGACTGGGTCGCGATCGCCAAGCCGGCCGGGATCGCGTCCCACCCGTTACGCGCCGGCGAGACCGGGACAGCCGCCAACGCGCTGGTCGCGCGCTTCCCTGAATGCGCGGATGCAGCCGCCGACGCGCGCGAGGGGGGGCTCGTTCATCGGCTGGATACCGGGACCAGCGGCGTGCTGATCGCGGCGCGCAGCGCGCAGGCCTGGTCGGCGCTGCGACGCGCGCTGGCGGACCCGACCTGCGAAAAGGTCTACCTGGCCGAGGTGCGCGGCGCCGCCGGGGCGGGCGAGTCCCATGAAGCAATCGGCCGCGCCGGCCGTCGCAGCGGACACGTACGGGTGGGCAGCGGGCGCAACCCTCTGCCGGCCACCACGCGGTGGGAACCACGAGAGCAGCGCGGCGACACCACCTTGCTCGCGGTCCATCTGCACAAGGGTCGCGCCCATCAGGTCCGCGCCCACCTGGCCGCCGCCGGGCACCCGATCGTCGGCGATCCGGTGTACGGCGGCGGGGAAACGGACCCGGGGGCGCTGCTGCACCTGCACGCGTGGTCGGTCCGGTTTCCGAACCCGCGGTCGAAGCAGCCGATTTGCGTTGAAGCGCCACCCCCCGATTGGGCCAAGATGCGGACTTGAAGATGCGAGGCTGAACGATGCGGGCGATTGTCCTTCAACACACGGCGACCGAAGGCCCGGAGCGGGTCGCGACAGCGCTGGCGGCGCGGGGCGTGACGCTGGACGTGCGGCCGGTGTTCGCTGGCGCTCCCGTCCCCGCCGACGCCGGGTCCGACGAGCTGGTGGTCGTCATGGGCGGACCGATGGGCGTCGGCGACGCGGGCGATCCGCGCTGGCCGTTTCTCGCCCCGGAGATCGCGCTTCTCCGCAAGCTGGTCGCGCGCGACGCGCCGGTCCTGGGTATCTGCCTGGGCGCACAGCTGCTGGCCGCTGGCGCCGGCGCCCGCGTCTACCCGAACGTGCGCCCCGGACCCGACGGCCAGCCCGTCGCGGCGCGCGAGGTGGGCTGGGGCCCCGTCGAGCTGCTCGGCGCGGCCGACGAACCGGTGCTGGCCGGGCTGCCGGCGAGACCGCTGGTGTTGCACTGGCACGGCGACACGTTCGACCTGCCGGCCGGCGCGATCCACCTGGCGTCGACGCCGGTCTGCGCGAACCAGGCCTTCCGGCTGGGCCGCCGCCAGATCGGGTTCCAGTTCCACTGCGAGCTGGAAGAATCGACCATCGGCGTCTGGGCCCACGAGGACGCGGCGTTCGCGCGCGCGGCGTTGGGCGAACGCGCCACGGAGACGATCGTGGCAGATACGGCTCGGCTTTACGCGGAGGCGCGGCCCGTGTGGGACCGCCTGCTGGGCAACGCGCTGGACGTCCTGCTTACTTGATTGTCGATTGACGTCGCTGGGGGCGGCGACAATAGTTACGGCGTGCCGACGCCCGCCACGTTCAAGATCGCGCTCGTGCAGATGCGCTGCTCGACGGATCCCGCCGACAACCTGGCGCGCGCGCTGGAGCGGATCGTCGCCGCCGGAAAACAGGGCGCCAACCTGGTCTGCCTCCCCGAGCTGTTCCGGACGCAGTACTTTTGCCAGAGCGAGGACCACGCCGTCTTCGATCTGGCGGAGGCGATTCCGGGCCCCAGCACCGAGGCGCTGGCAAGCGCCGCGCGCGAGGCCGGCGTGGTCGTCATCGGCTCGCTGTTCGAGCGGCGCGCCGCGGGCGTCTACCACAACACCGCCGTCATCATCGACGCGGACGGCAAGCTGGTCGGGCGCTACCGGAAGATGCACATCCCGGACGACCCGCTTTACTACGAGAAGTTCTACTTCACGCCCGGCGACCTGGGCTTCCGCGCCTGGGACACGGCGTGCGGCCGCATCGGGACGCTGGTCTGCTGGGATCAGTGGTACCCCGAAGGCGCGCGCCTGACGGCGCTTGCGGGCGCCGACGTGCTGTTCTACCCGACGGCGATCGGCTGGCACCCTGACGAGAAGGCGGAGTTCGGGGCCGCGCAGGCTTCCGCCTGGCAGACGGCCCAGCGGGCACACGCGATCGCGAACGGCGTCTACGTGGCGGCGGTGAACCGGGTCGGCTTCGAAAAG
This sequence comes from Polyangia bacterium, assembly GCA_045802645.1. Lineage (GTDB taxonomy): Bacteria > Myxococcota_A > Polyangia > Fen-1088 > Fen-1088 > JADGRB01. The sequence continues at coordinate 5,252 of JBJMQQ010000177.1, forward strand.
CCCGCCAACACGACCGGCAAGGGGATTGAATTTTGGGGCGGCAGCTTCGTCGCCGACCCGTTCGGCGTCGTCCTGGCCGAGGGGTCGCGCACCGAAGAAGAGACGCTGATCGTCACCTGCGATCGCCGCCATCAGGAAGAGGTCCGCCGCCACTGGCCGTTCCTGCGCGACCGCCGCATCGACGCCTACGGCGCGGTGACCCGCCGATTCATCGACGATGAGCCGGGCCCCTAAGCGGGCGGCAACCGAGGCAGGCGCGCGGACACCGGCGTCGCTCGGGTTTCGCATGCCGGCCGAGTGGGAACCGCACGCGGCGACGTGGCTGGCCTGGCCGCACGAACCGCGCGACTGGCCCGGCAAGCTGGCGCCCATTCCGTGGGTCTACGGCGAGGTGGTTCGCCACCTCTCGCGCGGCGAGCGGGTCCGCATCCTGACCCACGACGCGGCCGTCGAACGGCGCGCCCGTGCGCTGCTGGGTCGGGTTGGCGTCGAGCTGGCCCACGTCGATTTCGTCCGCGCCCCGACGGACCGGAGCTGGACGCGCGACACCTGCCCGCTGTTCGTGAAGGACGCTGCGGGCGAGGTGGCCGTCACGAACTGGCGCTTCAACGGCTGGGCGAAGTACCCCAATCACAAACGCGACGACGCGCTGCCAGACCGGATCGCGACCCGATATCGCCTGCGGCAGTGGAAGCCCACCGTCGCGCTGGACGGCAAGCCCTGGCGCGTGGTGCTGGAGGGCGGCGCCATCGACGTCAACGGCGCCGGAACCCTGCTGGCCACGGAAGAGTGTCTGCTGGACACGGTCCAGGCCCGCAACCCGGGGCTGTCGCGCGAGGCGATGGAAGCGGTGCTGGCCGATCACCTGGGCGCCCGCAAGGTGATCTGGCTGGGCCGCGGCATCGCAGGCGACGATACCCACGGCCACGTCGACGACCTCTGCCGGTTCACGGACGAGACCACGGTGGTGCTGGCGGACGAGACCAGCACCGCCGACGCCAACTACGCCCCGCTGCGTGACAACCGCGAGCGGCTCGAGGGGGCCACGACGGCCGACGGCCGCCCGCTGCGCGTCGTGCCGCTGCCCATGCCGGCGCCTCTGTCACTGGACGGCGTGCGGCTCCCGGCCAGCTACGCCAACTTCTACGTCGCCAACACGGTCGTGCTGGTGCCGACGTTCAACGACCCGCGCGACCGGCAGGCGCTGGGCATCCTGGCCGAGCTGTTCCCGACTCGCTCGGTGGTGGGAATCCACGCCGTCGACCTGGTGTGGGGCCTGGGCACCCTGCACTGCATGACCCAGCAGGAACCCCAGCCGGGCACGTGACGACGGCCGTCAGGGCGTGGACGCCATGCGCGCCGCCGCGATCCGCTTGTGCCGCCGCCAGGCCTTGATGGACACGACGGCCGCCGCGATGATCAACGCGACCACGATGCCGTGCTCGGTGTGGCGCGCGTACCGAATCACCCCGTCGATTTGCCCGCCGAACAGCCAGGCCGTGTAAACCAGGACCGGGACCGTGAAGGCGGCGGCCGAGAAGTCGTAGATCAGGAATACCGGCGGTCGCAGGTGAAGCGTCCCGGCGGTGAAGAAAATCGTGAAGCGCAGCCCGGGCGTGAAGCGCCCGACCAGGACCACCTTGCTACCGAACTTGCGGAAGTAGGCCCGAACCCGAAGCTGCCGGCGCGGGGTGAAGTACTTCTGCGCCAGGCGGCTGGCCAGCACGCGCCGTCCGAAGTAGCGCCCCAGGAAGAAGGCCAGCGAATCCCCGGCCAGCACGGCCGCGAAGCAGACCAGGAACGCGTTCGTGACGTTCAGCGCCCCGCGCCACGAGAAGTAGCCGGCCGCGATCAGCGAGATGTCCTCGGGGATCGGCAGGCCGAGGCCGCACAACAGCAATATCCCGCCGAGCCAGGTGTAAGCCCCCAGCGGCGTCATGGTCGAGAGGTGAGCGATGAACCACTTCACGCGAGGGCGTCCGACCGGGCCCCTTCAAATACCACGGACCGCGCCCAAAGCCGAATCGGCCTGTTCATGGGCTTACCCGATGTGGCCGCCGACACGCCCTCTCTCTCGACGGGGATCGCGTTGACATTGAGAGCAACCGAACGTACGGTTCTCCGGTCATTGATCCGGTTCTGATCTCTGTCCCACCTTCCCGTTTCGGGGGTCCCCACATGCGAAGGCATCGTCTCCGGCTCGACGCGGTGCTGCTCCTGGTCGCCGGCGCCCTGGTGGCCGGGTGCAAGCCGGACTACCCGTCCTGCGAGACCGACAAGGACTGTCACCCCAAGGAATTTTGCGTCGCCAACAAGTGCCAGCAATGTCGGGACACGAACGATTGTCCCGCTGGCAGCGCCTGTAAGGCGGGCAAGTGCGAGTCGATCCCCGGGTACTGCAGCAGCAAGGCGCAGTGCCCGGCGAACCAGGAGTGCATCGCCAACCGGTGCCGCGCCTGCGCCTCCGACAAGGAGTGCCCGGGCGGCCAGCACTGCGTGGCCGGGGCCTGCTCGTCGAAGAAGCCCTGCAAAACCGAGAACGACTGCGCCCAGAACGAGGACTGCGTGAACGGCTTCTGCACCACGGAGAAGCCGGCGGCCCCGCCGCCGACGCAGTGCAAGCTGGACCCCGTGCTGTTCGACTTCAACGAGTCGGCCCTGACGACCGAGGCGACGGCCACGCTGGCGCGTGATGCGGACTGCCTCAAGCAGGTCGGACGCGCCGTGACGCTGATCGGTCACGCCGACCCGCGCGGCACGCAGGAGTACAACCTTGCGCTGTCCGAGAAGCGGGCCCAGTCGGTCCGGGACCACCTGGGGCGCCTGGGCGTCGACGGGAACAAGCTGTCGGTCCTGCCGCGCGGCTCCCTGGATGCCAAGGGAACGGACGAGCCGAGCTGGGCCCAGGACCGTCGTGTCGATTTCACCTGGAAGTAAGTCCCTCGCGCTGGCCGCCTTCGGCCTTCTGACCGCGCTGGCAGCCCCGGCGTGCGTCACGACGACCGAAGGGCAAAAGATGCAGGCCGACATCTCGGTCCTGCGGGCGCGCCTGGACGAGATCGACAAGCGCGACAAGGAATACAAAGCGCAGGTGATCCGGCTGAAGAAGGTGCTGGACGAAGCGACGGCTCTCTTGACCCGGAACTCGGCGGACGTGGGCGCCAAGGTCGCCAAGTCCGAGCAGGACATCGCGGCCCTGCAGGGCCGAATCGAAGAGATCGGCCACAACGTCGACCAGCAATCGCGCCAGGACACCGACGCCCAGAACCGGTTCGAGACGCGGCTGGCGGCGCTCGAGCAGACGCAGAACAAGATCGTCGATCGGGTCGCGCCCGAGATGCCGGGCGACAAGGACCAGCTGTGGGCGCAGGCCGGACAGCGGCTGGCGTCGGGACAACGCGACGACGGACGGCGCTTTTACCGGGTGTTCATCCAGCGGTTCCCGCAGGACCCGCGCGCGCCGCAGGCGTACGTCGCCATCGGGATGTCCTTCGTGCAGGAGGGGAAGTACCCGAACGCGGCGGCGGAGTTCCAGAAGGTGCTGAACACCTACCCCTCGTCGCCCGAGGTGCCGGAGGCGATGTGGCAGCTCTCGCTGTCGTTCGTGCAGCTCCACTTCTGCACGGACGCGCGCGCGCTGCTGTCGGACATCGTCAAGCGTTACCCCAAGTCGCCGCGCGCCAGCGACGCCCGGGGCGAGCTGAAGTCGATCGGCAAGCTGCCGCGCTCGGCCTGCACCAGCTGAGTCAGCGTAGCGCGGCCTTTAGCAGGAACATGTCGCGACCGCCGGCGTTCGGCTGGCCGGCGACCAGGGTCCCGGTCGTGAACCCGCCGACGTAGACGCCCCCGCACGCGTCGACGGCGATGCCCGCGGCCAGGTCGTCGCCCGCCCCGCCCCGCTGCCAGTTCGACAGGACGCCGCCTGACGGACCGACCTTCACGACGAAGACGTCCACGCCGCCCTGATTGGCGGTGGTGCCGGGCAGCGTGCCCAGCGTTTCACCTGTGACGTAGATGTTCCCGTCGCGATCGAACGCCATCCCCGTCGGGAAGTCCGACTCCGGCGAGCCGGCCGCGGTCACCCACAGCACCGCGCCGGTCGTCTTGTCGATCTTCGCCACGAACGCGTCCTGTTGCCCCAGCTCCACGCCGCCCAGGTTGAGGGAGGCGGCGCCAGTCACGATGAGGTCGCCGTTGGGGCTCAGCCCGATGGTGCTCACGTAGTCACCCGGCTCCGACGAGAAGCGATTCGACCAGACCGTCTGGCCGGCGCCGTCCAGCTTGGTGACGAACATCCCGCGCAGGTTCACGTTCCCGTTCACGGTGGA
>JBJMQQ010000178.1:0-59441 GCA_045802645.1 Polyangia bacterium
GCCGTCGCCGCGGCGACGGCACGTCTCACCGACTATCACGGCGGACATCGCTACAACTTCTGTCCGGCGGACTACACGGCCGACATCATCGATCCCGTCATCCAGGACCAGGTGGACCGCGGCGTCGCCGTGAGCACGCACAGTGAGCCGACCGTCGATCCCGCCAACCCGAAGGTCCTGCTGATGGGTGACATCGCCGTCCCCGCGCGCCCGCATTGGGTCAATTTCGACGACACGGACCCGCCGGGCGATTGGTTTCCGCGCCGGGCCGACTGGCCCACCTTCCTCAACCACCCGAACATCCCGAAGGCGGTCCAGAGCCTGACGTCGCAGTCCGGCAAGCAGATGGACGGTCCCACGCTGACGAACGTCCTGACGTTCCTGCAGACGATCACGCTGGACGCCACGACCCGCGCCGAGCTCACGAAGCCCTTGCCGTTTGGGCTCTGGCAAGCCAAGCCAGGCTGCAGCTTCTCGGCCGACAAGAAGGTGCAGGACTTCACAGGCGCGGACCGACCGACCTGGATGGACGTTGCGTCGCCCGACCCGCAGTCGCCCGTCTACGTGCAGTCCGCCGGGGCCGCCGTCTTCACCAGCATCTGTTACAACTGCCACGGCGAGCAGGCCGACTCCAAGGGGCTGCTGGCTGACGAGATCAGCGTCTTCACCGGCGGCGCCGCCCGCGTCGCGAACTTCCGTGACGGTCTGTTCGGCCCCGTGGCGAATCCGGGTGGCAACCGCGCCGAAGCCTTCTCGCCAGCGCTGCAAGCGATCGGCGGAGGCGCGACGGTCGACGACGTGGCCGCCCGGTACATGGCGTTCATGGCGCTTGGCGGCACCAACAAACAGCTGCCGAACGACGTCCTCGTCCAGGTGGCGCAAGCGCCGGTGTTCGGCGTTCTCAGGAGCAACGCCGCGCTGGCCGGTACGCCAGACATGCTGCGTCTGGGGCTTCAGCTGTGCCAGCAGATCGCGCTCGCGAGCCCGGACGTCTCGCCGCAGCTCAGCGACTTCGTCAACAACAGTCGCTTTTCCTGGAGCAAAGCCAAGCTTGGTCTCATCGAGACCAACGGGGACGCGGACATGTGGCTGCGGCTGTGCAACCTCAATAACCGCCCGATCGTTCGAGTGCTCGCGGCAACGAGCTGGCAGGGCGCCACCAACGTCGACACTCTTCGGGTGGGCTACTTCTCCGAGTACTGGGGGGCCGGCGACAGCGGGACGGATTCGTACGGCGCGAATCCGGTCATGGATCAGCGCGGCCACATTCGAGCGGGCCTGACGGCGGACAACTGGTTCCCCATGTGCGTGCAGAAGCCGACTGCCGCTGCCGACGTGGCGGCCGCGGATGCGCTTCTCCAGGGTCATCGCGTCGGTGGCGCGGCAGGGAACGCGATCCCGTACTGCCCAGCCGGGTTCGCGACGGCTGACCGTTTGTTGAAGACCGGAACGTCGGGCTACGACGACGGGCAGAAGTGGGCGGCGCGGGGCGCGATCAACGCGGCGCTCGCGGTGTTCCTGTACGTGGACCAGATCGAGCGCGACGCCACGAAACGGCAGCCGCTGTACAACGAGTGCGAGCTGAGGGGACAGATGTGACGCCATGAACACCTCGAACATCCGGCTGGCGCCTCATGGCTCTGGGAGACTCCGCCGCGCAGCGGGTTCGTTCGTGTCGCTTGCGGTGATGGCCGGGGCTTCCTTCCTGATCGTCCACTTCGTCGTTCCGTCTCGCCTGGAGACGGCGTCGGGAGGAATCGCGGCCGCCATCGCCGGGTTCGCCAGCTGGCACCCGCTCGCGCTGGGGGTGGTGAGCTTCATGGTTCTCGCGGAGGTCGGTCGATACTGGTATCGGTGGTTCCGGGGCGGCGCCGCGACGCCCTCGACCCTTCACGTCTCGCGCCGCCTGATCGCGCAGCTCGCGGCGGCGGCGTTGGCCGCCTTCATCCTGCGGGCGTCGGTCGCGGAGACGTTCAGCGTTCACGGCCCCTCGATGCTTCCCACGCTGCTGCCGAACGACACGGTGCTGGTGAATCGGATGGCGTACGGCTTCAAGATCCCGTTCTCGAGCATCCGGTTGTGGCAGAAGCCACCCGCGCGCGGTGACCTGGTCGTCTTCCGCGCCACGGAGATGGTTGGAGGCGATGGCCCGCAGATGGTCGTCAAGCGCGTCATCGGTGTCCCCGGGGACACCGTCGCGCTCCAGGGCGGCGACGTCTACGTCAACGGTGGGATGGTGCCGGCCTGCGACGCAGGTCCCTTCGTGAGCCTCCTGGCCAAGCACAACGTCGGGGGCCGCCTGACCGTCGAATCAGTTGGCGAGCGGACGTACCTTTCGGTCCGCAAGCCGCTCGACGCCGAGTTCCCCGCCTATCTGGTGAAGCCCGGCGAGATCTTCGTCCTGGGCGACAATCGCGGCATCAGCAGCGACTCCCACATCTGGACGGCCGCGACCGGCCGGGGTGTTCCGATCGTGGCTCTCGAGGGCAAGGTCACGCGCATTGCTCTTGGTGCCGGCGCCGACGGCGGCATGGACCTGTCACACCTGTTCACGAAGCCGGCCGACCTGACTCTGCGCATGCCCGGCGTCGACATGACCGAGACGAACAAGCGCATCGAGAGCTGCCTTCGCGGCACCCCCCACCGGACGGCGGGAGGTGCCTCATGACGGTTTCAGCCGCGAAGGCGAGCTACGGCGCGGTCGCCGAGTCGGCGCAGGCGTTGTGGCCCGCGCCGCCAAGACCACAGCCCGGAAGGGCAACGTTGCCGGGCCCCTGAACGTTGACCGCCGGCTGGCTCGTCGAGGCCGATTCCTCCGGGTAGTCGACGCACTCGATCCCGCCGGTCGCCGTCGTGTGCGGGACGTAGCCGTTGTCGCTGACGGCAACCGTCGTGATGGACGGGTTGTTGTAGCACTTCGTCAGCTCGCGCTCGCCGCTGGCAGAGTCCGCGTTGGGCGGGTTGGTTGCCATCAGCTGTGCATCGCCGAACCCGAACAGCGTGTGGAACCAGAGCCGGCGCGCCATCGGATAGAACGGCGTGGTACCGGCGGGCGCCAAGAGATTCTGCACCGCCAAGTCGGGGTTCGAGCCCGGCGTGAACGGCGGCGTCAGGCCGACACCAGGCGCGTCGAGCGCCAGCGCCTTCAGCGGCTCGGCCACCGGGTTGACGGGCGTGCCGGTGCCCGGGAAGTCCTGCGCCGCCTCGCGGCCCGCGAACCCGACGCTGCAGCGATCCGCGTCGACCAGGCAACCGATCTGCTGCGTGGCATCTGCCTGCAAACAGGTGCCGGTCTGGCCCAGGGCCGCGTTCGGCGCGGCGTTCGGCGCCGGCTTCCGCATGTGAATGCGGAAGAACGACCCCGTCATGATGCGCTTGTTGGCGTCGAGGGCGTACTGATAGACGGCGCCGGTCGCCGCGTTGGCGGCCGGGACCTGCGACGCCAGAACCACCGTGGCCAGGTTGTACGCGCGCCCGTCCGGATTGCCGACGACGCCGAAGCACTTCGTCGAGTTGGTTGCGATGCAACGCGGATCCGGGTTCGTCGACGAGACCACGGGCTGATAGCACTTGCCGAGGGTCGGCGGCGTGCCGTCGGGGCAGGAGTACCCCGTCGGGATCTGGTTCGACTTGATGATCGGGACCAGGTCACAGAACGTCGAGCAGTTCGCCGTCGGGTACGCATCCGCCAGGCCGACGCCCGGCGCATCCGGCGGGAGAACCGGCAGCACCAGGCCGAGCGTGCCGGCAAAGTTCTTGCCCGTCTGCTGACCACGGCTGACGGTGTCACCGGTGGTGCCCGTCGTCGTGTTCGCGTTGCTGTTGATCCGGATGGGATCCTCGTCCTGCATGTCGCCGCCGCTCCAGTAGGTCAGGCCGGTGAACGACCCGGGCGCGCCCTCATCGAGATAGCTCGTCGTGGCGTTGTTGGCGTCGTGTGAGTTGCAGAACGGCTCGATCTTGCGCGAGCGCCCGGCGGCCGGGACGGTGCTGATCGTTCCGAGACCACGGCCGGGCGGGTTGAGGATCCCGACGAATGCGTCGGCCGTCCCCGAGACGTCCGCGCGGCGCCAGGCGTGCGTGAGCCCGGTCGAGCAGACGGTGTCGCCGGCCGAACAGTCGGTCCGGAACAGGTTCGTCCAGGCCGAGACCAGCGCGCGCCGCTGGACGCTGCCGCAGGCGTAGCTGTTGGCGGCGCTGCCGCCGGATCCGTTGTGCAGGCCGAAATAGAGCAGGTTCAGGACCTCGAAAGAGCTCGCCACGGTGTAGTCCGGACTACCGCTGACCGCGAACGACGCCTTGCCGAACCCGTTCGCCGCGCCCGCGGTGGACGAGCAGCTCACGTCTTTGTTGGTGACGATCGACAGGCCGTCGATCCCCACCAGCAGGGCCTCCGTGTTGGCCGGAGTGGACACGGGCGCACCATTGTTGGTGGCCGTCCCGGTGGCACAGTACTCGCTGTTCTTGAAGGCACGCGACGCGGGCGACACGCGCTGGTTGTTGGCTTGCTGCTGGACGATGCCGACGCCTGAACCGCCGCCGGCGTAGGTGATTCCTCGGCTGGTGGCTCCGGGGCACATCGAGAGGACTTCGCGAGTCACCTCGAAGAGCGTATCGGAGCCGTTGAGCGCGAGATTGTTCCCGTTGAGATCATTTCCTGCGGCCGCGACGGCGGCAGCTCCTGCTCCGACGAGCAGGAATAGTGAACCTGTGAGCGAAGTTCTCATGTCGAGCTCCCTTTGGACGTCTGTTTCCGATCGTTGGGCAAAAAACGACAACGCGGGTCGACTGACCCGGTCGCCGGTGTAACAAATCCCGGGCCAAACCCGATCGCCGGTGGAGCCGCCGCGCTAGGCGCGTGATATCGCCGGCAAATTAGGCGTCGCGCTCAACGTCGACGGGCGCGCGACATCCCGGCTCCGTGTTCGAATATCAGTGAGAGCCTCGTCTTTTCGAGGACTCGACTGTCACGCCCATCGAGCGAGAGACGATTCGAAAATCGACGACGAATTCCGATTTTCGGTGACCCGTCCCGGACTCGGGCGCCTCGGCCCGGTTCTTTCGAGCGGCGCGGAAGTTGCTCTCGGGTGGACCCGTGAGCGCCTGCATTCGTGGGCGCGTCCGCAGTTCAATCCGAATCCGCGAAATCATCCAGGAGGACAGCGTTATGATTCGATCTTCAACGGTCAGGGTCGCTGCATTGGCGGTGGCACTCAGTGGGGGCGGCATCGCCGTTAACTGTTCGAAGGGCAGCAGCAACCCCGGCGGCACAGGCAAGGTGTCGCTGGCCTTTGCGCTGCCAAGCGGCGCCAGCATCACGGACGTCGCCTACGACATTCATGCAGGCGCGCCAACGGGAATCGCCGACGTCACGGGCCACGTCAATACGACCGACAAGAACGCGACGCCCTCGGTCGAGCACAGCTTCCCGGCCAGCACCGGGGACACCGTCACGCTCGACGCGACCACATCGTCAGGGGTGTCGTGCCACGGCGTCAGCATGCCGTTCGACGTGACCGCGGGCGGGACGGCGCGGGTCAGCGTGACGCTGGTCTGCGGCGCCGCGACCAACCCGGCCGGCTCCGGCTCGGTCATCGTCAACAGCACGATCGTCGAGGGCAACGCCTGCCCCTATCTGACGTCCTGGGTCGCTTCGCCGCTGCAGACCTCGGTCGGCGGCACGATCGACGTGGGCGCGGCCGCGGCTGACCTCAGCACGCCGGCCGACACCCTCACCTACGCCTGGACGCCGGCCGCGAACTTCACGGCACCGACGACCGGAACGACCCAGTACCATTGCACGGCGGCTGGCGTTCACACGATCACGCTCACCGTCGCCGACAACCACGGCACGTCGCCGTGCACCGCCGCCATCAACATCGATGTGACCTGCGTCGCCGTCTCCGTCTGCGGCAACGGCATGACCGAGGTCGGCGAGCAGTGCGATCCGCCGAACGGCACGACCTGCGACAGCAATTGCCAGACCATCGTTACCGCGACGGGCGGCTCGACGGGCACCGCGGGTGCGGCTGGTTCGGCAGCTGGCGCTTCCGGCACGGGCGGCGCCGCTGGCGCGGCTGGCGCTTCCGCGACGGGTGGAACCGCGGGGACCGGCGCGGGTGGCACGGTGGCGACGGGTGGCGTGGGCGGCGGCGTGGCCGGCAACATGGGCACGGGCGGACAGCCGCAGGCCTGCACGGTTTGTGAAACCAACGCGACGGCCGACGGCACCTGCTTCAACACGTCGGTCGACGGCACCACCAACGGCTGCGACGGCTTCACCGGCACGCAGCGCGACGCGTGCTACGCGCTGGTGAGCTGCATCCGGACCGGGAACGGTGCCGGCAAGAGCTGCGCGAACCTCGACGATCCCACGCCTTGCCTCTGCGGGACCCTCACCGCGACGGCTTGCGGCCAGTCTGACCCGACGACGCTTCCGGGCGCCTGCCGTGCTCAGTACATCGCGGCGAATGGTGGAACAGGCACGGGCCTCTTCGGCGCGTTCTTCGCGACCGGGTCGCCGGTCGGCATCGCGAACAACATGTTCACCTGCGACATCGACATGGCGACGGACACGGGCCTCTCGTGCCCGTCGAGCGTCTGCGGGATTCACTAACCGCCTTCGCTGAAAAGGGGTGCGTCCGTTCGTCGGACGCACCCCTTTTTTTGTCTGCCGGCGCGCTTCAGCGCTTGATGTCGATCCAGCCGAGCTCGTAAGAGCTGCTCATCCAGCCGTCACACGCGACGGCCGTCACCGGGTACCGTCCCGCGGGAGTGCCCGTCAGGTCGACCGCGGCGGTGAACGAGCCCGAGCGATTCATCGCGAACGTGACGCCACCCATCTTGACGACGCCAACCGCCTCGTCACCATCCGGGTCCGCAACCAGCGCAGTGAATTCCAGCCGGTTGGTCACCTGGGACGGCAGCCCGAACACCTGAATCGTCGGCGCGCGGTTCTCAGCCGGAGGCGCGCCCTTGATGGGCTGCATGGCCCAGCGCAACAGCGTGTCCCGGTCCCAGCTCTCCAGCGACGGCCCCGGCAGCGGAGGCATCCGTTCTCGCTCGCCCGAATCGGGCGGCGTGATGTCGCTGGCGATTGTCTGCGCAAACGCCGCGGCCAGCGGCGTGCCAGCCGGGATAGCCATCGCCGCATCCCCGCAAACCGACGACGGCAGGTCGTAGAAGTCCAATCTGTAGCCCAGCCCCGTCTGCGCGGCCGTCGAGCCGTGGCACCCCGCGCAGTTGGCGCGCAGGATCGGCTGCACGTCCGCCCACGTCGGCTGCTCGGGGACCGAGGCGTGTCCGCCGCAACTGGACAGCAGCCATCCCCCGACAGTCGGCCATAACCACGGACGTCGGCTCATGAGCGCGACGTTCCGGCGTCCGCCCCGGCATCGGGTGGCGCGCCTCCCGGCGCACGCGTGGCACCGTTGAGGATCCATTGTTCGACCAGGTCGATGTCCGCCTCGGGCAGCGGTCGGTCAGGCGGCATCCGGCTTGCCCCGCGCGCGCGGAGCATGTTGACCAGACGGGACTCGTTGGGGTCGAACGGCGTCACGAGCGGCCGCACCCGCTGCTCGCAGACTTGCTGGCCCCCGGACGTCCCGCAGCTCAACGTGCTCAAGTCCATGGCCGTCGGGTTTGGCACCCACACCCACAGCGCGGTCAGACTTTCGTACCCGCGATCCGGGTCGGAAAAGTCCAGCCCGGCAACGGCCGCCGCTTGGCTGTGGCAGCTTTGCGTGGCGCACGACGGTTGGAAAAGCGCCGGCGAGATGTAGCCCCACTCGGCTGGCCGGGGCGAATCCGAACACCCCGAGAGAAGGCTCGCAAGCGCACCCGCGGCGACGGCGACTGACGGTGCCCGCATGTTGAGGATGGCTTGTATCACCGCGCCCCCGGCCATCTGGTGACGATTTGGAAACCGGGTGCGGTCGAGATCTGTTGCGATGTCGTGACGCGAGATGCGCGTGAGCCCGGGATATACGCGCACCCGGCATGCCCCGCCCTTCGCGCTTCGGCGCACGACGTTTGCAATGGCTTCTGCCGATCGCCGCCGCCGCGATTGCACTGCTGGGACGCGCCCGCCCCGCCCACGGCTATCCCCAGTGGCAGCTCTCAACGGGAGTCGCGCGCTGCAGCCAATGCCACTACTCGCCGGGGGGCGGCGGCCTCATCAACGCGTTCGGGCGCGACGCGGACGGAGAGCTCTCCACGTTCGGCGGGAACGGTGCTCTCCTGCACGGCACCGTGCCGCTGCCTGCCTGGCTCGCGCTGGGCGGCGACTTCCGGGGCGGCTTTGTCGACCACGACGTGCAGGACCCTGCGGGCAACACGGTGGCGGTATTCCCCATGCAGCTCGATCTGGCGGCGCGCGTCGTCCTGCCCTTGGGTTTCTCCATCTCTGTGGTCGGTGGCTACCGCGACCAGCTTCGTGACCCCGACCTCACGCTGCCGTACCAGAACTTTCATCCCGTTTCGGCGTCGCGGCTCATCTCGCGCGAGCACTATTTGATGTTGCAGCCAGAGCCGCTCGGAGCGTACTTGCGCGCCGGGCGCTTCTACGCGCCGTACGGACTCCGCATGCCCGAGCATCTGCTGTACGTCAACCGCGACCTCGGCTTCGACGAACTGGAAGAGACGTACAACGTCTCCGGGGGCTACATCGCGCAACACCAGGAGCTGCACCTGACCGGTTTCGCCCCGGATTTCTGGCGGCACATCGGCAGTAACGAAAAGGGATTCGCCGGGTACTTCGAGATGCGCTTCCGCGACGACACGATCGCCGCCGCGGCTCAGTTCCGGGTGGCGATTTCGCCCGGCGTACAGAAGGTCATGGGCGGCCTCGTGGGCAAGTTCTACGTCGCGCCGCTCCGCACGATGTTCATGGGGGAGGCCGACGTCGTCAACCAGACGTTCACGGAGCTGGGCGACACGAATCGCGTGCAGGCGGTGGCGGTGGCGGGGTTCACGATCTTTCCAGCTCGCGGAGTGCTGATCACCGCGCTCGCCGAACGCAACCAGGTCGACGTTCGCGTGAACGATGCCTGGACGGCGGGCACCCTCCTGGTCAATTGGTTTCCGTACGCGCACGTCGAGCTGCAATTGATGGAGCGCATACAACAGCCGTCCGGCGGCAGCATCGCCAACACGTTCTTTCTGCAGCTGCACTACTTCCTTTGATCGGCCCCGCGGTCTCCGGTTGTCGGTCACCGATAATCGGAGGCCATCGCTTCGTTGCTGGCGAAACAGATACGCCAGCGAATCGTCACATGGGGCAATGAACGGGTTGGGTATAAGTCGTGCGTTGTCTTGGATCAAACAACCGGAGCGGCGACTCGAATGGAACTTGCCAGCACCTCAGTGAGGGCTCTGCTCCGTCCCGTTCGGCCAATCGCGTCGATCTCCACAAACGTGGCAGCAACCAGCTTGGCACGCGGACTGGGAAACAACCTTGCCGTCTCTCGAGCAATGCACGAGATCTACACCGACGTCGCCCGATTGGCCTCGACCGACGTCACCGTGACCCTGACCGGCGAGACGGGCACGGGGAAGGACGTCTTCGCGCATCTCATTCACGACACCAGCCACCGGGCCGGCAAACCATTCATCGTGTTCGATTGCGGCGCCGTCCCGCCCAATCTGGTCGAGAGCGAGCTCTTCGGCCATGAGCGCGGCGCGTTCACCGGCGCACACGCCGAGCATCCCGGCGCCTTCGAACGCGCGCGCGCCGGGACCCTGTTCCTGGACGAGATCGGCGAGCTGCCCCTGGAGCTGCAGCCGCGGCTCCTGCGGGTGCTCGACAATCGCTCGGTGCGGCGGGTCGGCGGGACCAAGGACCACAAGATCGACGTCCGCATCGTGGCAGCCACCAACCGCGACCTGGGCGCGCTGGTCGCCGCCAAGCAGTTCCGGCAGGACCTCTACTTCCGCCTGGCGGCCGCGATCGTCCGCCTGCCGCCGCTGCGCGAGCGGATGGAGGACCTTGCGCTGCTGGCGCCTCGCCTTCTGCAGGACCTGGGGCGGGGCGACGCCGTGTTGACCGAGAAGGCGTTCTCGTCGCTGCGCGCCCACGGCTGGCCGGGCAACGTCCGCGAGCTGAAGAACGTGCTCGCCTGTGCGCTGGCGTTCGTCGAGCCCGGATCGGCCGCGCTGGAGCCGCGCCACCTGCGGTTCATCGACGCACCGTCCGATGAGGCAGTGCTGGACCGGCTGCCGCTGGGCGGACACTCGCTGGGGCAACTTGAGCGCGCCGCCATCCGGCAGACGCTGATCGCAATGCGGGGGAACAAGGTCCAGGCGGCCCGGGCGCTGGGGATCGCCCCTTCGACCCTGTACGAAAAGCTCAAAAAGTACGGCCTTTAGGCGATCCCCCAGCACTGCTATGCTGGCCCGCCGCGATGCTACGGGTCTACGAAAAGGGAGACGCTGACTACGCCGGCCGACTGGCCGCGCTTTGCGATCGAAACGCCACGCTGCCGCCCGAGTTCGAGACGGCGGCCCGGGCGGTGGTCGCCGAGGTTCGGGCCGGCGGCGACGCCGCCCTGCGCGCGCTGACGCTGCGTTTCGACAAGCGCGAGCTGGGCGCCATCGAGCTGGGCGCCGCCGAGTGGGACGCGCTGGCGGCGAAGGTGAAGCCCGACGTGCGCGCCGCGCTGGAGCACGCCGTTCGCCGGGTGCGCGCCTTCCACGAGCGTGAACGCTATAGCTCCTTCGAGATCGCCGAGGGCGGCATCCGGGTCGGGTCGCGCGTCACGCCGCTGGATCGCGTGGGCATCTACGTGCCCGGGGGCAAGGCCCTTTACCCGTCGACGGTGATCATGACGGCGGTGCCCGCGCGCGCCGCGGGTGTGCGCGAGATCGTGATGGTCACGCCCGGGCCGTCCCCCGAGACGATGGCGGCCGCCCGCCTGGCCGGCGTCGATCGCGTGTTCCGCATTGGCGGCGCGCAGGCGATTGCCGCGCTGGCGTACGGCACCGCGACCGTCCCGCGCGTCGACAAGATCGTCGGCCCGGGGAACGGCTACGTCGCGGCGGCCAAGCGCCTGGTGTTCGGCGACGTGGGCATCGACTCTATCGCGGGCCCGACGGAGGTCGTCATCGGCGCCGACGACAGCGTCGACCCCGCCTGGATCGCGGCGGACCTGCTGGCCCAGGCCGAGCACGACGAGGTGGCGGTGCCCATCCTGCTGGCGCGCGGCGCGGCTTTCGCGCGCCAGGTCGCGGCGGCAGTCGACAAGCAGCTGGCCGAGCTGCCGCGGCGGAAGATCGCGGAGCGCTCCATCGCCGATCAGGGCGCGATCTTCGTCGTCGACAGCGACGACGAGCTGGTCGACGCCATGAATCGCCTCGCGCCCGAGCACGCGGAGCTCGCGGTGCGCAACGCCCGCGCCCTGGCCGACCGCGTGACCACCGCCGGCGCGCTGTTCCTGGGCGCGCACACGCCGGAGCCGGTGGGCGACTACATCGCCGGACCCAGCCACGTGCTGCCGACCAGCGGCAACGCGCGGTTCGCCTCGCCGCTGGGCGTGGCGGACTTCGTCAAGCGCACGTCGATCATCGAATACAGCGCCGAGGCGCTGGCCGCTCAGGCTGACGACATCGAGCGGCTGACTGGGGTCGAGGATCTGCACGGCCACGGCCGCGCCGTGACCATCCGGACGCGCGGCGGAGCCTGAGCGTGAACCTGGCGGCCACCCTGCGCGGAACCACGTATCGGTTCCGCGACCTCAAAGAGGTGCTCGCCAAGGCCAACGAGGAAAAGTCCGGCGACCGGCTGGCCGGCCTGGCCGCCGCCAGCGTGTCCGAGCGCATCGCGGCCAAGCGGGTCCTGGCGGAGGTGACGCTGGGCGAGCTCTTCGAGAACCCGGTGGTCCCGCCGGACCGTGACGCCGTCACGCGGCTGATTCTTGACGACGTGCAGCGGCCGGTCTTCGAGTCCGTGAAGAGCTGGACGGTCGCGCAGCTACGCGAGCATGTGCTGGCCGCCGAGAACGACGGCCCCGCCTTGCTGCGCCTGTCGCGTGGCCTCACCAGCGAGATGATCGCCGCCTGCGCCAAGCTGATGACGAACCTGGACCTGATTCATGCGGCCAGGAAGATCCGCGTCGTGGTCCACGCCACGAACACCGTCGGTCTGCCCGGCCGGCTGTCGGTGCGCTTGCAGCCGAATCACCCGTCCGATTCGATCGAGGGAATCCTGGCTTCGCTGCGGGACGGCCTGTCCTACGGCGCGGGTGACGCGGTCATCGGCGTCAACCCCGTCACCGACGATCCGGCGACCACCGCCGCCATCCTGAACGCCACCGGCGACTTCATGCGCGAGTGGCGCATCCCGACCCAGAACTGCTGTCTGGCCCACGTGACCACCCAGATGAAGGCGCTGGAGGCGGGCGCGCAGCTGGGGCTGATGTTCCAATCGATCGCCGGGACAGAGAAGGCGTTGCGCAGCTTCGGCGTCACGCTGAGCCTGCTGGACGAGGCGCACGACATGACGCTGAAGCTGGGACAATGTCAGGGCCCCAACGTCATGTACTTCGAGACGGGTCAGGGCTCGGCGCTGTCCGCCGACGCGCACGAGGGCGCCGATCAGATGACGCTGGAGGCGCGGAACTACGGCCTGGCGCGCCACTACCGGCCGTTCCTGGTGAACACGGTCGTCGGGTTCATTGGGCCCGAGTACCTCTACGACGCGCGTCAGATCACGCGGGCCGGGCTCGAGGACCACTTCATGGGCAAGCTGCACGGCATCTCGATGGGGTGCGACGCCTGCTACACGAACCACGCCGACGCCGATCAAAACGACCTCGAGAACCTCGAGGTGTTGCTGACTGCCGCCGGCTGTAACTTCTTCATGGGGCTGCCCATGGGCGACGACGTGATGCTCAACTATCAGTCGACCTCGTTTCACGACGACGCGACGCTGCGCCAGCTGTTCGACTTCCGGCCGGCGCCCGAGTTCGAGGCCTGGCTGGAGCAGATGGAGATCATGCGCGACGGCAAGCTGACCGCGCGCGCGGGGGATCCGAGCCTCTTCGGGTAGACGCCATGGCCGACGAACAGATGAAGCCGCGCGTGCGGGTCCCCCCCACGGTCGACCGGAAGAAGGTCGAAGCGCTGGTGCGCGAGGCGCTGGCGCGCGAGCTGGGCGCGGCCGAGGCGGCGTCGCGCGACGTGGAGAGCGCGGGCGGGCTGCTGATCACGCCCGATCGCGGCGTCAACATCGGCGAGCCCTACGACCCGCGCGTCATGCCGGGGCTGCTCCGTTCCACGCCGGCCCGCATCGCGGTCGGCCGCACCGGCCCACGCTACAAGACCAATACGATGCTGCGCTTCCGCGCCGACCACGCGGCGGCCAAGGATGCCGTCATGTCGGAGGTCGACCCGGCCGTGCTGGCCGACCTGGGGCTGTTCGAGGTGACGACGCGCGCGCCCGACAAGCCGATCTTCCTGCAGCGCCCGGACCTCGGTCGCACGCTGTCGGACGAGGCGCGCGCGACGCTGACCGAGCGCATCGGCCGCGCGCCGACGCTGATCATCATCTACGGCGACGGCCTGTCGGCGGCCGCCATCAACCAGCACCTGGCCACCTTCCATGGCGCGCTCTTGCCGGCGCTGGCGGCGCGCGGCATCGCGCACGCGCCGGCGTTTTTCGTGCGCCACTCGCGCGTCAAGGTGATGGACGAGATCGCGCGCCTCTGCGGCGCGCAGGCCGCCCTGTTCGTCTGCGGCGAACGGCCCGGCCTGGGCTTCGCCGACTCGATGTCGGCGTACTACATCTACCAGCCGGCCGCGGGCGCGACGGACGCCGATCGGGAGGTCATCTCGAACATCAACCCGCGCGGCCGCCCGCCGGCGGACGCCGCGCGCGACGTGGCGCTGGCGATCGAGCGCATCCTGCGCGAGAAGAAGTCCGGCGTCATCCTCGCCGGAGCATGACGGCCAGGATGATGGCAAGGATGCCGGCCAGGGTCGGGCGGCCGTGAAGCTGGCTCTTCCGCCGCTGAAGCCGCGGGCGCTGGCCGTCCGCGCCATCCCGGACGCCGCCGCCGACCTGTCGCGCGCGCTGGACCTGCCGGCCGACCGGCGCGCGCTGGGAATCGTGACGGCGACGTCGGACGACGCGCTCTTCACGGCGCTGGATCAGGGGACCAAGGCCTCGCCGGCCGAGGTCGTCTACACGAAGTCCTTCTACGCAGGCGCCTCGCATGCCTCGGGCCCCCTTTCGGGTGAGTGCATCGGGATCTACGCAGCGCGCGACCCGGCCGAGATCGACGCTGCGCTGGTCGCGTGCCTGAACTACCTGGAGAACGAGGCCTGGTTCTACGGCGTGGCGCTGGCCGGCGCAGCCCAGCCCGTGGCGTTCTACCCGCACGTGGTGGCGTCCGTGGGGCGGCATCTTTCGGCGCTGGCCGACGTGCCGGTCGGCCGGTCGCTGGCGTACCTCATCGCGCCGCCGCTGGAGTCGATCGTGGGACTGGACGCGGCGTGCAAGGCGGCACGCGTGCGGGTGACGAAGTGGTTCGGCCCACCGACGGAGACGAACTTCGGCGGCGCCTACCTCACCGGCGATCTGCCGGCCTGCGAAGCCGCCGCCCGGGCTTTCGCCGACGCGATTGTCGAGGTGTGTCGGTCGCCCCGGCGCGCGGATCCGCGCGCGCCCGCGACGGAGCCCGCGCACGCGATGTCCGCGGCGAAGCCCGCCACGACCAACGACGGAAAGTTCCGCGCGCTGGCGACCGGCGAGCGGTTCGCGGCCAAGCCCGATCACCTGACCCACCTGCGCGACGACGAGTCGCTGGTCCCGAAGACCGACCCACGGATCGTGGCCCGCGGCAAGCTGGACCTGCTGCAGTCGGCGCTGCTGGACGCGCAGGTCGCGGCCGACGCGGACGGCGCCCGCGCGCTGGTCGGCGAGCTGAGCGAGATCCTGGAGCTGGCACGCGCGCTGGTGGGCGCTGAAGTGACTGGCCGCCCGCTGCCGCCGCCGGTGCTGTGGGGGATGACGGGGACCGAGATCCGCGACGCCACCCACCACACGCACGAAGCCTACGGGATCCCGTTCATGTACCCGGACGTGCGGCAGGGGGCGGTCGTCGCCAAGCTCGCGCTGGCGCGGGCGGTCGCGCGCGAGGCCGAGGTGGCGATGCTGGCCGCGTTTCCGCCGGAGGGTGGATTGCCGACGGCACCGCCCGCGCGGCCCGACCTCGCCGAGGCGCTGAACCGGATCTCGTCGGCGCTCTATCTGCTGGCCGTGCGCTACGTCGCCGGCGTCTACGGCGAGGCGAAGCGGCCGCGCGGTCCGGTGCGCGGGTGGAAGCCACCGCCGCGGGATCCGCGGTGACGGCGCTGGACGCGGCGACGGTGGAGGAGCAGGCCCGCCTCGCCAAGCTGTACGACGCCGAGATCCTGCCCGCCTACGCCGCCCGATTCGCCCGGCTGTTGCTGGGGCGGTTACCGCCGCGTCCGCGCGCGCGCATCGTCGAAATTGGCTGCGCGACGGGTGACCTCACGCGCGAGCTGGCCCGCCGCTTTCCCGGCGACAGCCAGATCACGGCGCTGGACGAATCGCCGGCATTCGTGGCCGAGGCGCGCGCGAAGCTGGAGGCCGGTTCCGGATCACATCCCCGGGTGACGTTGGTCGCGCAGCCCGGTATCCCCCTGATGCTGCCCCTCGAGACGGGCGCCGCCGACGATGTCGTCTCGAACCTGACCGTCGCCTCTTGCGCCAATCCAGCGGGAGCCGTGCGCGAAGCTTCGCGCCTGCTGGCTCCCGGCGGGCGGCTGGCCATCACGGCCCCGTTGCGCGGCACCTGGGCCGAGTTCCTCGACCTATTTCGGGAGGTCCTCGCCGACAGTGGCAAGCCCACCGCGGTCGCGGCCGTCGATCGTTACACGCGCGCGTTGCCTGACGGAGACGTGGTCGCGGGCTGGCTGCGGGCCGCCGGTCTCGTCGACGTCGACGTCACGGTCGATCGCTGGGAGGTGCTCTTTCGCACCGCGCGAGAGTTCTTCTTCGCGCCGCTGGTCGCAGATGGCCCGCTACCGCTCTGGAAGCGGCTGGCAGGTCCGGGAGACGACATGCAGGACGTATTCTTCTTCACGAAGGAGGCGATCGACACCTACTTCAAGGGACGTCCCTTCGCCGTCACGATCGTCGGTGCAGCCGTCGTAGGACGGCGGCCCGAGAAAAAATAGACGCACGCCCGCTTCGTCGCCGAAGCGGGCGTGTCGTTCGGGGTTGGCTAGATGCCGCCGAGGCCGCCGATGCCGCCCAGGCCGGCACCAGCTGCGCCACCGGCCGCGCCTGCCGCGCCGCCAGCTGCACCGCCGGCCGCGCCAGCTGCACCGCCAGCCGCACCGGCCGTACCACCGGCCGCGCCGCCAGCCGCACCGGCCGTACCACCAGCCGCGCCAGCCGTACCACCGGCCGCGCCGCCCTTGCCCGCGGAACCACCAGCCGCGCCAGCCGTACCACCAGCTGCGCCACCGGCCGAGCCGCCAGCCGCACCGGCCGTACCGGTCGAGCCGCCAGCCGCGCCGCCTTTACCAGCGCCTCCGGTCGAACCAGCCTTGCCTCCGGAGCCTCCCGTACCGCCCGGCGTGCTGTCGCTGCTGCAACCGCTGGACGTCATGACTGCGAGACCTCCGGACACCAACGCCACTGCTAAGAGATTTCTTACCTTCTTGAGCATCGCAAACTGTTCCTTTCTGGGGACCTGGTAATTTTTTCGATGAAGCTTTGCGCTTTGTAACACAACCGTTCCGAACAGCCAACCCGCGTCAATCAGATTTCGGCCGGGCGGCCGAAGCGGGCCGCGGACGGCCACAGTACGCGGGCGCGCACGTGGAACGGGTGCGCGGCAGCGGGATCGCCGTGATGGCGGGCCAGCACGTCGCCCGCCGCCAGCAGGAACTGGGCGCGGCGGGCCGCCTCGAACCCGGGCTCGGCCGCCAGCGCCTCCAGCGCGGACAGCGCGTCCAGCCACCGACCCTCGGCCAGGGCGACGGCGCCGATCATCTCCAGCGCCAACCGGCGCGCCGCCCCCAGCGCCGCCCGCTGGTCGGGGCGGGTCGAAGCGTCGCTGCCCGGAACCGGCGGCGGCTTGGCCGCCTCGGCCTCCAGCAGCCCCAACGCCTCCTGCGCGCGAGACAGCGCCCGCTCGCGCCGGCGCGCCTCCATGCCGACCAGCAGCCGCGGCTCGAGGTGCATGCCGGCCCAGCTCTCGGCGACGTCGCGGATGCCGGCTTCGGGCGCGTAGGACCCCACGCGCGTGACGATGTCCGCCAGCCGGGCTGCCGCCGTGGTGCGCTGCCCGACGTGCAGATCCGACAGCGCCGAGCGCGCCAGCAGGATCGCCTTCGCCCCGGGTTCCAGCGCAGCTCCGTGGCGGTTGAGCAGAGCCTCGGTGGCCTTCCAGGTGTTGTCCCACTGGCCGCGCTCGAAGCAGATGGCGGACAGCCGCTCCAGCGTGGGGCGAAGGCTGGCATCGCGCGCGTACGACCGAGAGAACAGCGTCAGCGCGCGGTCGACGTCGCCCGCGGCTTCGGCGGCGGCGCCGACGGCGTAGTAGCGCTGGGCCGCGTCCGCGATCGTCTCGCCCCGGGAGGCCAGCTGGTCCAGCGCCTCGGCGGCCGCTTCCCACCGGCCGGCGGCCAGGTTGAAACGGGCCCCCAGATCCAGCAGACGGGCGTCGTTCGGCAGGTGCGTGGCGGCCTCTTCCAGCACCGCCACAGCGCGCGGGGCGTCGTCCAGGCGGTCGCCGGGCACGATGGCCAGCTCGATGAGCAACGCCCCTTTGCGCGCCGGCGAGCTGGTCAAGGCCGCCTCGCTGGCCAGCAGCGCGGCCACTTGCGACCAGTCGCCGTCCTTGGCCGCCAGCCGCGCCAGCTCCGCGATCGGTTCGGCGAGCGTCGGATCCAGCGCCATCGCCCGCCGGTAGGCATCGCGCGCGGCCGCCGGATCGCCCGACCGCGCCGCTGCCCGGCCGCGCGCGTGGAAGATGGGGGCAGCGTCGGCGGGGGGGAGCTTGGCGCTGCGACGCGCGAGCTCCGCGACCAGCGCCGCGGCCGAAACGGCGTCCGGATAAAGCGTGTCCAGCAGCCGCAGCGCCTCGCCGTTCCGCGGGTCACTTTCCAGTGCCGCCAGCACGTCTCGGCGCGCGTCTTCCAGCCGGCCGCGCTCGGCCAGGGCGCGTGACCGATCGGCCAGCGCGCGAGCCCGATCGGCGGGCGTGGGCGCCGCGGTCGCGCGGGTGGTGTCGACCGCCAGCGCGGGATCTTGCCGAGCCAGCGTCACGACTGCGGGTGAGTCCTGTAGCCGTGGCAGCGGTGCCCCCGCCGCCAGCTCGACGTAAAGCCGGGTCGCCTCGTCGATCTGGCCCAGACGCGCCCGGCGCAGCTCCGCCAGACGCCACAGGTGCGCGCGCCTATCGCCGCCGTCGGGCGTGCGTGCCGCGCGCCAGGCCAAGAGCTCGGCGCAACGTTCCCAGTCCCCCGTCGCGACCAGGAACCGTTCGGCGGCCGCCGCGGCGGCGGCGTCGGCGGGAGCCGAATCGAGGACCGCCAACCACGCGTCGGCGGCCGCGGCCGCGTTCACGCTGGCACCCAGCTGCTCGGTCAGGCGGGCCACGTCGCCCAGCAACGCGCGCCGGCGCTCCGGATCGACGGCGCTCTCGAGGGCGGCGTGCGCCAGTGCCAGCGACTCCGCGGCGCGGCCCGTCGCTTCGAGGTGCCGGCGGGCTTCGACCAGCACGTTCGGCGCGCCCGGGAACTCGGCCAGCGCCATCCGGCGAATCTCGAGAGCCTTCTCCGGCTCGCCACCGCGATCGAGCAGCGTCGCCAGCTCGGCGAGCGCGATGAGGCGCGCGTCACCGGCCAGCGCGCCCGCGTCGCGCTCGAGGGCCGCCGCCAGCTCGCGCGCGCGCCCGAGCGAGCGCAGCAGCCGCACCCGTTCCAGACGGGCCCATTCGGCGCCGCCCCGGCCGCCCCCGCGCGAGGGCATCCGCGACCCGGCCGCCTCGGCGACGACGGCCTCCAGCACCGCGACGGCGCCCAGCGCGTCGCCGTCGGCTTCCAGCGCCTCGGCCAGGCGGCGGGCCAGGCGCGCGCGCCGCGCCGGTGTGTGTTCGGCGGCGTGCGCGGCCCGCAGCAGCTCGAGGCGCTCGGCGGGCTGTGGCACCCGCGCTTCGGCCAGCGCGAGGGCCGCGTCGGCGCCCGCGTGGCCGCTCAGGGCGCCGCGGACGTGGCCCAGGACCGCCGCGCCATCCCCGTCACCCCCTCGCGCCAGGAGGCGCTGGGCGGCGCGATAGTGCTCGGCCGGCGTTTCGGGCGAGCGCTCGCGTTCCGCGGCGACCAGCACCGGCGCGCCCGCGTCGGCGCTCCAGGCGGCCGCCAGCGCGCCGAACCCGGCGCTCGCTGCCTCGGCGGCCAGCGCCAGCAGCGCCTCCGGTGCCTCGTCGGGCTCCAGCGTCTCGAGGTGGGTACGCCGCAACAGCAGCGCATCCTCGACCGCCCCCGACTCGCGCAGCACCGTCTCCAGCGCGGCGACACGCGCCGCCAGCTCGGGCCCCGGGGCTGCCGCGCGGAGCGCCTGGTCGCCCAATCGCCGCGCGCGCCGCAGCCGCCCCGCCCGGGCCTCTTCCAGCGCCCGGTCGAAGAGCGCCGGCGACTCGGCGCGCGCCCTGCGAACCCGACGGGCCAGCGCGGGCAGCGGTCCCGAGCCGACCGGCCGGCGAACCGGCGTGACCATCCCGCCCGAAGGGCTGGCGGGTGCCGGTTCGGGGACGCCGGCGGTCTCCTTACGCGGGCGCCGGCGGCGGTCGCGCCGGTCGACGCCCAGATCGGCCAGCAGCGCGGTCGCGTTCCCCAGCTCCGCCGGACCGATCACCGCGGCGGCACGCGCGGCGCGCTTGGCGGCGGCACGACGGTGGTGCAGGGGCGCGCGTTCGTCGCGCGCCAGCCCCAGCCAGGTGGCGGTTGCCTCGCGCGCGTGGTTGGCCGCCAGCTGCGCTTCGGCCAGCGCCGAAATCAGGGGCGCGGGCAGCGGCTTCCCCTCACCGCGGGCGAGATCTCGAAGCCACGCCAGCCGCTCGGAGGGCGGTAACGCCTGCGCCAGGCTCAGCGCCGCGACGATCCAGGGGGACGTGGGCCCGGCTTCGCGCGCCGCCAGATCGAGCTCCGCGCGGGCGGCTGTCACGTCCCGGACGCGCAACAGCTCGGCGAGCTCGACGCGCAAGCGGCCCCGCGCGGCGCCGTCTGTCGCCGTCGCGATGGCCTGCCGCAGCGTGTCCTCTCCCGCCCTCACGGGCGACAGCGTATCATGCGGGGATCGCCAAGGAAGCGGTCGATCCGGCGGGATCGGAGGCGGGATCGTGCGGGGTTTGTCCTCAGCTCTGATAAAGTGCCTGCCCTCATGAAACCCGGCGCCTCCGGTCAAGCATTCGCGATCATTCTGGGCGGCGGCGCGGGCACGCGGCTCTGGCCGTCCAGCCGCCGCGCCCGCCCCAAGCAGCTGCTGTCGTTGGGAGGCGGCGAATCGCTGCTGGCGGGGGCCGTCCGGCGCGCCCGCGACATCGTCGGGCTCGAGCACACGCTGATCGTCACCGCCGCCGATCAAGAGGACGCGGTGCGAGCCGACATCCCGTCGCTGCCGCCGGAAAACGTGGTCGCGGAGCCGATGCCGCGAAACACGGCCGCCGCTGTCGGCCTGGGCGCGCTGACCGCCGCCCGCCGGGCCGGCCCGGAGGCGGTGATCGCCGTTTTCCCGGCCGATCCGTTCATCGGTGACGAGCCTGCGTTCGATCGGCTCGTGCGCCTGGCGATCGCCGAAGCGCGCGAGACCATCGTGACGATCGGCGTTCGCCCGACGCACGCCGAGACCGGCTACGGCTACATCCGTCTGGGCGCGCGCCTGCCGCGTTCGCAATCCGCCGACCCGGTCCACGACGTCGGCGGCTTCGTCGAGAAGCCCGACTTGCCGACCGCCGAAAAGTATCTCGCGTCCGGCCAGTACCTGTGGAACTCGGGGATGTTCTTCCTGACCGCCGGCCGCATGCTGGAAGAGTCGCGGCGCCACCTGCCCGGGCTGGGCACGCTGCTGGACGCGGCGCTGGCCGCCGCCGATCCGGCCGCCGTCATCGCCGCCGGCTACAAGGACGTGCCGTCGATCTCGATCGACAACGGCATCATGGAGAAGACCAGCGGCCTGCGGGTCATCCCCGGTGAATTCGGCTGGAATGACGTCGGCAGCTGGGCGGCGCTGCCCGCCATGCGTCCGGCAGACGCGCGCGGCAACGTCGTCCTGGGCGGAGCGACGCTGATCGACGGCGACGGCAGCATCGTCGTCGCCGAGGAAGGCGCCCCGTTCGTCGGCGTCGTCGGCGTGCGCGACCTGGTCGTCGTGGCGACGCGCGACGCGATTCTGGTCGTCCCGCGGGACCGCGCGCAAGATGTACGAAAAGTAGTCGAAGCGGCCAAGAAGGCTGGCCGTAGCGATCTCCTGTGAGAGGCCCCCGATGAATCCCAGAGTTTTTCGCGAGTACGACATCCGCGGCGTCGCCGAGCGCGACTTTCCCGACGACTTCGTGGCCGACCTGGGCCGCGCCATCGGCGCGTATTTCGCCGAAGCCGGCGTCCAGAAGATCACGCTGGGGCGCGACTGCCGTCTGTCGTCGCCGCGCATTCACACCGCGATGAAGCGCGAGCTGCTGGCGTCCGGGCTGGACGTGGTCGACGTGGGCGTCCTGCATTCGCCCGGGCTCTACTTCTCGGTGTTCCACCTGGGCGTCGGGGGCGGCGTGATGATCACCGCCAGCCACAACCCGGCCGAGGACAACGGGTTCAAGATCATGTGCGGCAAGGCCACGATCTACGGCGCGGAGATCCAGAAGCTGCGCGACCGGGTCGAGCGGCGGGCCTTCCGGACGGGCGTGGCGCCGGGCCGTGCCACCGACCACCCGATTCTGCAGGACTACGCGAACACGATCGCCGACAACATCAAGCTGGGCCCGCGGCGGTTCAAGCTGGTCATCGACGGCGGCAACGGGACCGGCGGGCTGGCGATCCTGCCGATCGCCAAGCGGCTAGGGCTGGATGTCGACGCGATCTACTGCGACGCGGACGGGCGTTTCCCGAACCACCATCCCGACCCGACCGTGCCAGAGAATCTGGTCGACCTCATCGCGCGCGTGAAGGCGACCGGTGCCGAGATGGGCATCGCGCTGGACGGCGACGCGGACCGCGTCGGCGCCGTCGACGGTCAGGGGCGCATCATCTGGGGCGATCAGCTGGTGATGCTGTTCGCGAGAGAGATCCTGCAGCGGATCCCGGGCGCGACCTTCGTCAGCGAGGTGAAGTGCAGTCAGGCGCTGTTCGACGACATCGCCGCGCGCGGCGGCAGGCCGATCATGTGGAAGGTCGGCCACTCGCTGATCAAGGCCAAGATGAAGGAAGAGAAGGCCGCCCTGGCCGGCGAGATGTCGGGGCACATGTTCTTCGCCGACCGCTGGTTCGGTTTCGACGACGCCGTCTACGCGGGCCTGCGGCTCATCGAGCTGCTGACTCACTCGGACAAGACCCTCGCTCAGCTCTACGACACGCTGCCGGTCCTGCACAACACGCCGGAAATCCGCATGCCGTGTCCCGACGACGTGAAGTTCGAGGTCGTCAAGCGCGCGGTCGCCTGGTTCCGCGAGCGCTACGCCGTCGTCGACGTCGACGGAGTGAGAGTTCTATTCGGCGAGCGCGGCAACCACGACGGCTGGGGATTGGTGCGCGCGTCGAATACAGGCCCAGTGCTCGTGATGCGCTTCGAGGCAGATACCCCGGCGCGCCTGGAAGAAATTCGCGCGCTGATGGAGGGGAAGCTCCGCGAGATCATCGCGGACGTCGGAACCTGAACCTGAGGGCTCGCGTGAGCGTGAGCGAGTTCGAGTTCGTGTTCGAGGGTGGCCCGCGTGTCGCGAATCGCGTGCCGCGGATCGCGTGCCTCACACGAACTCGAACTCGCTCACGCCCACGCAAGCCCTCCGCTCTACGACGTCCCTGGTGCCAATAACGCGTCGATTCTCTCTACCAACGTCGCCGGCGCGAACGGCTTCTCCAAGAAAGCTGCGTTCAGCGCGATGCCCTGCTCCGCCAGCGCGGTGCGGCCGAGGCCGCTCATGAATAGGACCTGTAGCTTGGGCCAGCGCTGGCGCAGGCGCGCCGCCAGCTCGGGGCCGCCGGCGCGGGGCAGGCCCACGTCGGCCAGCAGCAGATCGATCGCGACGCCGTGCGTGGCGGCCTTTTCCTCGGCCTCGACCTCCGTGCCGGCATCCACCGTCGCGTAGCCGTTCCGGTGCAGAACCCGCACCGCCATGGTTCGCACCAGATCGTCGTCCTCGACGACCAGCACGGTCGCTGACCGGCGTGACTGCCGCAGCGCCCAGGGCGTCGTCGTATCAAGCTCTGGATCGACCGCCGCCGGCATCGGGTGCTCGGCCACGATGCGCGACCGTAGCGCCGAGAGGCGCGCCGCGACCGCTGTCCCCTGGTCGACTGCTCGCAGGATCTGCTCGATGTCGGGACGCAACGGATCGTCGGGACGCATGTCCTCACCGACGACGGTCGCGAAGCCGCGGACGGCCGACAGCACGTTGCGCAGATCGTGGACGATGGCGCCCATCTCGGTGGCCTCGTCCGCCGTCGGGGCGGACGCGGATGGGTTGTTCTTCGGATTGGACAAGGGAGAGCCTTTCGCGCGTGGACAGCGCCTCGCCCCCCCTCAGGCGCGACCCTCGGCGATCTGCCAGGGCCCGCCGAGTTTGTCAAACGCGCGGCGAACGACTCAGCTGTGCGGGGCGCGCTTCGGGCCGTGCTTGGCGATCTCGGCCTCGACGGCGGCCAGCTCTTCGCGCAGCCGCGGGGTGACCTCCGCGAAGACGTCCTCGACCAGGCTGGACAGCGGCGGCTTCGGCGGCCGCGCCTCGGCGTACGCCAGCGCGTCGTTGATGTCCGCGTCGATCTCCCGGCGGACCTGCTCCTCGAACGCCGCGTCCAGCTCCCCGCGCCCGCGCGCGTACTTGCGCAATCGCTCGATCGGGTCCCGCCGCTCCCACTCGCGCGGCTCGTCGGGGTCACGGTACTTCGACGGATCGTCCGACGAGCTGTGGGCGCCGCGCCGGTACGTCCGCGCCTCTATCAGCGTCGGCCCCTCGCCGCGCCGCCCGCGCGCCGCCGCCTCCGCGACGACGTGGATCATGGCCAGGATGTCGTTGCCGTCGACCAGCACGCCCGGCATGCCGTAGGCCACCGCCTTCTGCGCGAACGAAGGCGACGCCGTCTGGACCGACGACGGCACCGAGATCGCCCAGCCGTTGTTGCGACACAGCAGGATGGCCGGCGCCTTCTTCAGCGACGCGAACGTCATGCTGACGTGGAAGGTCGGCGTGGAGGTCGCCCCGTCGCCGAAGAACGCGACCGCGACGTCGTCGGTCTTCTGCAGCCGGGCCGCCCAGGCGGTCCCGACGGCGTGCGGAATGTGGGACCCGACCGGCGAGCTGACCGACACGAAGTTCAGCCGGCGGACCGAATGGTGCACGGGCATCTGCCGCCCCTTCACCGGGTCTTCGGCGTTACCGAACAGCTGGCACATGAACGTGCGCAGCGGGTACCCGCGGTGCAGCGCCGCCCCGATCTCGCGATACGCCGGGTACAGCCAGTCACCGAGCCGCAGCGCGTGAGCCGCCCCGATGTGCGTCGCCTCCTCGCCGAGCGAGGTCAGGTAAAACCCCATCCGCCCCTGCCGCTGGAGCCGAATCATCCGCTCGTCCAGGATGCGGACCAGCAGCATCGTGCGAAACAGGCGCCGCAGATCGTCCCCGCTCAGCGCCGGCTCGCGCTCGGGGTGGACCACCCGGCCGTCGTCGTCGAGGACGCGAATGACTTCGAGCTTCACGGGGTCTCGCCGGCCCGTATAATCGCCAGACCTCCGCCCTGTCAAGGAGCCCCGTGCCCATTCAGATCCGCGATGTGTTGAGTTTTTCCGGACGAGATTACGTCGTCGAGGGGACCGCGACCTACCGGGTCGCCGGCAAGGTCCAGGTCTTCGCGCGCGCGCTGGACGGCGAGATCGTCGCCTGGTTCGAATCGCCGCTGGACGGCGAGGGAACCGGCGCCGAGCGGCTGCTGGTCCTGCACGAGATCCGCGACCTGGACCTCACCGTCCCACCGCCAGAATCCATCAGCTACCACAAGCTGACCTACGTGCAGCGCCTGCACGCGCGCGCGACGATCGAGACCTCCGGCAACGTGCCCGAGCGGAACGACGGCGCCGTGCAACTGTGGCGCTATCGTGCCGCCGGCGATCTCATGCTGCAGATCGAAGAGGGCAGCGGGCGCGTGTTCATGCTGGCCGGCGAGTCGGTGCACCGCGGGATGATCGAGCACCTGCCGGGCAAGCCGGGGGGCGAGAGCGGCCGCTGATGGCGGGCAACAGCTTCGGCTCGGCGTTCCGGATCACGACCTTCGGCGAATCGCACGGCCCGGCAGTCGGCGTCATCGTCGACGGCTGCCCGCCGCGGCTGCCGGTCACCGCCGCGGAGATCCAGCTAGAGCTGGACCGCCGGCGCCCCGGCCAGAGCATCATCACGACCCAGCGCCGCGAAGCCGACTCCGTCGAGATCCTCTCGGGCGTTCACGACGGGCTGACCCTGGGGACGTCCATCGCGATGATGGTCCGCAACACCGACAACCGCGGCGGCGACTACGAAGAGATGCGGACGAAGTTCCGCCCCTCGCACGCGGACTACACGTACCAGGCCAAGTACGGCGTCCGCGCGTGGCAGGGCGGCGGGCGGGCCAGCGCGCGTGAGACGGTGGGGCGCGTCGCGGCCGGCGTCCTGGCGCGCAAGGCGCTGGCGGCGGCCGGGCCGATCGAGATCGTTTCGTGGGTGCAGCGCGTGCAGGACATCGAGACCGACGTCGATCCGCTGGCCGTCACGCGCGACGCCGTCGACGCGAACATCGCGCGCTGCCCAGACGCAGCCACCGCCGAAAAGATGATCTCGCGCATCGACGAGGCCCGCAAGGCCGGCGACTCGCTGGGCGGCGTCGTCGAGGCCGTCGCGCGCGGCGTGCCGGCCGGCCTCGGCGAGCCGGTGTTCGACAAGCTGGACGCGGAGCTGGCGAAGGCGATGCTTTCGCTGCCGGCGGCGAAGGGGTTCGAGATCGGCAGCGGCTTCGGCGGCACGTACCTGACGGGCAGTCAGCACAACGATCCGTTCTTCAACGGCGCCGGCCGCGTGCGCACCCGGACGAACCGGTCGGGCGGCGTGCAGGGCGGGATCTCGAACGGCGAAGCCATCACGATCCGCGTCGCGTTCAAGCCGACCGCCACCATTCTGCGTGAACAGGAGACCGTCGACCAAGACGGCCACGACACGACCATCAAGGGACGTGGCCGGCACGACCCGTGCGTGCTGCCGCGGGCGGTGCCCATCGTCGAGGCGATGTTCGCGCTGGTGCTGGCCGATCACTTCTTGCGGCAGCGCGGGCAGTGCGGCTGAAGCTCCCGCGCCTCGCGCTGCTCGGCGCGATGGCTGCCTGCACCGGTTGCCGCGGGCAGGCCGCCGCGCTGATGGCGTTCGACGCCGGCTTCAACGCCGCCCCGCCGATCCCGATCGACGAGCCGCACGAGGTTCACTTCACGTACACCAGCCCGACGTCTGTGACGTTCGACTGGCGCGGCGCCGGCGCGACGATGCGTTACTGGACCAAGGGACAGCCTCCGCGCACCGTGTCCGCCCATCCGCCCACCCCGCTGCCGACGTCCTCGGCGGGGCCGTTCCAGGAGGCGGTGGCCGACGGATTGATCGCGGACGCCGATTACTTTTACGAGGTTGGGAACGCGGCGCGGCCGGTGCCGGTCTCGTTCCGCGCGCCGCCCGCGGGATCGTCCAGCTTCGTCTTCGCCGCCGTCGGCGACATGGGGGACTCGGGCGGTCAGCCAGGCGCAACGGCCGTCAACGCCGACCTGCGCATCGCCGACCCCTGGTTCGTGCTGATGCTGGGCGACCTGTCCTACGCCGACCTGCGCACGCAGGCGGCCGTCGATCGGCACTTCGACGACGTGATGCCCTGGTCACGGCGCGCCGCGTACATGCCCACCTGGGGCAACCACGAGTGGGCGGACCCGGGCCGGGACGACCTTCGCAACTACAAGGGGCGCTTCGCGCTTCCGCACGCGGCGGCCTCGCCGGGCGCCCCCGCGGCCGGCTGCTGCGGCGAAGACTGGTACTGGTTCGACTTCGGCGCCGTGCGCTTCCTCATTTACCCCGAGCCGTACAGCGCGACGACCTGGCCGGACTGGGCGCGCAAGGTCGAGCCGCTCTTCAAAGAAGCGCAGGCCAGCGCCGGCATCAACTTCATCATCACCGCGGGCCACCGGCCGGCCTATTCGTCCGGGCACCACGGCAGCGAGGCGCAGCTGCGCGCGATCCTGGACGGATTCGGGAAGCGGTTCCCGAAATACGTGCTGAACCTGAACGGACACAGCCACGTGTACGAACGCACCAAGCCGCAGGCGCACGTCGTGCACATCACGGCCGGGACCGGCGGGGGCGCCCTCGAGCACGCGCCGAACACCACCTGCCTGTGGGACGTGTGCACGCCGCCGCCGTTCACGGCCTACCGGGCCATTCACCTGGGATTCTTGAAGATCACGGCGTCGGCGGACCAGCTTCGCATCGAGGCCGTCTGCGGACCCGCCTCGCCTGGCAATGACGACGTCCGCTGCGTCGACGGCGAGATCCTGGATGAAGTGGTGATCCCGCGCGACGGCCTGACCGATTCGGCCGAGCCGCGCCGGCACCACCCGGACGCGCTGTTTCATTAACAGCCTTGGGCCGAGGTCATCGGTGGCGCGTCGGTGTTACGCTTCCCGACGCGATGGCCGACGGCGCCCGGAACGGTCGGTGGTTGACGACTCCCAACCTGCTCAGCCTGGCGCGCCTGCCGCTGGGTCTGCTGTTCTGGCTCGTGATGGCCGCGGCGCCCGACCGCGCGCTGCCCGCGGTGGCCGTGCTGGCGGCGGCGGCCCTGACCGATGTGTTCGACGGCATCGCCGCGCGGCGCTCGGGCGTCGACCTGGCCGGCGTCGGGTCCTGGCTGGATCCGCTGTGTGACAAGCTGTTCGTCGGCACCGTGCTGGCCGCCCTGTGGGTTCAACGGGGCGTTCCGCTGGGCTTGCTGGCGCTGATCGTCGCGCGCGAGCTGCTGCAGCTGCCGATGTCAGTGGTGTATCGCGCGGTCCCGACGCTGCGGCGCTGGCTGCGCTACGACTTTCGCGCCAGCCCGCTGGGCAAGGCCGCCACGATCTCTCAGTTCCTGGCCATCACAGCGCTGGTCGCCGGGGTGCGCGCCCGGCTGCCGATCGTGCTGGCGTTCACGCTGGGGATCGTCGCGCTGGGTGATTACGTGCTGCGCGCCGTCGAGATGGGCCGGCATCACGCCAGGCACGGACGGAACCCAGCGTGAGCGAGCCCCAGCGCCGGCGATTCCTGCCCGCGCCCGGCACGACCGGGTACCACCTGCTGCTGGGCGCCGTGGCGTTGCTGATCCTGGGGCCGCTGGGCGCGGTCACGAACGCCTACATGACGTTCAGCCTGGGGTTCGCGATCGGCGGCCAGGTACTGGCCGGAATCCTGGGCAGCACGGTGACGTACAGCTACGGCGCCGAAGGCAAGCACGGCGCGAACTACATCCAGACGATGGCGGCCTCCGTCTCGTCGGTGGCCGGCATGGGTGTGCTGATCCAGGCAATGGTCTGGCTGGGGATGCCGCTGCCGCCGGCCTGGAAGTTGGCGCTCTACTTCGGGTGCATCGGGATGTTCGGCATCGGCGTCGGGATGCTGTACACGCCGGTGCTGGTCGATCGGCTCCAGCTCGAGTACCCGTCGGGGCACGCCGTCGCGAACATCTTGCGGGCGCTGACGGACGCGCGCCTCTTGCGACGGTCGATCGGCAAGCTGGGCGGCGGCACGGCGGCCGGCATCGCCGTGGCCGGACTGGTCTCCCGCGTGAGCATCCTCGAGCGCGTCGGCGTCTCCGCGTCGACGCTGGGCGCGGGCCTGATCGTCGGCTCCCGCATCGGCGTCCCGACGCTGGTGATGGGCGCCATCGGCTGGGCGCTGACACCGTGGCTGCGCGCCTCGGGCTACCTGGGACCGCACGATCCGTTTCGCAAGATCGGGTTTCTGGTCGGTCTCTCGATGATCATGGGCGCGGGCCTGGTCGACATCGCGGTCATCGGGCGCGAGGCCATCCGGCGCGTGCGCGCGCACGGCGCCATCGCCCAGCCAGCATCCACCGGCGGATTGGGCGGAGGCCGGCTGATCGCGTGGGTGGCGTTCTGGGCGGTGGCGCTGATCCTGGTCGCGACCGTTCTTCTTGGGCAGCCGGTGGGCTACGTCGTGTTCGCCGTTCTCCTGGTGTTCGTTTTCGTGTTCGTGAACGGCATCTCGACGGGGATCTCCGACTGGAACCCGATTTCCAGCGCGTTCGTCGTCTCGGTGCTGCTGATGTCGGCGCTGGGGCTGCGCGATCCCGTGGTCGCCATGATGGCGGCCAGCGTCCTGCTGATCTCGACCAGCATCGGCGTCGACATGCAGCAGGATCGGTCGACGGGGTGGCGGCTGGGCTCGAACCGCGCCATCCAGTTTCGGTATCAGGCGATCGGGATCGTGCTGGGCGCGATCTTGTGCGTGCTGCTGACCCAGCTCTTCATGACCGCCTACCCGGTGCTGCGGGTCGACACCTTCACGCACCCGGAGGCGCGGGTGGGCGTCTGGCAGTCGGCGATGACGTTCAAGTTCGTCGGCGCGATCCGCGGGCTCGGCCACCTGGCGCCGTATCAGGTGCACGCGCTCTGGCTCGGATTCGGCATCGGCCTCGCCACCGAGATCGCCCGCAAGCTCTTGCGCGCCTCGGTCGGGTACCGCCGGTTCGTCGAGAGCGGCCGGACCGGCTTTGCCGTCGGCTGGGTCGTCGACGCGGTCCTGCTCTCCAGCCCCTACGCGTCGTCGACGGGCGGCTTCCTGGACCTGGCGACGTCGGCCTGGTTCGCCGCCGGCAGCGTGCTCTCGTCGCTGCTGGCCCGCCCCGCGCCCGCCAAGACACCGCCCGAAGAACACGCCGACGAGCTCCCCCCCGACATGAGCACGTCATCGCTGATCGGCGGGGGCCTCATCGCGGGCGAGTCCCTTTACACGCTGGGCGCGGGCATCGCCGCCCTGCTCGCGCTCTTGTGATCAAATACCCGCGGACCAGAGCAGCGTGCCGGTGGCGACATCCCACTGCTGGAGGGGGCCGTCCCCCGTCGCAACAGCCAGTCGATCCCCCGTTTCGGACCACTGCAGATCCTCGATCTGGGGGCCGTAGTCCGAATCGGAGGTCTTCTGCCATTGATAGACCGGCAGCTCTTTCACGAGGTCGCCGGTCGCGGCGGCCAGCAGCCTGATCGCGCCGGTCCTTGCGATCGGGACCCCGGCCGCCGACGCCGCCGTTTGCTCCACCGCGATCGCCACGACAGTGCCGTCCGGAGAGTATTGGACGTGGTTGATGTCTGGTCGTGTGTCCTCCGGGGACACGTAGCTCGACACGAGGGTGCAGTCCGGGAAGTGGCTGAGGTCGAAGATGTTCACACCGCCGTCCAGCTTGCCGACCGCCAGCTTGTCGTCGACCGGCGAAAACGCGATCACGAACGCCGCGCCCGGACGCCGCGGGTCGAGGTCGAGCACGCAGGTCGACGTCGTCCATGGCGCATGAGTCATGACCACCTCGACGTCGCCCTGAGGGATGGCGACCAGTTTCCCGTCTCTCGCAATCGAGAGGCCGTAGTTGAACGTCACGTCCGGCACTGGTGACCGCGCCACCCCGGACGGCAGGTCGAGGATCCCGAGCTTGCTGTTGGTCGGGTCGAGCGCCACCGCATACGCAAGCGTCGAGCGATCGACCGACATCGCCATGGAGATGAACTGGGTGGCCGTAATCGACCGGGCCGTGTCCAGCGTCCCGTCGGCTTTGTAGAAATCGATCGACTGGTTGTGAAGGCCAATCAATTCGCCGTTTCCGATGACGGCGATGTCCGAGTACCACTTGTCGACGCTCAGCGTCCCGGTTTGCTTGCCCGACTGAACGTCGACGAGGACCGGATCCTTGTAGTAGGTCCTCAGAGCGAGCAGGTGAGAGGAATCCCACAAGGCGAGCGCGCCGACCGACGGCGGATTCGCGTCCGTCTCGTCCAGATCGCCGCACGCCGGAAGGGCCGCCAGCAGAGCGAGGATGAGCGGCAGGCAGGTGCCATGATTCTTGTATGAGGAGTTGTTGTTCATCATGTCTTGAATACGAGCCGCTGCTTTGGATGCGGAAGCACGCGCCAGCTAGAAATGGGCGCCGACACCGACGGTGGCCAGAATCTCGGAGCGCAGGCGAAGCGCGCCGTTGCCGCGCAAGAGCATCGCGCCACCGCGCCAGCCAAGGCGAAGGCTGACGCGGTCGGCGAGCGGGATGTCCAGCGCCAGCACCAGATCCGCCGAACCGGCGGTGCCCTCCAGATGCTCGGGGGCGCGCGGATCCAACAGCCGATCTCCTTGGCGATTCTGGACGAAGCGCGCCACGCCGACCCCGACGCCAAGCGCCAGCTCCGTCGACGAGAGCGGCAGGCGTCGCAACAGCGCGGCCTGCGCCGACTCCCGGGTCACCTGGTACACGGAGAACGACGAGTCGCCACCGCCGTACGCGATCCGCCCCAGCAGACGCCAGCGCGGCAGCGCGTGGTCGTACGAGAGCCCAACCTCCAGCGCCATGGGAATGGCGCCCGTCTGCGCGTACACCAGGCCGCCGTCGATGAAGACGGCGTGCGTCCGTCGTCGCGCCCCCTTGGCCATCGCGATCTCGGGCGCCTGCTCACGCAAGGACCGCTCGTCCAGCTGCACCCGGGCACCGGCAGCCAGCGACACGACCCCGACGGCGGCCCGGTCGCCCCGCCGGCGCGCCACGCGATACGTGCCCGCGCGCAGCGCGAGGCTCACCGGCCGCGTCCCGCCGCCCGCCACCTCGGCGACCAGGTTGTCGCGCGCGTCGAACACCATCAGCAGGTCGCCCGGCGTTCCGACCGGCAGCGACAGCGCGGACTCCGCGCGGCCCAGCTCCGTGAGGACCAGCTCGCCCGCACCGGCCAGATCGTATTGATACGACGGGTGCTGGGGTCCAAGCAGGGTCGTGCTGGTCGAGGACAGCGTCTGTGCGTAGGCGTAGGCGTAGCTCTCGGCCAGGGTGACGCGCCCGTCGCCGTTCTGATCGGCCGCGCCGCGAAGGCCCGACACCAGGTGGTGCGTGAAGAACGACCCTTCGAGACGGCTCGACTCCTGTGCCGCTTCCACCGACGTCGACGCGGCGATGATGGCGGCGCCCGACACGGTTTCGGGACGCAAGGCGCTGACGTCGAACGCCGCCGCCTGGCGGCCGCCCTTGCTGGTCAGCGCGCCGCCGGAGCGGCAGGCGTCGAGTAAGACCACCCGCGTCCGGATCGTGGACTTCGACAGGATCTGGCGAAGCTCGCGATAGTCCAGGCGCTCGTTGCCGAGCAGCAACCCCTGCTCGTCCGCATGTCCGGAGAAGTAGAAGACCAGGACCGCCGCCGGATCGCCGCGCAGGGCGGACTCGGCGCTGGCCAGGGCGGCGCGCATCGACGCCGGGGTCGCGTTGCGCACGCGCAGGATGTGACCGGCCTCGACGTTGCCAAGGTCCTCCAGGACCGAGCGCACCCGATCAGCATCGGTGTCGACGTAGTGCAACGGGGTCTGGCCGGCGGCCTCGCCGGCGGTGGCCACGATCGCAAAGCGTCCCGACAGCAGCGTGGCGACGACCAGCGTGGCCCACATCAGCGGTCGGTTCCCGGTCGCTTCGGCAGGACCAGCCGCGTCGCGTGCACACCGTTGGAGAGGAGCTCGCCCGGCAGAGGCGCTCCGACCGCGAAGCGCCGGGCCACGTCGGCGACCGCCGGCCAGCAAAGTGGCTCGTGCGAGACCAGGACGACCAGCCGCTCGGGCCCGGGCGCCTCGTCGATGACGATGCTGCCGTCGATTGCTTCTCCGGCGGCGGGCAAGGAGACGCTGCAGCCCTGGCCATCCATCGGGTAGAAGCGCGACAGCTGGCCGGTGCCGTCGACGGACCCAACCAGCACGTAGCGGTCGGCGCGATCCTGCCTGTTCACGAACAGGCGGATCGCGTCCTTCGCGGCCACGTCGTCCGCGGGCGACAGCCACGAAACAGCCCCGGCCCTGGACCGCGCGATCTGCACCGACGCGGAGGCCCCCTTCGCGGTTTCGGTCGGCTGCCTCGGCCGCGCGACGAGAAGCAGCGCGGCCGCTGCGAGGGCGGCGACGGGCAAACCCAGGCGCAGGCCTCTCCAGAAGCCGTGGGGTCGCCGTGGCGCGGCCGGTACCCAGAGATGCGCCACGTTGGCTTCAACCTGCTCCTGCGCGGCGAGCCAGGCCGTGCAGCGCGCGCAGTCCCTGACGTGGGCGGCGGGCGAGGGGTCGAGCCCCAACCGAAACGCATCCAGCGCGAAGCTCGAAGGGCAGTTCTTGCTCATGCTGATTCTCCCAGCAGCCCGAGACGAACCGCGGCGTCGCGCAGGCGAGCGACGTGGTTGCGCACCGACCGATCGGTCATCCCGCTGACCTTGGCGACCTCCTCCTGGGTCATGCCGTCGATGTAGAGGTAGACGGCCACTTCGCGCGTGCGCTTCTCGACGGCCGCGAACAGACGGCGGAGGCTGTCCCGGTCGAGCAGGCGCGATTCGGCACTGGCCGACTCCAGACCGGGGAGGTCGTCGTGAAGTGGCGTGTGCAGGCCGGCGCGCTGCGTTCGCAGCCGGTCGAGACAGAGGTTCGTGCTGACGCGATAGAGCCACGCCAAGAGCTCCGGCCCAGGACGGAGCTCGTCGCACCGGCGCAGGCAGCGCTCGAAGATCTCCTGGCTGGCGTCACGGCTGTCCTGCTCGTTGCCAAGTATCTGACGACACCGCCGGAACACCACGGCGCCAAAGCCCCGGTAGGTGCTGATGAGCTCATCCCTGGTCATCTCCCCCAGGAGCTATACGAAACCGGGGGCCAAAACCGGAAATCGAACATCCGTCCTCTTCCCCGTCCTCGTCCTCGTCCTCGTCCTCGTCGCCGTATTCGATCCGGTCTGGGCTCACGTCTCGGCCGTCGGATCGAGGACGAGGACGAGGACGAGGACGAGGACGGGGAAGAGGCAGAGATCAACTTACCGGGGGTCCCGGTCACGCGGCGGGGTATGCTAGCGCGGCTTTACCCGATGAGTGACCAGCTGCAGCAAGAGATCGGCAATCGCCGGACGTTTGCGATCATTTCGCACCCGGACGCCGGGAAGACCACGTTGACCGAGAAGCTGCTGCTCTATGGCGGGGCCATCCACCTGGCCGGGGTCGTCAAGGGCAACAAGTCGGGGCGCGCGATCACCAGCGACTGGATGGAGCTGGAGCGGCAGCGCGGCATCTCGATCACCACCAGCGTCCTGCAGTTCACCTACGCCGGCCGGCGCATGAACCTGCTGGATACGCCCGGCCACAACGACTTCAGCGAGGACACCTACCGCACGCTGGCCGCCGCCGACTCCGCCGTCATGCTGATCGACAGCGTCAAGGGCATCGAGCCGCAGACGATCAAGCTTTTTCAAGTCTGCCGGATGCGCGGGATTCCGATCGTCACGTTCATCAACAAGATGGACCGCGTCGGCCGGCCCCCGCTGGAGCTGCTGGACGAGATTGAACGCGTGCTGGGCATCCCCACCGCGCCCATGAACTGGCCGGTCGGGTCGGGGACCAGCTTCGTCGGCGTCGTCGATCGTGCCAGCGGTCAGGTGCTGAAGTTCGACCGGACGGCCTCGGGCACGACCCAGGCCCCCATGTCCACGACCACGCTGGAAGACCCGATTGTGCGCGCGACCCTCGGTGAGCGGGCGTTCGGCGAGCTGCAGGAAGAGGTCGAGCTGCTCGAGGCTGCCACCCACCCGTTCGAGCGCGAAGCCTTCCTGGCCGGCCAGCTGTCGCCGGTCTTCTTCGGCAGCGCCATGACCAACTTCGGCGTCGAGCCGTTCCTGGACCTGTTCGTCGATCTGGCGCCCCCACCCGCCGCACGTGTCGCGTCGACCGGACCGATCGAACCGACGACCCCGTCATTCTCGGGGTTCGTGTTCAAGATCCAGGCGAACATGGACCCCCGCCACCGCGACCGCATCGCGTTCGTGCGCGTCTGCTCGGGCAAGTTCACGCGCGGCATGGAGGTCCTCCACGCGCGCACCGGCAAACCGTTCGCGATGACCCGCACCGTGCAGTTCCTGGGACAAGAGCGCACGCAGGTCGACGAGGCCTACGCCGGCGACATCCTGGGCGTTTGGGACGGCGGCGCGCTGCGCATCGGCGACACGCTGGTCGTGGGGCGCCCGTTCGAGTTCCAGGGCGTCCCGCGCTTTTCGCCCGAGCACTTCGTCATCGCCGCGCTGCGGGATCCGCTGAAGCGCAAGCAGCTCAAGATTGGCCTCGAGCAGCTGTCCGAAGAGGGGGCCGTGCAGCTCTTCTTCGATCGCCTGCGCCTGTCGCGCGACCCGATCCTGGGCGCCGTCGGCGTGCTGCAATTCGAGGTCATCCAGCACCGGTTGCAGAGCGAGTACGGCGTCGCCGTCAGCCTGCAACCGCTGCCGTACAAGCACGCCCGCTGGGTGACCGGGGAGCCGTTCGAGCCCAACAAGTTCGAGCGGCCCGGGCGCATGACCTGCGTGCTGGACGTCGAGGATCGCCCGCTGATCCTGTTCGACAGCGACTGGGGCATGCGCGACGCCATCCAGAACAACCCCGCTCTGACGTTCATCGCGGCGGTGCAGCCGGGCCGCAGCCACGGCCGCGCGGCCGCCTGATGGCCGAGTCCCCGACCCGCATGATCCTGCAGTCGTCGACGCACCCGCGCTGGTTCGCGTCCAGCGCGGCCGACCTCCAATCACTCCTGTCCGATCACCTGCACTGCGAGCGCAAGGCGGCCGAGAACGCGCTCTCGCTGGTGCGCCGCTATCCGCACCGCGGAACGTCCGTCGCGCAGCTCTCGCGACTGGCGCACGAAGAGACCAGCCACGTCGTGCAGGTGGCGGCGGTGATGGCGCGGCGCGGGTGGACGCCGCGGGCCGACACACCCAACCAGTACGCGCGCGCCCTCTTG
This sequence comes from Polyangia bacterium, assembly GCA_045802645.1. Classification (GTDB taxonomy): domain Bacteria; phylum Myxococcota_A; class Polyangia; order Fen-1088; family Fen-1088; genus JADGRB01. The sequence continues at coordinate 36,276 of JBJMQQ010000178.1, forward strand.
GCCGAGGTGCGCGGCCAAGAGCCCGGGCGGCTGCTGGACGCGCTGCTGGTGGCCGCGTTCATCGAGGCGCGCTCGCACGAGCGTCTCATGCTGCTGGCCAGCGGATTCGAGCGCGGAGGCGAAGACGAGCTGGCCCGCTTCTACGCCGCCCTCGGCGACGCCGAGGAACGCCACGCCGAGATCTTCCTGGACCTCGGGCGCGCGCTGGTCGCCGAGGGCACGTTCGACGAACGCCTGGCCTTCTTCGGCGCGCGCGAGGCCGAGATCCTGGGCGCCCTCCCCCACGCCTGCCGCATCCACTGAGTCAGGGATACACGACCGCGCCGCCGGCGATCGTCGTCTCGACGGTCAGGTCGGCCGACCACAGAACCAGGTCGGCCCGCTGGCCCAGAGCCAGGCGGCCGCGGTCGCGCAGGCCGATTGCGTCGGCGGGGACGGTGCTCGCCATCGCCAGCGCCTCGGCGGGCGTGGCGCCCGCCAGCGTCACCATGGTCCGCACGGCCGCGTCCAGCGTGAGGGTCGACCCCGCCAGCGTGCCGTCCAGCAGCCGCGCGCTGGTGCCGTCGGAGACGACGTCCAGCCCGCCCAGGCGGTAGCGGCCCGCCGGGGCGCCGGCGGCCGCCACGGCGTCGGTCACCAGCGCGAGCCGCTCTGAGCCTTTCGCGCGCAGCGCGAGGATCAGCGCAGCGGCGTGCGTGTGCACACCGTCGGCGATCACCGTGGCTGTCACCCGATTGTCCGTCAGCACCGCCCCCACTGCGCCGGGTGCCCGGTGGGCAAAGGGCGACATCGCGCTGTAAAGGTGGGTCGCCAGCCGCGCGCCAGCTTGGATGCCGGCGGTGATCTCGGCGAAGCTGCCGTCCGTGTGCCCCAGGCTGACGGCGACCCCCGCCGCGCACAGGCGGGCGATGCGGTCCAGCGCGCCCGGACGCTCCGGCGCCAGCGTCATGATGCGGACGGCGTCCGCGGCCAGAAGCTCGTCGAGGACCGCGTCCAGCGTGGCGTCGGCGTCCTCGATCGCGCGCCGCTCGTGCGCGCCGGCGCGGGCGGGCGCCAGCAACGGTCCCTCGAGGTGCAGCCCCGGCATCGCGGCCCCTGGCGCGCCACGGGCGGCGGCCCAGGCGGCCGCGGCAGCCCGGTACGCCGCCGGGCCTGCGCTGACCAGGGTCGGCAGGAACGTGGTCACGCCCGTCGCTGGCAAGCGGCGCGCCAGCTCACGCAGGGCAGCCGCGTCCCCGCCCACCTCGACGCCGAATCCGCCGTTGCACTGCAGGTCGACCAGCCCGGGGGAGACGATCTCCGCGGACAAACGCGGTTCGGGGAGCGTCCCGACCGGGCTTTCCCGCACTTCCACGATCTGTTCGCCGTCGACGATCGCGGCCCCTTCCACCAGCCGTCCGGCGACCAGCAGCCGCCCGGCGACCGAGAATCGGTTGTGACCCCGCGGCGATTCTGTTTTCATCGGGCGTCGCTATCCTAGCGTCGATTGGAGGTCTGATGCGTCTGCTGCTCACACCCGCGCTGGTTGCCGGCGCACTGGCCCTGCCGCTTCTCGCAGCGTTCACCCGACCGGGCCGCGCAGCCCTGGGCGGCGCCCCACCGCTCCCCCCGGCCAGCACCCCGGCCGGCGCGGGCAGCCCGGGCGGCGCCGGCGGGGGCGCCAGCCTCGCCTTCCCCTTCCCCGTGACGGAGCGGACCCTCCCCAACGGCCTTCGCGTCTACGTGGTCGCGTACGACTCGCCGGGCCTGGTCGCCTACTACTCGGTCGTGCGCACCGGCAGCCGCAACGAGGTCGAGCCCGGCAAGTCAGGGTTCGCGCACTTCTTCGAGCACATGATGTTTCACGGCACCCAGCGGTATCCGCTGGAGGCCTACAACGCCGCGCTCAAGCAGATGGGCGCCGACTCGAACGCGTTCACGTCCGACGACCTGACCGTGTATCACATCCTGGCCGGCAAGGACGCGCTGCCCAAGATCGTCGAGCTGGAGAGTGATCGCTTCCAGCACCTGCAGTACGCCGAGCCCGACTTCCAGAAGGAAGCCCGGGCCGTGCTGGGCGAATACAACAAGAACGCGTCGAACCCGATCGAGAAGATGATCGAGACGCTGTACGACCACGCCTTCACGACCCACACGTACAAGCACACGACGATGGGCTTCCTGAAGGACATCGAGAACATGCCGAACGAGATGGCCTACTCGCGGCAATTCTTCGATCGCTATTACCGCCCCGAGAACGTCGTCATCCTGGTGGTCGGCGACGCGGACCCCGAGACGGTGTTCAAGCTGGTCCAGGAACGGTACGGTGACTGGAAGGCCGGCAGCCCGCACCCGCAGATCCCGGTCGAGCCGCCGCAGAAGAAGGCGCAGCACGCGGACCTCACCTGGCCCGGCCCGACGCTGCCGATGCTGGTCGAGGGCTACCACACACCCGGTTTCTCGACGAAGAACGTCGACCTGCCCACGCTGGACGTACTGGCGGAGCTGATGTTCTCGGAGCGCGCGCCCCTCTACAAGCGGCTCGTCATCAAGGAACAGAAGGTCGAGTCGCTGTCCGGCTCGAACGACGCGCACGTGGACCCCAACCTGTTCACGGTGTTCTCGCGAATCAAGAAGCCGGCCGACATCGCCTACGTCGAGCAGGCGATTCAGGAAGAGATGGCCCGCGTCGCGAAAGAGGGCGTCGACGAGAAGCTGCTGGCGGAGGTCCTGTCACACGTGAAGTACGCGTTCGCCGGGCAGCTCTCGACAGCGGACAAGACCGCGTATACGGCCTCGTCGTTCCTGGCGCTGACGGGCGAGCTGGAGTCCATCAACGCGTACTTCGCGCTTTACGACCAGGTCACCACCGCCGACGTCAAGCGCGTGGCTGCCACCTACTTCAAGCCGGCCAACCGCACCGTCGTCACGATGAAGGCGGCAAAATAATGAGGTCCGTCATGCTGCTGTCCCTGGTCCTGTCCGCCGCCAGCGTGGCCGCCGCCCCGGCCAAAACGCCGACGAGGGTCGCGGGCATTCGCACGGTGTTCATTCCGTCGCCGACGACCCCGCTGTGCGCGATCCGCCTCGTATTCCAGATCGGCTCCGTCGACGATCCGGCGGGCAAGGAAGGGCTGTCGGCGCTGACGGCCCAGATGATCGGCCGCGGCGGAAGCCAGACGCGCACGTTCGGCGAGCTGCTGGATGCGCTGTATCCGCTGGCGGCCGACATCCGCACCTACGGGGACAAGGAGACGATCGTCTTCGAAGGGACGGTCCACCGCGACAACCTGGCGCGCTTCGCCGAGCTGCTGGCCGGTCAGGTCTTGACGCCGCGCTTTGCCGAGGAGGACTTCACGCGCAACAAGCAAGACGCGCTGGACTACATCACGAAGACGCTGCGCGGGAACGCCGACGAGGATCTGGGCAAGCAGGCGCTGGCAACCGTCCTGTACAAGGCGCACCCCTACGGAACCCCCACGCAGGGGACCGCGGCCGGGCTGACGTCCATCACCCTCGAAGACATCAAGAGCTTCTACGCCAACCACTTCGCACGCAACCGGTTGATCATCGGTGTCGCTGGCGGATACCCGGCGGGTTTCGCCGAAACGTTCGCCAAGCGTTTCGCGGCGCTGCCCGCCAAGGCGCCGCCGCTACCCAAGCTGCCGCCGCCGCCCGTCTACCGCGAGAACCAGCTCTTGATCGTGCAGAAGGACGCGCGCGCCAACGCGATCTCGATCGGGCGCGTGATCGACGTGACCCGCAAGGATCCCGACTTTTACCCGCTGACTGTGGCGCGGTCGTACCTGGGCGAACACCGCACGTTCAACGGCGTGCTGATGAACCACCTGCGCGGGAACCGCGGCCTGAACTACGGCGACTACGCCTATGTCGAGAACTTCATCCAGGACGGCTGGTCGACGTTCCCGCTGCCGAACATCCCGCGCCGGCAGCAGCACTTCGAGATCTGGCTGCGCCCGGTCCCGCCGCAGAACAGCCTGTTTGCGCTGCGCGCGTCGCTATTCGAGACGGACCGCTTGATCCGGGACGGCATCCCCGAGTCGGGCTTTCAGGCGACGAAGACCTTCCTGGCCAACTACGCCAATCTCTGGACCCAGGACGTCTCGCGGCGGTTGGGGTACGCGATCGACGCGGTCATAACGGGCAAGGACCTGGTCAAGGAGCTGCAAGCGCGGCTGCCGAGAATGACGAAGGCGGACGTCGACCGCGCCGTTCGCAAGCACCTGTCGCTGACCGGCCTGTCCATCGCCATCGTCGCCGACCACGCGCAGAAGCTGGCCGACACGCTGGCCAGCGACGCTCCGACGCCCATCACCTACGACACGGCCGGCACGCCCGCCGACATCCTGACCGAGGACAAGATCATCGAAAAGTTCCCGGTCCCCGTCGCCAAGGACGCGATCAAGGTCGTCCCCGTCGAGCAAATGTTCGAGAAGGCGACCGGCGCGCCTTAGCAGTAACGTCGGTGACGCGCGGGTGGGGTTCCGCTCGCTTTTGGTTGAGGGGACGCCGCAGCGTGTGTCCCCTCCGTGCTCAAACAGGTCCTCGCGGGTCGGGGGCGGAGCTGCTTGGCATGTGGTGTAGACCGCTGCGGAACTGCGCGCGGAGGGGACACACACTCCGACGTCTTCTCAACCCGCCGCTTCGCTCCACCTTGTGACCGCCTCCACGTCGGATGCACGCGGCCGAAGTCCGGTCCCTTGTCCCCGCTTGCGGGGAGAAGGTTAGGCAGAGGGGGCGGCTGTTTTCGTCACGAGGCGGGAGTCTAGGCCATACGATCGGGGCGATGAAGCTGGTGGCGCCTACGGCGTTCAAGGGGACGCTGAGCCCGCTGGAGGCCGCGCGGCGTCTCGCGGCGCCTGGCGATCGTCTGTTGCCGCTCAGCGATGGGGGCGACGGGTTTCTCGAGTCCTTGCAGCACGGCCTCGGCGGCGCGATCGAGTGTGTGGCGGCGGCGGACCCGTTCGGTCGCACGCGGCCAGTCCCGGTGCTGCGGCTGCCGGGCGGCGGGGTGGCGGTCGAGTGCGCAAAGGTGATCGGGCTGGGGGATCTCGACCGCCTCGATCCGCTGGCGGCGTCCAGCCGCGGCCTGGGTGAGCTGCTGGCCCGCTTTCAGGACCAGCCGCGGCTGTGGGTCGGCCTGGGCGGCAGCGCGACCGTCGACGGCGGGGCCGACTGGCCCCCGCTCAGCCTGCCGCCGACGACAGTGTTTTGCGACGTGCGGACCGACCTGGCCGACGCCGCGCGGCTCTTCGGGCCGCAGAAGGGCGCGCGTCCCGAGGATGTGCCGGTGCTGGCGGCCCGGCTGGCGGCGCTGAACCTGCCGCGCGGACCGCACACGGGCGCCGCCGGCGGGCTGGGCGCGAAGCTGCTGTCACTGGGCGCGGAGCTGGTCGACGGTGGTGAGCGGATGCTGGAGGTGCTCGGCTTCGACGAAGCCTGCCGCGGCTGCGACGCGGTCGTCACCGGCGAAGGTCGTCTGGATTCGTCGTCACTGGAAGGAAAGCTACCGGTCGTGGTGGCCCGCCGTGCGCGCGCGCTGGGGCTGCGGGTCCTGGGACGGTTCGGCTCGCGCGGGCCCGGCTGGGAAGCGGCCGCGGCGCTGTTCGACCAGGTGCAGTTCGAAACCGGTGCTAGCTTGCAGCGGTGACCTCCATCGCGGCACCGCCTGAAGCGCCATCCTATTCATCCGAGCTGTCGGCCGCGCTGGCTGACGCGCTGGCGCGGCGACTGGCGGCGCCCGAGGGGTACACACCGCGCACGCACCACCTGGTCGGGGACGCGCCGAAGTACACGAACCGGCTGATCCTGGAGTCGAGCCCGTACCTGCTGCAACACGCGCACAACCCGGTGGATTGGCGCCCATGGGGCGACGAGGCGTTCGAAACGGCGCGGCAGCTCGGCCGTCCGGTGTTCCTGTCGATCGGGTACGCAACCTGCCACTGGTGCCACGTCATGGAGGCCGAGTCGTTCGAGGATCCCGAGATCGCGGGGTTCCTGAACGGCAACTACGTCGCCATCAAGGTCGATCGCGAGGAGCGCCCGGACGTGGACGCCGTCTACATGGCGGCGGTGCAGGCCCTGACCCAATCGGGCGGCTGGCCGATGAGCGTCTGGCTGACGCCGGGGCGCGAGCCGTTTTACGGCGGCACCTATTTCCCGCCGCGAGCGGGCGCGCGCGGCGCGCAGGTCGGCTTCCTCGAGATCCTGCGGGACATCCACGCCACCTACGTCTCTGACACCGTGCGCGTGGGCCGCGCGGCCGAGGCGCTGGTGCGCGCCGTGAAGGCGCAGATGGAGCCGTCGACCGAAGCGGCGCCGGCTACCCGTCCGGGCCCGGCGCTCGTCGACCAGGCGGTTGCCGTGTACAAGCGGCTCTTCGACGACGTGAACGGCGGGCTGCGCCGCGCACCCAAGTTCCCGTCGAACATTCCGGCGCGGCTGCTGCTGCGCGCGCACGCGCGAAGTGGCGATCCGGAGCTTCTGCGCATGGCCACGCTGACGCTGGAAAAGATGGCGGCCGGCGGGATGTACGACCAGCTGGGCGGCGGTTTTCACCGCTACTCGACCGACGCCGTGTGGCTGGTCCCGCACTTCGAGAAGATGCTGTACGACAACGCGCTCCTGACCGTGGCCTACGCCGAGGCGTATCAAGCAACCGGCCGCCTGGATTTCGCGCGCGTCGTCCGCGAAACCTGCGACTACCTGCTGCGCGAGATGTCGTCACCGGACGGCGCGTTCTACTCGGCGACCGACGCCGACTCGTTGACGCCCGACGGGCACCAGGAAGAGGGCGCGTTCTTCGTCTGGTCGCGCCGCGAGATCGAAGAGGTACTCGAAGAGACACTGGCGACGCGCGGCCCCGACGAGATCGCGCGTTTCGTCGCCCACTACGGCGTGACGACGGAAGGTAATTTCGAGGGCGCCAACATCCTGCACGTCGCCCGACCCGACGAGGGCACCTGGGCGGCCCTGGCTGACGCACGCGCGGCGCTGTACGCGGTGCGCGCGCGCCGCCCGCCGCCGCTCCGCGACGAGAAGATCCTGGCGGCCTGGAACGGCCTGGCCATCTCGGGTCTGGCGGTGGCCGGGCGCGTGCTGAACGAGCCGCGCTATGTCGCCGCAGCCGCGCGCGCCGCGACCTTCGTGCTGGGCACGATGCGGGTAGAGGGGCGCCTCGCACGGAGCTTCAAGGACGGGCGCACGGGAGCGGCCGGATTCCTCGAGGACCACGCGTTCCTGACGGCCGGTCTGCTGGACCTCTTCGAAGCGACCGCCGACCGACGCTGGCTGGAAGCCGCGCTGTCCACGGCCAACGACACCGAGCGGCTGTTCGCCGACGCTGCCGGTGGTTGGTTCATGACCGCCGGCGATCACGAGCGGCTGATCGCGCGCGAGAAGCCCGCCTATGACGGCGCCGAGCCGTCGGGAACGTCGGTCGCGCTGCTGTCGGCGATGCGCCTGTCGACGCTGACCATCGACGATCGCTGGCGGGCCGTCGCCGAACGGGCCCTGACCAGCCTGGCGCCGGCGATGACCGAGAACCCGCTGGCGCTGGCCGAGGCGCTGCTGGCCGTCGAATACGCGAGCGGCCAGCCGAAAGAGCTCGCCGTCGTGTGGCCGGCCGGCGCCGACGGACCGGCGACGCCGCTGCTGGACGTGCTGCGCACGACGTTCGTCCCGCATCGCGCGCTGGTCGCGACCGACGAGGCGACCGCCCGCGCGCTGGCGGCGCTGGTCCCCTGGCTGTCTGACAAGCCGGCGCTGGGAGGCCGCCCCACCGCTTACGTCTGCGTCGAGGGTCGCTGCGATCTCCCGGCCACCGACGCCGAGTCGCTGCGGGCGCGGCTCGCATCGCGCTGACGTTCGCGCTCGCTCACAGGGCGGAGTCCGCCAGGAGCTCGGCCTCGGTCGCGCGTCGATCCATGGGCGCGTCCAGCAGCGCGTCCACGGTCATCCCGCGCCGCTGAAGCAAGTAGTCGACCAACAGCTCGTAGCGGCGGTAGAGGCCCGAGCGGTGCGGGTCCATCTCGGGCGCATCGCGCCTCAGGGCCTCGCGTTCGGCGCGAAGGTCCAGCGCGCGGTCGAAAGCCACGTGGTCGGCATAACCCTCCGTCTGAAACGCGGCCAGGCGCGAGTAGCGCCACCGCCCGACGTGGTCGGCCGTCATGGCGTGCGCGACCTCGTGCGCGATGAAATACGTCAGGCTACGCCCTTGTTTGGCCTCGCCGCGCCGTCCGAAGACGACGCCACGCTCGATCTCGTACGGACGGATGAACACATGCCCGGCCAGCGACGTCTGGGTGACACCGCCCACCTTCCAGTCCCACAGCGCGAGCGCGCCGAACAACCCGGGCGTATCGCACAGGAACACGTCGTGCACGCGCGCGCGGTCGTAGAGCGGCGACCTGGACACGCGCCGCACGATCTCCGCCAGCATCGGCTGCGTCGCCGCCGGAAACGGGCGCCGCGCGTGCAAGACGATGTTCGCCTCGCGCGTCGTGTAGGCGAAGAGCGGCTGCGGGTGGATCACCAGCGTCAGCCATCCCGCCACCGCCACCGCCAGCACCAGCGCCCCACGGCGCAGGACCCATGGTCCCCGGCCCGCGACCTTTTCAGCCATGTGCCCGGAACCACAGCCGCCGCACCGACAGTCCCGTGACCGCTGCCGGCGACGGTCAGGGGCGCGGGCGGCGTGACGGGAACAGCCTGGTCGCCACGCGCTCGTGGGGTTCGCCGAACGCCGCGGCCACCTCGGCGAGGACGACGGGCATCATGCGGCCGTCGGGCGGCGAGAGCACGGCGCGCTCGAACGGGTCGGTGGCCGCGCCGCGCGCCCGCGCCTGCAGCGCGCGGCGCATCAGCACGTGAAAGCGGTCGATCCACGCCATCCACGCCTCGGCGGGGCCGCCACCTGCCGCCACGGCGCAGGCGGCGGCGCGCCGTTGCAGCTCGGGGGCGCCCAGCGTGTCCAGCTCGCGCAGCGCCCCCGGAAACTCGGCGGCCAGGGCGCGCAGCTCGGCTCGGGTCGCGGCCGGCCCGTCGCCGTCTCGGCGCCCGCGCAGCTCGACGAGCCGCCGGTACTTGCGCGCCAGCGCCTCGACCCCGTCGCGCGATAAACCGGGCTGGTCAGGCACGCCGCCAGTCTCTCATTTCGCGGGGCCGCTGCGTGCCGGGTACAATGCGGGACCCACGATGACCCTCGCCCGGCTCGTCTGCATCGTCGGCGTCGTGGCGGCGGCCATCGGCGAGCCGGCACGGGCGCAAACGGCCGCGGAGGCCCCGGCGGCGGTGGCGACGCCCGAGGGTCTGGCGTGGCGGTCGCGCGGCGGCGAGCTGACCCTGCTCCCGGGCGGGCGCCTCCAGGTGGACGGAGCGTTCTTCCCCAAGCAGAACCCGAAGAGCGGCCTCTTCATCCGGCGCGCCCGCGTCGAGCTGCGCGGCTGGGTCGGAGACGCCTTCTACTTCGACGTGGGGGGGGACTTCGCGCCCGGCCCACCGGCGGGCGCTCAGATCGCCCCCAACCTGTGGCCGGCCGCCGACAACTTCCTGGCCTACGCGCCGTTCGGCGACGCGCTGATCGTGCAGGCTGGCCAGTTCGACGTCCCGTTCACGCTCGAGAACCGCACCTCGGATACCGAGACGGACTTCATCGAACGGGCGATGACGGCGCGAACCCTGGGCGCCCCGCGCAACAAGGACGTCGGTGCGATGGTCCACGGGCTGGTTGCCGACGGCCGGTTCTACTATTCGGCGGGCTTGTTCAACGGCGAGGGGCCGGGCTTCCGCAACTTCGACAACCAGGCCGACGCCATCGGCCGGCTGGTCTGGGCCCCCTTCGCCGACGGCGACGTCCCCTGGCGCCGCGTCTCGCTCGGCGCGTCGGCGTGGCACGGCAATCACGTGCTGGGACCGGAGGCGCCCGTCCAGGCCACGCCAGGCGGGGTCGTCTTCTTCCAGCCGTCCTGGACGCTGGGTGCGGCTTCGCCCGGCGTGGCGTTGCACGAGCAAGGCGCGATGGAAGCGTTCGGGGGCGAGCTGAACCTGCCGCTGGGGCCGCGGTTCGGAATGCGCGGTGAGCTCGTCTGGAAGAAGCAGCACCTCAGCGAAGGGACGGAGGGAGCTTCCGGGTTCGTGCCGGTCGGGACGGCCACGCTGGACGGCATCGCGGGATATGGCGAGCTTTGGTTCTGGGTCCTCGGCGATCAGGGGCTGCTGGCGGCACCCGGCTTCGAGCTCCCGTTGCGAATGGCGCCGGCGACCCGCCCTCTTCTCGACGACGGCCTCATGGTCGCGATCCGGGGCGAGTTCCTGAAAGAGGACCTGAACAGCGACACGCCCACGCTGGGCGACCCGGCGATCGCGACCACGCGCGTCGTCTCGGGGACCGCCGGCCTCAACTACTGGCGCGGTCGCTTCATCCGGCTGTCGGCCAACTACGTGCTTCAACAGTGGAGCGGCACCTCGGAGACGGTCCAGACGCTGAGGGCCGCCGGCAAGTGGGAGCACGAGCTGTTGCTCCGCTTCGCCCTGGCGCTCTGACCACCGGGCTCGGCTACCCGGAGGCTCTCTTGATCACGCGCAACGGCGTCGCGGGCGCCGGCTCGGGCGCGGGCGCCGACAGGACCGGCGCCTCCTCGCGATCGCGAATGCCGTCGACGGCGAAGCGCAGCTTGCGGCCCGCCAGCGCCTCGAACAGGTCGCCCTTGCGGCGGGCGGCCCACAGCTCCAGCTCGGGATCGCCGTCGGCGTCGACGCGCACCTCGACGGTGCGGGGTGAGATCGAGCAGCGCACCGCCCGCACGAGCCGGCCGTGGGTCCGGTCCAGCGCATCGGCGACCCGCAGGATCGCCGCCAGGTAGCGCACGCGACGCACTTCGTTCTTCGAGAGCGATTTGGCGGTCCCGTGCCCGTACCGCGGCTCCGCCTTGCGGTGGTGACGCGCCGTCAGCGCGATGGTCTGCACCTCGGACTTCGCAAAGCCCGTCATCGCGTGGCTCTTGATCAGGTACTCGCTGTGGCGGTGGTGGCGGTGCGGCGAGATGTAAAAGCCGATGTCGTGCAGCAACGCCGCGTACTCCAGCAATTCGGCGTCGCCGTCGGTCAGCTTGTGCAACCGCTTGGTCTGGTGGAACAGCGACAGCGCCAGGCGCGCGACGTGCGTGCCGTGGTCCTCGCGGAATTGGCACCGGCGAGCCAGCTCCATCACGCTGCGCCGCCGCAGATCGGGGAACTCCTCGACCAGCAGGATCCCCGGTCGGTTGGAAGCCACGTAGTCGGCGACGATCCCCTCGCGCAGCGCCGTCTCGCACAGCGTGGCCTCCTCGGCGCCGGCCAGCTCCAGCGCGGTCCGAAAGACGACTGCGCCGGCGTAGATCGTGTCGGCGCGCCGCGCATCGAGGCCGGGCATCCGGCCGCGCGCCGTGATCGTCGTGTTCCCCAGCTTCTGTTCCAGCGCCGTCAAATCGGCCAGCGCGACCGCCGACTTGTTGCCGCCGTTCTCGGCCCGCAACAGGCTGGCGAGCGCCGACGCCGTCCCTGACGTGAACGCGACGAAATCGAAGCCCATGGCCCGCACGCGAGAGATCACCGGCTCCAGCACGGCCCGCACGCGGTCAGCCAGGTGCGCTCGCTCGCGCGGGGTCGGCGGATCCGAACAGGGGAAGCTCTCGGTCAGGCGGATCACGCCCAGCTTCATCGACGACGTGTAGTAGAGCTCCTGCGCGTCGGCGAGAACGATCTCCAGCGAGCCGCCGCCCAGATCGAACAGCGCGACGCGACGCTTGCCGAGGTCCAGGGAGCCGCGCGCCCCCAGGTAGATGAGCCGCGCCTCCTCGTCGCCGCGGATGACGCGGATGTCGATGCCCGATTCGTCCCGGGCCGCGCGCACGAACTCACCGCCGTTCTGCGCCTCACGCACGGCGCTGGTCGCGACCGCCACCAGCGCGTCGACCTTGTGGCGATCGGCAATGCGCCGCAACGCCTTCAGCGCGTCCAGGCCGCGGCGGAACACGTCGGGCGCGATGACGCCCTTGTGCAACGTCGAATCGCCCAGGCGGACCATCTCCTTGGCGCGATCCAGGACGTTGATGCGCCCACCGGTCTCGACGTCGGCCACCATGAGGTGGAACGAGTTGGACCCAACATCCAGGGCAGCGATTCGCATTCCCATTCACATTAAACGCTCGCCCGTGGCAGGAGAGCAACAGGTGGGTGAAGAAACGGGGGCCCGTATCGGGATTTTGCGGGAACGTCGTGGTTGTGGTGTCGTTACACGCTCGGAGGTCCCGATGACCAAGCCCCTGGTGCTCACCGCGACGATGCTCCTCACGCTGGCCGCCACCCGTCAGGCCGCCGCGCAGGCCGGCCCACCCGACCAACCGGGCGTCGACGTGGCTGTCCGCGTCGGCTACGCCGTGCCGTTCGGCGACGTCGACGGCGACAACGGTGACAGCCTGAGCAGCACGTTCTCGGGTGCCGTACCGTTCGTGTTCGAAGCGGGCTACCGGTTCGACCGGCACTTCACGCTGGGCCCATACTTTCAGTACGCGCTGGCCCAGGTCAAAGACGGCGCGGCGGCGCTATGCGGCAACGGCGTCGACTGCTCGGGCTCGATCATCCGCCTCGGCCTCGAGGCTCTGTATCACCTCGATCTGGGTTCCGCTTTCGTCCCCTGGTTCGGCCTGGGCGTGGGGTACGAGTGGATGACGTTCGACGCGTCGTCGGGCGGGCGCACCGCGTCCGCCAGCGCGCACGGCTGGGAGTTCGCGACCCTGCAACTCGGGGGCGACATCTACGTCGCGCCGCAGTTCGCGGTGGGACCGTTCGTCAGCTTTTCGATCGCGCGGTACGACCGCGGGTCTCTCACGACCGGCAACACGACGACGACGTCCGACATAACGAACACCGCCGTCCACGAATGGCTGCAGTTCGGCGCGCGCTTCTCGTTCAGCCTCTGAGGGCCGAACGACGCCGCGCGCCTGAACCGCGGGCTTATCGCGTGCCCTGGACCTTCTCGATGCGCTTGCGCTCGTTGGGATCCAGGAAACGCTTCCGCAGGCGCAGCGCCTCGGGCGTCACCTCGACCAGCTCGTCGTCGTTGATGAACTCGAGCGCCGCTTCCAGCGAGAAGACGCGGGGCGGGCTCAGGAACAGCTTCTCGTCGGCGGCCGTGGTGCGGATGTTGGTCAGCTTCTTGGCCTTCGACGGGTTGACGACCAGGTCGTTGTCCCGCGAGTGCAGGCCGATGATCTGACCGCCGTAGACCTTGATGCCCGGGCCGAGAAAAAGCTGCCCGCGCTCCTGCAGGTAGAAGAGGCCGTAGGTGTTGGTCTCACCGTTGTCCTGCGCGACCAGCACGCCGTTGGCGCGCGAGCGAAGCGGACCGGCGTGCGGACCGTAGTCCTTGAAGTTGTGGTGCATGATGCCGGTGCCGCGCGTGTCGGTCAGAAACTGCGACCGGTACCCGATGAGACCGCGCGCCGGGCAGATGTACTCGAGGCGCATGCGCCCCTCGCCGGCCGGCCCCATCTCCTGCATGCGGCCGCCGCGGCGCCCGAGCTCTTCGATGACGGCGCCCGAATAGGCCTCTTCCAGGTCGATGACGACCTCTTCGTATGGCTCCAGCTTCTCGCCGCCTTCGCCGGTCTTGAAGATGACCTGCGGCTGCGACACCATCAGCTCGTAACCTTCGCGCCGCATCGTCTCGATCAAGACGGACAGGTGCAGCTCACCGCGCCCCAGCACGTCGAACGTGTCGGGCGAGGGCGTCTCGACGACGCGCAGGGCGACGTTGGATTTCACCTCTTTGAACAGGCGGTCGCGCAGGTTGCGGGAGGTGACGTACTTCCCCTCCTGCCCCGCGAACGGACCGTTGTTCGACATGAACTGCATCTTGACGGTCGGCTCTTCGATCTCCAGCAGCGGCAGCACCACGGGCCGGGCGATCTCGGTGATCGTCTCGCCGACGGTCAGGTCCTGCATGCCTGTGACGGCGCAAATGTCGCCGGCGGCGGCCTCGGCCAGCTCGAACCGTTTCAATGACTGGTAGCCGAGCAGCTTGGCGACGCGAAACTCTTCCTTCGCGCCGTCGCGGTGCACGCAGAGCACGCGGTCACCGGGCTTGATGCGTCCCGACTGGATGCGGCCGATGGCCACGTAGCCAAGGTAGTCGTCGTAGTCCAGCGTCGTCACGTGCATGGCCAGCGGCGCCTCGACGTCAGCGGCCGGCGGCGGCACCTGCTCGACGATGAGGTCCAGCAGCGGGGTCAGGTCGGTGCGGGTGTCCTTGAGGTCCTTGACGGCCCAGCCCTCACGGCCCGACGCATAGACGATCGGGAAGTCGAGCTGCGCGTCGGCGGCGCCCAGCGCACAGAACAGATCGAAGGTCTCGTCGACGGCGCCTTCCGGATCGCAACCCGGGCGGTCGACCTTGTTGACGACCAGGATGGGCCGCAGGCCCAGCGCCAGCGCCTTGCGCGTGACGAAGCGGGTCTGGGGCATCGGCCCCTCGAACGCGTCGACCAGCAAGCAGACGCAGTCGACCATCTTCAACACGCGCTCGACCTCGCCGCCGAAGTCGGCGTGGCCGGGGGTATCGACGATGTTGATGCGGATCCCCTTCCAGGTGATGGCCGTGAACTTCGACAGGATGGTGATGCCGCGCTCGCGTTCGAGATCGTTCGAGTCCATCGCGCAGTCGGCGACGACCTCGCCGGTGCGGAACTGACCGGCCTGGCGCAAGAACCCATCCACCAGCGTCGTCTTTCCGTGATCGACGTGGGCGATGATGGCGATGTTGCGGACATCCCGGCGAACGGGCTTGACCAGCGGCTCAGTGCCGTCGGCGGGAATCGGTGGTGCGATTGCGGACATTTGGGGCGCAAGGTGTACCCGCCCGGGGGCCCGGGCGCAAGGACCTTGCAACAAGAGGGCCGGCCGCCCGATGATGCAGCGGTGCATCCGGCGGCGGCGGGACTGGCGATGAAAGAGCAGGGTTTCGTGCTCGGGACGATGCTTGCCCGGCGGTCAGCGGTAGAGGCGGCACGTCTTGCCGGAGGCGCCGACGCGCCGTGGCGGCATTCGCTGGAGGGCCTGCTGGCCGAGCCGCGGGCCGTGCGCGCCGCGGCCTTGGCCGAGCTGATCGGGATGACGCAGGCGCCCCTGCCGGGGGGCCTGGCGCGCGCGCACCCCGGGTGGCTGCGCGAGCGTCTGGCGCCCGAGCCGTCCGCCGTCGTTCGGGCCGTGACGGACGGCCTGGGCGTCGAGGTGCGACGCGTCGCGGCCGAGATTCTGGCCGAGCGGGGCGAGACCGCCGCTTCGACAAGCGGCTCACCGGCGGCCGCGGTGACCCTCCTGCGCCGCGCGGTTTTCGGCGGCCTGGTTCCGCTGGCCGGACCGGGGGCGCCCGCTGGCCCTGAGGCCCGCGCCTTCCTGGACCTGTCGTTCGCCGCGGTCGAGGAGGCGGTGGAGCTGCGCGGGGCGGCCACGTTGGGTGTCTCGGTGCGGGGCGCGCCCGCGGCGGTCGTCGCGCAAGCCGCTGCCGGGCTGGGGGGGCGATTGGCGCGCGCGCTGCTGGAGGCGGCCGCTCAGCCGGGCACCCCCGAGGCGCGCAGCGAGGCTCGCCTGCTGGTCTCCGCCGCCGCGGGTGAACTGTCCGCGCCACTGGCGATGCGCCTCGGGCTCCGCGCGCTGGCGCTCGCCCTTTCACGCGAAGGCGGGGAGAGTGCGGTGGCGGTGGCGCAGCGGTTGCCGCCGATCCTCGGCCGGCGGCTGCTGGCCCTGACCGCCGCGCCCTGGGATTGAGCGGCGATGGGTCGGGTCATCAAAGCGTCTGCGGTGCCGGCGCCGGCCGCTCCTCGCGCCGAGGACGCCGCCGCGCTGTTCGACGGTGCTCGACGGGAGGGCTTTGCGGCGGGACACGCCGAGGGGACCGCGGAGGCGGCGTTGCAGGCCGCCGTCATCTTGGCCGAGGCGCGCGCCGAAGCCGCTCGCGCTCTGGCGGCCGTGACCCCGACGGCGATCGCGCTGGCCGCCAGGATGGCCGAGAGGATCGTCGGGCGGGCCGTCACGCTGGACGAGGGCGTGCTGGCCGAGATCGCCGCCGAAGCGCTGGCCACCTGCCGGACGGACGTCGGGTCGCTGCGTGTCCGCGTGCACCCCGACCAATTGTCCGCGCTCGAGCAGCGTCGGGAGTGGCTCGCTGCCCGCGCTCCCGGCGTCGCCATCGACCTGGTCGCGGATGACGGCGTCAGCCTTCACGGCTGCGTGATCGATACGCCGCGCGGGCGCGTCGACGCGCGGCTGGAGACGCAGCTGGCGGCGCTGGAACGGGCGCTGGGCGCCGTCGAGGGCGCACATGGCTGACGCGCACGGCGCGCCGGCGCTGGATCTCGGCGCCGCGCTGTCGCGGCTGGACGCGGCGGCCCCGCGTCGCGAGGCGGGCCGGGTAACGGAGGTGACCGGCCTGGTCGTGCGCGCGATCGTACCGGGCGCGCGCATCGGTGAACTGGTCGAGGTCGAGGGGCACAGCCTGCAAGCCGAGATCGTTGGATTTCGTGGCGACGAGGCCGTGCTGATGCCGCTGGGCGATCCGGCCGGCATCGGTCCCGCGTCGACGGTGACAGCCACGGGCCACCCGCTTTCGATCGCCGTCTCCGAGGCGCTGACCGGGCGGGTGCTCGATGGGCTGGGCCGCCCCATGGACGGCGGTGGACCCATCGCGGGCGGCCGGCGTTGGGCGGTCGACCGCCCCGCGCCCGATCCGCTGGCGCGCCGGCGCGTGACCCGCCCGCTGGCGCTGGGGATCCGTGCGCTGGACGGGCTGTTGACCGTCGGTGAAGGGCAACGCATCGGCCTGTTCGCGGGGTCCGGCGTCGGCAAGTCGACGCTGATGGGGCAGATCGCGCGACAGACCGAGGCCGACGTCAACGTCATCGCGCTGGTGGGCGAGCGCGGGCGCGAGGTGCGCGACTTTCTGGATGGCGCGCTGGGCGCGGCCGGGCGCGCGCGTTCGGTGGTGGTCTGCGCGACCAGCGACGCGCCGAGTCTGGTGCGCCTCAAGGCGGCGTTCGTCGCCACCGCGATCGCCGAGTACTTTCGGGAGGCGGGACGACGTGTGCTGTTCATGCTCGATTCGGTGACGCGCGTTGCGCGCGCGCAGCGCGAGGTGGGGCTGGCCGCCGGGGAGCCCCCCGCGCGCCAAGGCTACCCACCCAGCGTGTTCGCGCTGCTGCCGCGCTTGCTGGAACGGACGGGCAACGACGCGCGCGGATCGATCACGGCGCTTTACACCGTGCTGGTCGCGGGCGGCGACATGGACGAACCGATCGCCGACGAGGTGCGCGGCATCCTGGACGGCCATGTCGTGTTGTCGCGCGAGATCGCCGCCCGGCACCACTGGCCCGCCGTCGACGTGCTGCAGTCGCTGTCGCGCCTGATGGAGTCGGTGGCCGACCCCGCGCATCGCCAGGCGGCCGGCCGGCTGCGCGAGCTGCTGGCCGCCCACGAACGAAACCGGGACCTCATTGCGCTGGGGGCCTATCAGCCGGGCGCGGACGCGATCACCGACGAAGCGCTTGCACGGCTGGCCGCCATCAACGATTTCTTGCGCCAGCGCACCGACGAGCACGCCAGCCTGGACGAGACGCGGACGCGGCTGGTGAGCCTGGTGTCACGATGAAGACCAAGGAGACCCTCATGAGCGAGTGCCTGTTCTGCAAGATTGTTCGCGGCGAGATCCCCGCCGCCATCACGTATCGCGACGACCACGTGGTGGCGTTCAAGGACATCGGCCCCAAAGCCCCGATGCACGAGCTGGTGATCCCCACGCGCCACATCGCCTCGCTGGCCGACGCTTCGACCGCGGACGCCGAGCTGTTCGGCCGCCTGATGGTCGTTGCTTCACAACGCGCGCAACACACCGGCCAGGCAGCCAACGGCTTCCGCGTGGTCATGAACGCGGGCCCGGACGCGGGGCAAACGGTTCACCACGCGCATTTGCACGTCCTGGCGGGCCGCCAACTCGGCTGGCCGCCCGGATGATCCTGTACAGCTTCAGTCTACGAGACTGACTGTAATTGACAGTTTGTCGTTTTTCCGCCTTGTCACCTTTTGATCGCTGTCGACTCTTGCAGTTGGAGGGACGGCGATGCTCAAGACAGGTGGAAATCGGCAGCTCATCATTCTGGGAAGTCTGTTGGGGTTGGGCGGCATCACGGCGGCGGGCTGCAGCGATGACAGCAACAGCACGCCCACAATCGACGCCACCAAGGCAATGCAGGGCCAGGAGATCTTCCGCAACGACACGTTCGGGGACGAGACGTTGTGGACCGACACCCTGATGATGAATCAGGTCATCCAGGCAGCCGTCGATCCGACGACGGCGCTGGCGGTGGGGCTGAAGGTCGACGCAGACGCATTGCCCGCCGAGGTCGTCGCGGGCGTGATGAACGGGACGGTCAGCTTGACCAGCCCGGCGACGACGGTGGCGTTGCTGAAGCTGAACGCGGTCGTCGGTGTGAAAGGAACGGTCGACACCGTGGGCGGCGTCGACACGTTGACCCAGGTTGGGATCACCTGCGCGCTTTGCCATTCGACAGTCGACGACTCGTTCGCTCCTGGCATTGGCAAGCGTCTCGACGGTTGGCCAAACCACGACCTCGACTCGGGCAAGATCATTGCGTTGTCGCCCGCGCTGCCGGCTGACAAGAAGGCGGTCTACAACGCCTGGGGCAAGGGCAAGTACGACCCGCGCTATAACCAGGATGGTCTGGTCGGGGCGCCCACCGTGATTCCGCCCGCCTACGGTCTGCTGGGCGTCAAGAAGATCACCGTCACGGGCGACGGAGACAACATCGAGTACTGGAACCGCTACGTTTCAGTCACGCAGATGGGCGGGCACGGCACCTTCATGGAGTCGCGCACCGGCGTCAACGTGACGAACGGGACGGACGACCAAGTCTCGGCGAAGCTGCCCGCATTGCAGGAGTATCAGTTGAGCATTCCGGCGCCGGCGCCGCCCGCCGGCAGCTTCGATCAGGCCGCCGCGGATCGCGGAAAAGTCGTCTTCACGGGCGCCGGCAAGTGTTCGAGCTGCCACAGCGGAAGCAACTTCACGGACGCGAACAGCAAGCTGCATGACCCCGGCGAGGTCGTCAGTGAGCCCGAGCCCAACGGCGGCCCCAGCTACGCCGCACGCAGCGCCACCAAGAAGTACCGCACGGCGCCGCTGAAGGGCATCTGGCAGCACCCGCCTTATTTCCACAATGGTATCGCCGCGACGCTCAACGATGTCGTCGACCTGTACGACACGCGCAAGTCGCTGAATCTGACGGCCGCTCAGAAGGCCGACCTCGTCGAATACCTGAAGTCGCTGTAGCGGCTGTCGCTGCACAAGGAGGAGAGTCATGGAAACCGTCGACAATCGTCCGATCCGGTCGTCATATTGGGTTCTCCGCTGGACCTTTGGCCTGGTTCCGCTGCTGGCAGGCCTAGACAAGTTCACGAACCTGCTGACGTTCTGGCCGCACTACCTCAGCCCCACGTTCGCGCGAATGATTCCGTTGTCGCCGGGGACCTTCATGCATCTGGTGGGCGTCGTCGAGGTGATCGCGGGGTTGCTCGTTCTGTCCAAGCTCACGCGGGTGGGTGCCTACGTCGTCATGGCGTGGCTGATCTGCATCGCGATCAACCTGGTGAGCATGGGGATGTTCGACATCGCGGTCCGCGATCTCGCGCTGGCGGCTGGCGCGTTCGCGCTTGGCGCGCTCGAAAGCGCGCTGGCCGACGCCGGGGTGCATAGCCGCGCCCATCGCGGCGCGACGACGACCAGCGCGGCAGCGACCTCGTAACGCGCCGCACGCCACGACCGGCCGCCGCGTTCAGTCGCCGGCGGCCGGCTTCTGCCGTTCTCGCCTTGCCCGCGAGCGCGTGCGCATCAAGCGCATTCGGAGCGCGGCCGGCGAGAGGCCCAATTCACGGGCCAGCTCTTTGCCGCTGACGTTGTCGAGATGGCGCCGCAGCAACAGGGCGACGCGCTCGCCGTCTGCGTCCATGGCGCGCGCGAGCGAGACGCGGGCGTCGCACAGGCGATCGGGCGTCGGCACCGGATCCCGAATCTCGTCCAGCAACATGTCCTCCAGCGGCTGTTGTTCACGCAGGCGCCGCCGCCGACGCCACTCCAATCCGATCACGTTCCGCGCGATGCCGCAGCTCCACGCGACGAAGCTGGCAGGATCGCGGGGGGCTTCGCCGGCCAGCGCACGCAGGCTGACCTCCTGCAGGATGTCGTTGGCCATGTCGTGGTCGGCGACGCGTCGACGGATGAAGGCCCACAACGTCGGCAAGCTGCCGACGAGCATCTCCCCTATTGCCCTGTCCCCATACGCAACCATCTCGTGCAAACGCAAGCGGCGGTCACCGGCTGGGCCGGCGGGATTCGATGCGTAGTCAGTTGCTGGTGCAGCTCAAAGCGAACGATCTATTTTTCGGGCGATCGTAAAAACAGGGGCGCACCGCACCGGCCAATTCACGCGCTTCGAACGTTGTTCTGAGTAGCCGGTTGGCCGGGCGTTACGCGCGTTCTTTCATAAAGGGGCGCCAACGCGCGATCTAGGCGTGCCCGGCGCAGCAATACGAATCAGCCGTACTGATAAACGGCTAGCGGCCGCGATCTTTCGGCGCATTCACCCACATCGGTGAGCCGCGCTCGCGCAGGCGTTTCACAAACGGTACGGTTTCAGTACCGAATGTCGACCAGCGTCTTCTTGCGCAACTCGGCCAAGTAACTCTTGGTCTGCCGCTCCATGTCTTTCTGGCGGAGCTGCATGCGGATGTCGTCCTTGACCTCGTCGAACGGCTTTGGGTCTTTCAGCTTACGGTCGACGAGCTTGATGACGTGGAAGCCGCGGTCAGCACGGATAGGGCCGCGGATGTCGCCCACCTTCATCGCGAACACGATCTCCTCGATCGGCTTGGGCAACATGTCCTTGCCGAAGTAGCCGAGGTCCCCACCTTCGGCCCGCGTCGCCGCGTCATCCGAGCTCTCCCGCGCCAGTTTGGCGAAGTCCTCGCCGGCGTTGGCCCGCTCGAGGATTTTTTGAGCCTGGGCCTGCTTCTCGGCCACTAACTGGGCATCGGCCCCCTCTGGGATGGCGATGAACACGTGACTGGCCTTGACCTGGACGTTCGTGCCGTCCTTCATGTGGCGCTCGTAGTACGCGCGTACCTCGTCGTCCGAGATGTTGACCTTCGACCCGACGGCGATGTTCAGCACCCGGAACCGCAGCAGCTGCCGCTTCAGATCGGCGCGGTACGCCGCCATGGTCATCCCCTGCCCGCGCAGCGCTTCGCGAAGCTGGTCGTCGTTCAGGTTGTTCTGCTTCTTGATCTCCTCGATCGACGCATCCACCTGCTCGTTGGAGATCGACAGCTTCAGCTCCGCCGCCTGCTGCACGATGAGCTCGTCGTCGATGAGCCGATCCAGCACCTCACGGCGCAGGGCTGACGACCGCGCCGCCCGCTTGTCCGGGTCGCGAATCTGGTTGGCGTCGACCAGCAAGGGCGCCACGCGCTCCTCCACCTCGCTGGCCAGCACGATCGAGTCCCCCACGACGGCGGCGACCCGCTCGACGACCCGGGCCCGCGCGGCGGGCGCCGCGGCGAGCGCCAGCGCCAGCGCGACCGCACCGGTGGTCTTTTTCAGCCAGTACTTCACGGGTGGGTTGGAGCGGCGGGGCCGCCAGCGGGTTGCATCTTGACCGGCGCGCCGGCCGGCGTACCGGGCGGCGGCGCCCCGACCGACGCGGCCGGCGACCCCGGCATCCCGGCGCCTGGGCTGGGGAAGCTGCTCGCCCCGCCGGCCTCGACGACCACCTTGGCCAGGTTCGCGTCGTTGATCTCGATGGTGGTCTTCTTCTTCAGGTCCTCGACGAAGGTGTCCATGGCCTTCGACCGCAGGTCCCGGAACAGCCGCTGCTGGATCTGGTGCTTGACCTCGGCCAGCGATCGGTTGAACCCCGGCCGCTTCTGGGTGAGCCGCAGGATCGCCCAGCCCTTGTCGGTCTTCACGGGCGGCGACACGTCCCCGACGTCCTTGATTTTGAAGGCGGCGTCGACGATCGGCTTCGGATAGGTCGCCGAATCGGCCGCGAAGAACGACAGGTCACCGCCGCGCGGCTTGGACTCCTCGTCCTCGGAATACTTCGTCACCAGGTTCCGGAAGGCCTGCTGGTCGTTCGGCTGGCTGGTCTTCACCTGCGCCTTGGCCTCCGCGTAGACCTTATCGGCCTTGGCCTTGTCCTTGACCAGGATCTCGCTGACGCGGACCTCGTCCTTCTGGTGGAACTCCGTCGGATGCTCGTTGTAGTACTTCTCGACGTCCGCGTCGGGAACGTCCTCGACCTTCAGCTTGGACTCGAAGTCCTTCTGCATCAGCTTGGAGATCATTTGCTGCTTCATGACGCGCTGGACGTCGGGGTCCTTGTCGTAACCGCGCCGCGCCGCCTCCGAGGCCAGCACCTCGAACCGCACCAGCCCGTCGACGAACTCCTTCTTGCGGTCGGCGTTCGTGTAGCGGGCGCGAACGAACGGAGACTGCTTGTTGATCCGCTCTTGCACGTCCGACACGGTGATGACCGTGTCGTCGACCTTGGCGACCACCTGCGACGGGTCGGCGGTCTCGTGGTTGCCACCGCTCTTACCGGCATGCTTGCACGCGGGCAAACCGAGAGCGGCCGCCAGCGCCGGAACGCCCAAGCACAAGAATCGGCAGCGGAGGGTCGGGGCCATCCGCGAGAGATTACACAGTCTTCCGGCTAGATCCAGCGAACGCCGTGGGGGTTCTGATAGACGCCCATCCGGTGCGCGTGCAGCGCGATGTGAAAGAAGCCGTTCACGAGCGTGATCACCGCCGCCGACGCCAGCAGGCCACCCATCGTCTCGATCTCGAAGGAGCGCATCAGCTTGTCCGTCAGCCACAGCAGGATCGTGTTGACGATGAAGGGCAGCACGAGAAACAGGAGCCCCAGCGTCAGGATGGCCGGCAGGAACAGCGCAACGCGGATCAGCCACCCCAGGAAGAAGTTCAGCACCGAAAAGACGATCGCGACGACCACCGCCGAGCCCACGCTGCGGATCTTCACCGACGAGAAGACCCGCGACAGGGCC
>JBJMQQ010000179.1:0-6020 GCA_045802645.1 Polyangia bacterium
CCGATCACCCGTTCGGCCAAGGTGCACTTCCGGCTGCTGTCGGCTTACCCGTGGACGAAGAACTCGGGCAAAGTGGCGCGCCTCTTGATGAACTTCATCCTCATCAAGCACGGCTACCTGCCGGCCGTCATCCACTCGATCGAACGGCAGCGCTACTACGAGGCGCTCCGCACCGAGAACGAGGCCTTGCTGAACCTGGTCGTCGAGTCGCTGGAGAACAGCATCGAGACGACCATGAAGTTCCTGGACGAGCTCAACGGCCTGCGCGTCAAGCGCGCGTCGTAAAAGGTAAAAAAAACGCGCCGGCGGACGTTCCGCCGGCGCGCTGAATCCGCTAGGGACTGGTCAGGGGCTCGCGCCTCGAGGCGCTGCCCAGCTCGTGGACCCGACGTGAGCCGCGCCGGTGTCCGGGTTTACGTCCGCGTGGGCTCTGGACGTTCAATCCGAACGAAAACGTGAGGAGGCGTTAGGGCCGGTCGGCTTCCTTATGTCCAGACCAGCGAAGATGGCGAAGAGGCTGCGTACCGTGCGTGAAGGTGCGTTTACTCATGCGTTCTTCTCCTCCTTTTTTGGGCCAGTCGGTCGCGGACCCTTATCCAGATGCTAGCGTGCGCAGATCCGTTACGCCAGTCGCGGCAAGTGATATGAGAGTCGCATGTCAGCGTCTCCCAAATCGCCCAGCGGCGGCCGCGGCGCGCGGTTCGCCGGCGCGATGGATCCGGCGGCGGCCGCGCTGAACGCGTCCGTGCACTTCGATCGCCGCCTGTTGCGCGACGACGTTCGCGGCAGCCAGGCGCAGGCGCGCATGCTCGCGGCGGTCGGTCTCATTTCGACGGCCGACGCCGACGCCATCGTCAACGGGCTGGACAGCGTCGCCGAGGAGTTCGCGTCCGGTAGCCGCGTGCTGGATCCGGCGCTGGAAGACATCCACATGAACGTGGAGACGCGGCTCATCGAGCTGATCGGCGAGGCCGGCCGGCGACTTCACACCGCGCGAAGCCGCAACGACCAGGTCGCGACTGACCTGAAGCTTTACGCGCGGCGGGCCGCGGTCGACATCATGGCCGGCATCGACCAGGCGCGGCTGGCGCTGATCCGGCAGGCCCGAAACCACGCCAACACGCTGCTGCCCGGGTACACGCACCTGCAGCGGGCGCAAGTCGTCACGCTGGGCCACCACCTGCTGGCCTACGCCGAGATGCTCGAGCGCGACCGGGGGCGGTTCATGGACGCGCAGCGCCGCGCCGCGGAGTCGCCGCTCGGCTCCGGTGCGCTGGCCGGCACGGGGCTGCCCATCGATCGCGCGCGGACCGCCGCCGAGCTGAAGTTCTCCGCCGGTCCAACGCACAACAGCCTGGACGCGGTGTCCGATCGGGATTTCGCGGCCGAGATCGCCTTCGCCGCGGCCTTGATGGCCGTGCACCTGTCGCGCCTCGGCGAAGAGCTGGTCCTCTGGTCGACGACAGAGTTCGGGTTCGTGCGGTTGGGCGAGGGTTACTGCTCGGGAAGCTCGCTGATGCCGCAGAAGCGCAACCCCGACATCGCCGAGCTCTTGCGTGGAAAGAGCGGTCGGGCCATCGGCGACCTCGTGGCGCTGCTGACGATCAGCAAGGGCCTGACGCTGGCGTACAACAAGGATTTGCAAGAGACGCAGGAGCCGCTCTACGACGCGATCGAGACCGCCCAGCAATCACTGGCGGTGCTACCGGGACTGATCGCCGGCCTGGAATTCGACGTGCAGCGAATGGCGGCCGCGGCAGCCGACCCGGCGCTGGGCGCGACCGACCTCGCAGAAGAACTGGTCCGCCGCGGGATGCCGTTCCGCAGCGCACACGAAGTGATCGGCCGGCTGGTGCGGCGCGCCGAAGAACGGAAGGTCACGCTGCGCGACCTGACCGCCGACGACCTGCGCATCGTCGACCCGGCGCTGTCCGCCGAGGTGATGGAGGCGCTGGACCCGCGCCGCGCGGTGGCCGCGCGCGTTCTTCCGGGCGGGCCGGCACCCGACATGGTGCTGGCCGAGGTGGCGCGTCTCGAAGAAGAGCTGCGCGCCCTAGGATACGAGCCGTAACTCGCTGTCCTCGCGCTTTACGCCCTTTGGGGCGTGTTTATTCAGAAGCGTGCAAGGAGGGCAACGAGCAATGGCAAATCTCATCAGGCGAAATCAGGGTCAGGAGCCGGCGCCGACTGCAGGTGCGTGGGATCCGTTCCGTCTCATGCGCGACATGCTTCGCTGGGATCCGTACCGGGAGCTCGACTCCGTGGTGTTCGGCCAAGGCGTGGAGCGCAGCTTCGCGCCGACGTTCGAGGTCAAGGAGACCAAGGACGCGTACGTTTTCCGCGCCGACCTGCCGGGGGTGAAGGACGCGGACCTCGAGATCTCGCTGACCGGCAACCGGCTGTCGATCTCGGGCCGCCGCGAGCAAGAGCGGCATGAACAGGGCGACACCTTCTACGCCAGCGAGCGGACCTACGGTTCGTTCACGCGTTCGTTCACGCTGCCGGAGGGGATCGACGGCGACAACGTGGCGGCCGATCTGAAGAACGGCGTGCTGACGCTGAGCGTCCCGAAGAAGCCGGAAGTGCAGCCGCGCAAGGTGACGATCAACACGAGCGGTGCCGGCGGCGACAAGGGTGCCCAGCCGGCGAAAGCCTGAACCTGACCCGAGCGCCCGCTGCGAGACGGCGCGCGCTTCACCGCGGCTCACCCCAACGGGGCGTGGGCCGCGGTTTTTTTTGTCAGAAGCGCCCAGCGACCCAGAGTCCGTTCGGCGACGCGCCGAGGGCGACCGACGGAGCATCATCCGATGGCGACGTGAAAAAAATGATCGCGCCCGCAACGACTGCGGCAGCGCCGAGACCGATCGCGATCTCGCCGCCAGTTTTGGTGTCGTAGTACTTGCTGTCGACGCAGCCGCGGTACTTACCTGTGGCGTCGACCTGGGTGTTCATGCACTCGCCGTCGACGCTCCACCAGGCGATGCCGAATGCGATGGCACCGGCACCGACGACACCGAGCGAAATCCCCGTCCAGGTGTGCCAATGGCTCTGCTCGACCGGCGCGGGCGGTGCGGCGCCCTTGACGTCCGCCTCAGGAGTCGGCTTCGTCTCCGGGTCGACGGCGGTTGGTACCTTCGGCGGCGTGTCCTCGTGGCCGGCGGCGACTGGCTCCGGCGACATCGCGATCTTCAGCGCGCTGCGCTTGCCGGCCCGGATGGTGACGGTCGTCTTGTAAGACTCATAGCCGGACGCCGTGGCGGTCACTTCGACGGCGCCTTCGGCGACGCGCAACGCGGGGACTGCTGGAAGGGTGCCCGCCGGCGTACCGCCGACCGAGACTTCCGCTCCGGCGGGTCCGGTGATCACCAGGTCGCCGACGTGCTCGCGGCAAAGCGACAGCGCCTGGTCGAGAAACGCGCGGTTCTTGCGCACCCAAGCGTCGTCGGGATTGGCCAGCGCGACGGCCAGGTGCGTCTCGCCGTCGGTCCACCGCTTCAGCGTGGTCTCGACGAGACCCATCTGGCCGTAGGTGCGCGGTGAGGGCGCCATCTCGTGCGCCTCGCGAAACCTTTGCAGCGCCTCCTCCGGCTTACCGTCGCGCCGCAGCTTGAGCCCCTGCTGGATCAGCACCTCCGCCGACGCGGCGTCGGCCCGGACGGGCGTCGCGCGCAACGCGAGAACCACCAGCAACGCCGCCGCCCACCGTCGGAGATATACCCGCTTCATCTGCTTTCCCACCGCCCGCGCAATCTACACCGTCAGTCGTTCGGGATGCCGATCCCGTTCTTGTCGATGCCCGGCCGATCGCCGCTGTTTGCCGGCCCCCGCGGCGCCTTGGTCCGCGGCGGCTTGTGGTGCGGCGGCTTGGGCTGCTCCGGTCGCGGCCGGGTGACCTGCTCCGTTGGCGGCGGCGGCGGTTGAACGACCTGCGGGTGGACCGGGGGCGGAGGCGGCGGCGGCTCCGCTGCCGGCGGTGGCGAGACCGACGGGCGTTCGGCAGGCGGCCGTTCCGGCGGTGCACTGGGCCGACCCCGCGAGAGGATTCCGACCAGCACCATCGCGGCGACGCCAGCTCCAATGACCGCCCACATCAGCGCGGCGCGCCCGCGATGGTTGCCCTGAACGAAAGGCTGCGAGCTGTCCGGCAGGTCGCCTGCGCCTCCCGCGCGCGGGGGCGTCAGTTTGGCCATCCGGGTCGACACCATCATCTGCGGGTGCTGCGGCGTGGTGAGCCCGGGCGTGCCGGCGGGGGTCGGCAGGATCTCGGTCCGCGGCATGCTCCGCGGCGGCACGACCGGCGCCGTCGCCTGATGCGCAGAGACCGGCGGCGTGGCGTGGAAGTAGTAGTTCTTCCACTCGATCTGTCCGCGCGTGCTGGCGAACGACCACAGCGCCTGCCCCAGCGCGTGCACCGATTCGAACCGCTGCTTGCCGTCGACGTGCATCGCGCGCAGCACGATCGCCTCCAGCGCCTCCGGCAGCTCCGGTCGGTAGAAGCGCGGGCCCGGGAACCGGCCCGCTTCGATCGCGCGCAGCAGGCTCAGGTTCTGGTGCTCCTCGAATGGGAGCCGGTTCGTCAGGCAGACGTACAGCAGAACGCCGAGCGCGTACTGGTCGCTCTCGGGTCCGACTTTACCGTTCACCTGCTCGGGCGACAGGTACTGGGGCGTGCCCAGAATCTGTCCCTCCTGCGTGAGATCGCCCGCCATGGGGGCCTTGGAAACGCCGAAGTCCAGCACCTTCACGGCCGGGCCGGTGTCCGTCTCGGCCAGGAAGATGTTGCTGGGCTTGAGGTCGCGGTGGACGATCCCGGCCTGGTGGCAGGCGCGCAGCGCCGCGCAGACGTTCAGCATGATGTCGGCGACCTGCTCGATCGGCAGCAGGTTGGGCGTGTCCTTCAGTAGCCCCGCGAGGTCGGTGCCACGCAGGTACTCCATCACCAGGTACGGCGTCCCGTCCTCGGCCACGCCAAAGTCGATCACCTGCACCACGTTTCGGTGCTCGACCTTCGAGGCGGCCAGCGCCTCGCGCATGAACCGCTGGCGCAGCTCCTGGTTGAAGGCGGCTGTCCCGCGGGGCGTCGTCAGGACGGTCTTGAGCGCGACGGTCCGCCCCAGGCGGGTATCGAGCGCGCGATACACGGCGCCCATGCCGCCCTCGCCGATGAGCTCGAGAAGCTCGTAGCGGTCGACGCGGCGTCGGTTCGCGGGCTCAGGATCCAGGGTCATCTCGGCGCCGGCCCTATAATCCGTATTTCCGGGCCCGGCGCCAACTGCCGGCTGAAACAAATGGTCCGCCCAGGCTGAGGTCAGAACCGGCCTTGAAGCTGGATCGAACGAGCCGACGCGCTGACGGAGACCGGCGCCTCAGGCCGGCGTCCTCCGTACAACAATGCCCCGCCCGCCAGCAACATCGACGCGCCGCCGGCGGTCAGCACCCACCCGGCAGCCCCTGTCGAATAGACCGACAAACACCGGCCGGTCGACCCATCGGCTATCTCGCATCCGCCGTCCGTCCGCAGCCAGACGACCCCCCAGATCAATGCCCCGGCGCCCGCCGCGACCAGCGCCCCGCCAATCCAGTGGCGGCGATCGACGGGATGCGCGTCGTCCAGCGGCAGCGACGGCGCGGGCGGCGGCGGCGCGGCCACCTCGAGCTGCAGGGGGTCCAGCCAGACGGTCACGGCCGCGCGCGTGCCGCCCCGGATCGTCACCTCCACCGAGAACGGCTTGTGTCCGTCGGCCGTCGCCGTGACCCGCACGTCCCCCTCCGCCAGCCGCAGCGGCGCCCGCAGCGGCAAGCGCCCCAGCTCCTTGCCACCCACCGCCACCCGCGCGCCCGGCGGACCCACGACCGCGAGCTCGCCGACATGGCTGTACGTGCGGGCCTGCGCGTCCGCCAGGAACGCGCGATTCTGCCGGACCCAGTGATCGGCCGGCGTCGCGAGCGCGGCGGTCAGGTGCGCGTCCGCCTCCGACCACATCTGCAGCGACGTCTCGACCAGGCCCATGTGCCCCAGC
>JBJMQQ010000180.1:0-8081 GCA_045802645.1 Polyangia bacterium
CTCGACGCAATCGAGACGCAGCTGAAGCAATTCGAGATCGAAGAGCGCAAGCGTCTCGGCCTTCCCGTCGAGAATGCGAAGCATTGGTTCGACGCGGTTCCGCGCGAGTTCACGGCGGATCAGCGCGAGCACACGACGATCCTCGTGTCAGGTCTCACGATGGCGCACGACCTGTTCATTCAGGCCGCCCTCCGTGGCATCGGCTACAAGGTCCTCGCGATGGACACGCCGGATAACGACGCGCTCCAGTTCGGTCGCGAGTACGGCAACCGCGGTCAGTGCAACCCGACGTACTTCACCGTCGGCAACCTCGTGAAGTACCTCGACGGTCTTCGCGAGCGCGGCATGAAGAAGGAAGACATCGTCAAGAACCATGTCTTCATCACGGCCGGCGCCTGTGGCCCGTGCCGGTTCGGCACGTACGTCACCGAGTACCGCAAGGCGCTCCGCGACTCCGGCTTCGACGGCTTCCGCGTGCTCCTGTTCCAGCAGCAGGGCGGCCTCAAGCAGGCGACGGGCGAGGAGCAGGGGCTCAAGATGAACCCCGCCTTCTTCAAGGCGATGCTGAAGGCGATCCTGATCGGCGACGTGCTGAACATGGTCGGCTACCGCATCCGCCCCTACGAGGTGGTGCCCGGGTCGACCAACCAGGCCGTCGAGGCCTCGAAGAAGCTGATTCACGACGCCTTCCAGGACCCGAAGGGCAAGTCGCTGCTGTGGGCGCTGATCCAGACGCGCCGCAACCTGATGAACGTCAAGGTCGACCGCACGATCGTCAAGCCGAAGGTCTCGATCATCGGCGAGTTCTGGGCGATGACGACCGAGGGCGACGGCAACTACGGCCTGCAGAAGTTCCTGGAGCAGGAGGGTGCCGAGTGCGATATCCAGCCGGTGACGGCCTGGATCCTGTTCATGATCTGGGAGCAGACCTGGGACACGCAGCAGCGCATGGTCCTGCGCGGCGAGGACAAGTCGCGCAAGGGTCTGGCGGGCGTCAACGTTCGCAAGAAGCTGCTGATGCTCTGGCTGGCCAAGCACGCCATCAAGGGGACGTTCTACGGAATCGGCCACCTGATGGGCCTGCACGGGGTGCACCTGTCGGACATGGACACGGTCGCCGAGGCGGCGGCGCCCTACTACAACAACCACCTGCGCGGTGGCGAAGGGCACATGGAGGTCGGCAAGCTGATCCTCAACATCGCCAAGGCCAAGGCGACCATGACGCTGTCGGTGAAGCCGTTCGGCTGCATGCCGTCGGCGGGCGTCTCGGACGGCGTTCAGTCGATGATCACCGAGAAGTATCCGCAGGGGATCTTCTGCCCGATCGAGACCAACGGCGACGGCGCCGTGAACGTCTACTCGCGCGTGCAGATGATGCTGTTCAAGGCGCGTCTGGCGGCCCGGGCCGAGTACCAGGCCGAGCTGGAGAAGAACGGCCTCACGGTCGCCGACCTGCGCACGTACCTGCAGGACAAGAACTGGCGCGGCTCGTCGCTCTTCTACCCGCGCCATGGCTCGGTCGCCAGCACGGCGGCCAACCTCGTGCAGCACGTGGTCGACGACGTGAAGAAGACCCGCACGGCGAAGGTCCTCGACTTCACCAAGCGGCTCGTGAAGCGCGGCGCCGCCAAGGCCACCGCGACCGTCGCGTCGAACGACGTCCGCGCCGCGGCGAGCGCGAACTAGGCGCCGTCGGCGAGATGTTGAACAGCGACATGCTGAGCGGATTGACAGGCAAGCTGCGCTCGCTGGCCCACCAGCAGCTGGAGGCCCGCGAGGCCGACAGCCCGCTGGTGCGGCGGCTGCGCGACGTGGTGAGCACCGTCAACGATCTGCTCGGCAAGCCGATCAGGCCGGACGGCGACAGGCAGGCGGCGGCCGGCAGCGAGCCGGTCGTCGTCACGCCGGTCGTTCGGGAGCAGGCGCCAGTGATCGTCTACTTCGACGGCAAGGACCAGCGGACCAAGGGCAAGGTCGAAGAGCTGCTCAACGCGCGCGAGATCAAGTTCCGCCTCCTCGACGTCACCAACGACGAGGCGGAGCGTTCCTGGGTCATCACCGCCGCCAAGAGCGAGGAGTTCCCGATCGTCGTCATCGCCGGAACGCCGGTTGGTGGCTTCCACGAGCTCGTGCAGCTCGACGTCACCGGGCAGCTGAAGAAGCGCGTCTTCGGCTCCTAGCTCGCGCCGCCGCCGCGGGGCTGAAATTTAGGGGCGGTTCGATCGTATATAGGTGGGCCAGCTGAGCTTGCCCACCCATGCTTTCCACCCCTTACGCGCGCCTCGACGTCTCGAAGGTTGGCCTGCTGGTCGGCCTGGCGGTGCTCGCGTTCGGGGTTTACGCCAGCGTCAGCTACTTCCGCTCGGGCGGGCACGCCATGACCGCGCTGCGGGCGCTGGCCGCCTTGCCCGTGGGGGTGACGGCCATCGTCCTCTCCTTCTCGACGGTTTGTTCCGGCTGCGGCGCCCGACTGGAGGGTCGCCGCCTGTCCACCGCGGCCGCACGCGCCGCGGACGTGCAGCGGGCGGCGGAAGCGGTGGACGCCGCCGCAGTGGCGCGCGCGCTGGCCGGTGCCGCGAACGAGCCGGGCCCCGCGCAGGTTCGCCTGGAAGCTTGTCCGCAATGCCGGCGGCTGGTTCGCGTGCAGACGGGCAGCAGCAAGCGCATGCTGTCCGGTGACACGGCGGTTGCGCTCGCGGAGCTGGTGGTGGGGCTTCCTCAGCCGAACTAGGTGAGCTGATGGAATCGATCGCCGCGCCGCTTCGTCGGCTCCACGAAGAGGGCGCCTGGTTCGCGCGGGCCAGGGAGCTGCGTCTGCTGCACGTCCGCACGGACGCCACGATGCGCGGCAGCGCCATCGAGCTGCTGACGGCCCTGGAACACCACGCCGACAATCGCGCGCTGTTCTACCGATTCGACGACCCCTTCACCGGGAATGACCGCGGCTGGCCGGCGCGGGTGCAGCGCCTGATCGACCAGCACGCCGAGAAGATCGACTCTGTCGCGCCGGCGGGGATCGTCGTGAAACCGCTGGGGCGGGCCGCGGCGGCGCCCGAGCCGACCGCGCGCGGGTTCAGCGCGATCCTGTTCGAGCTGCGGCAGCTCCTGGGCGCGCCGCTGGAGGGGGCGGTCGTCGTGCTGGCTCCGTCGCGGATCGAGAACGGCCCCGCTCTTCATCACGAGCTGGCGGCGCTGATCGCATCGCCGCAATTGCCGCACGTTCGGTGGATCATCGTCGAAGCCGACGGCTTCGCGACGCGCGAACTGGTCCAGAGCCTGGGCCCGCGGGCGCTGGCCTGCGACTGCCTGGTCGACGAGAATCAGCAGCAGCAGGACCTCGCGGCCAGTGGGGCGGCGGCGGTCGCCGATCCCCCCGTGGTCTTGCCGCTTGACGTCGGCTGGCGGGCGCCGGGCGCGATGCCGGACGTCGCCGCTCCGCCGCGGCAGGACCAGGGACGACCGGCGACGGATGAAGAGCTGCGTGCCGCCGGCCTGTCACCCAAGTTCATCAAGGGCGGCGGCGACGCATTGAAGAAGCTGGTGCTGGGCGCGGCGCTGGCCATCCGCCAGAACCGCCACCCGGATGCCGTGCAGCTGCAGGCGCGGGCGGCCGCCCTGTGCGCCGAGATGGAGATGCCGCGCGAGCAGGTCCTGAACGTCACGATCCTGGGCGGCTACCTGCTGGCTGCCGCGCAGCGCGCGCCGGCGCGCGAGGCGTACACCCGGGCGCGCGACCTGGCCGTGGCGGGCGACTTCGACGACCTGATCGCGCAGACCGAGCTGGCGCTTGGGATGCTGGACGCCGTCGACCGGCTGCCCGCGGAGGCGGCGGCGCACTACGCGGCCGCCGGCCAGCACGCCGAGAAGGCCGGCGTGGGGCCGCTGGCGATCGAATGCTGGCGGATGGCCGGACAGCTCGCGCTGGAGGCGCGGCTGGAGACGGGGGCGGTGGAGTGCTGGAAGCGCGCGCTGGCGATCGCCGAGCCGCTGGACCGGGACCTGGCCAAGCTGACCAGCGCCGCGGAGGTGGCGCGCGCCCTGGCCGCCGTCTGTCGGAAGCGCGGCCTCACCGCGCAGGCTGATTCGCTGGAACAGCGCAGCGCCGAGCTGGACGCCGGAAGCGGCGACGAAGGGCCGGCCAAGGCCGCGTCGTAGCCATGCTGGCCAGCACGTTCATGGACCTGGTGCTCGGGGTGGACATCCACTTCGAGATGGTCCCGATGCCGGCGCCGGTGCCGACGCCGCTGCCCAACCCGTTCGTCGGGATGGTGTTCGATCCCGGTGGCCTGCTGACCGGGCAGGCGATGAGCCTGGCCATGGCGCTGGTGAGTGGGACGCCCCCGAAGGGGCCGGTGCTGGTCAACTTCATGCCGGCCACGACGTGTGGCACCAACGCCAAGAACTCGCTGGGCGTGCCGCACATCTTGATGCCGCCCGGGACGGCCTGGGCGCCGATGCCGAAGCTGCCCAAGCCGGCCATCAAGGGGCCGCCGCCGCCGCCGGGTCCGCCGGTCGCGCCCGAGGGCGACGCCATCAGCGTGTTCGGGTCGCAGACCGTCTCGTTCATGGGCTCCAGCGCCGTGCGCATGGGCGACCAATCCATGTCGTGCGGCGAGCCGGTGCGGCTGCCGTCGTCGACGGTGCTGGCCATTCCCAAAGGGCCGCCGGTGATGATCGGAGGCCCGCCCGCGCTGTCGATCTCGGACGCGGTCGGGGCGCTGCTGAAATCGAAGTGGGTGGCCGGCTACCTGCACGACCTGCTCAGCCGGATGGCGCCGGGGCGGCTGCGCAACATCCTCAGCAAGGCAGTCTGCTTTCTGACCGGCCACCCCGTCGACGTGGCCAGTGGGCGCGTGCTGACCGACCACGTCGACTTCGCGCTGCCCGGCCCGCTGCCGCTGAAGTTCGAGCGGAACTACGCCTCGTCGTGGGCGAACCGCGCGGGCCCGCTGGGACACGGCTGGTCGCACACGCTGGACCAGGCGGTCTGGGCCGAGCGCGGCAAGGTCGTTCACCTGGACGCCGAGGGGCGCGAGCTGGAGTTCGACACCTTCGACTTTCCGGATCACGTGCTGCCGGCCGGGAAGAGCGTGTTCGAGCCGATCAGCCGGCTGACCCTGAAGTCGCTGGGGCATCGCCGGTTCGAGATCGCGACCCCGGACGGCACCGTCTCGACCTTCGAGCCCGTGCCGGGCGCCAGTGGCGCGCGCCAGTGGTGGTCGCGCCTGGTGCGCCAGACCGCGCGCGCCGGTGCCACCATCGCGCTGGAATACGACGCGCAC
Source organism: Polyangia bacterium (assembly GCA_045802645.1). Classification (GTDB taxonomy): domain Bacteria; phylum Myxococcota_A; class Polyangia; order Fen-1088; family Fen-1088; genus JADGRB01. The sequence goes on from JBJMQQ010000180.1 coordinate 5,283, forward strand.
GCGAACCTGGCCTGGGTGACCGACTCGGCGGGGCGGCAGATCGCGTTCGAGCATGACCGCGCCGGGCGTCTGATCGCCGTCAAGCTGCCGCACCCCGCCCAGCACGGCTGGGAGGTGCACACCCGCTACGCGTACGACGAGCGCGGCGACCTGGTGCGTGCGACCGACCCGCTGGGGAACAGCTGGAAGTTCGCTTACAAGCAGCACCTGCTGGTGCAGGAAACCAACCGCAACGGCCTGTCGTTCTACTTCGCCTACGACGGCCACGGCCAGGACGCCTACTGCATCCGCACCTGGGGCGACGGCGGCATCTACGACCACGTCATCGACTACGACAAGGTCGGCAAGCTCACCTGCGTCACCAACAGCCTGGGCCACACGACCACGTACAAGATGAACGTCGTCGGCTGCGTCACCCAGGTCATCGACCCCCTGGGCGGCACCACCAAGTACGAATACGACGACCGCACGCTGCGGAAGCTCAAAGAGACCAACCCGGTCGGCGGGGAGACGACGTGGGTGTACGACGCCCGCGGCAACTGCACGAAGGTGGTCGGGCCCGACGGCGCAGAGGTCGAGCTCGAATTCAGCGATCGCAATCAGCCGGTGCGCGCGCGGGACCCGGTCGGCGGCGAGTGGCAGTGGGGCTACGACGAGCAGGGGCGGCTCTTGGGTCGGGTCGATCCCCTCGGGCGGCGGGTGCAGTTTCGCTGGAGCGCCGACGCCGAAGATGGCGTGGCGCCGCCGGAGCCGGGCCGTGGCCCTGTCTCGCGCGACCCGGCGCGGGGCCTGCGGCGTCTGGTCGGGCTGAGAGACCCTGCCGGTCTACAGACGGCCCTCGGGTACGACGCGCAGGGAAACGTGGCACGGCTGCGCATGCCGAACGGGGCGGAGAGTCGCTGGCGCTACGACAATCTCGGGCGGTGCATCGCCGCGACAAACGCGAAGGGCGCGACCCAGCGACGTGAACACGATGCGCTCGGTCGAGTGGTGCGGGTCTTCGAGCCAGACGGAAACATCCGCGAGCTCACCTACGATGCCGAAGGGAATGTCGTCCACGCGCGCGACCAGCAGCACGACGTGCGCTTCGCCTACCAGGGGATGGGCCGGCTGAAGTCGCGTACGGAAGCCGGCACCACCGTCGGCTTCGCCTACGACACCGAAGAGCAGCTTCGGGCGATCACCAACGAACACGGCCACGTCTACACGTTCGCGCTGGACGCCGCGGGGCGAGTCGAGGTGGAGAGCGGGTTCGACGGCTTGCGACGGCGATACGTCCGCGACAAAGCGGGGCTTGTTGTGAAGGTGTTCCGGCCCGCCGACCGGACCAGTCAATACGGTTACGACAAGGCCGGTCGGGTCACGAAAGTCCAGCACAGCAGCGGCGAGGCCGAGGCGTACGCATACCGGTTGGATGGCGAGCTGACGGAGGCGAAGAACGACACGGCCACCGTCGCGCTCGAACGCGATCTGCTGGGGCGAATCGTCCGCGAAGCGGTCGGAGACGATTGGGTTGCGTCGGAATACGACATGTTGGGTGCCCGGGTGCGCATCCGGTCTTCGAAGGGTCTGAACCAGCGCATCACGCGCGACGGGCTGGGGCGCGCGATCGGCGTGCGCGCCCGTGTCGACGGCGACGACCCCGCCGTTGCTGACCGCGCAACCTCCGCCGATTGGGAGGCGCGCATCTCGCGCGACGTGATGGGCTTGGAAGTCGAGCGACACCTGCCCGGCGGTGTCCGGACCCGGTGGGAGCGCGACGCCATCGGGCGCCCCGTGAAGCAAGAGGTCTGGTCCGCCGGCGAGTTCCGGCGTGCCGTCCAGTACACCTGGGACGTCAACGATCGGTTGCGCATGGTGGTGGACGCCACCCGCGGGCCCATCCGATACGAGCACGACGCGGTGGGGAATCTGGCGTCTGCGACGTATGAGGACGGCCGCGTCGACTTGCGCATGCCCGACGCCGTCGGGAATCTTTTCCGCGCCAACGACCGGAGTGACCGCAAGTACTGCCCGGCGGGCCAACTGCTGGAGGCGCGAGGCGACGACGGCACCCTCACGAACTACGAGTACGACCCCGAAGGCAATCTCACCAGGAAGGTCGAGCGACCTTCAGGGCCGGACGCCCCAGCGCGGGTCTGGCGCTACGAATGGAACGGCGCCGGCCTGCTGTCGAAGGTGATCCGTCCTGACGGCGACGAAGTCACCTTCAGTTACGACCCAATCGCCCGGCGCCTGTCGAAGACATTCCGTGGCCGCACCACCCGCTGGATCTGGGACGGCAACGTCCCTTTGCACGAGTGGGTCGAGCCCGCCCCCGGCGAATCCGCGGACGACGCCGCCGGAGCGATCGCGCCGGTGATTGCGGACGAGATCGCCGCCCACCATCGCGCCAACGTCCTCAACGACCGCGCGGCGCAAGGTCCGCCATCGCCGGCGAGCGATCCCGGAACCGCCAGCGCCCCCATCACGTGGCTCTTCGACCCCGAAAGCTTCTCACCCGCCGCGAAGCTGATCGGCGACGAACGCTACAGCATCGTCGCCGACCACCTCGGCACCCCCACGGCCATGTACGACGCCGCCGGCGCCGAAGTCTGGTCCGCCCAGATCGACGCCTACGGCACCCTCCGAACCCTCACCGGCGCCCGCACCGCCTGCCCCTTCCGCTGGCCGGGACAGTACGAGGACGTTGAGACCGGCCTCTATTACAACCGGTTCAGGTACTACGACGCGAAGGCGGGCGCGTATAGCAGCCAGGACCCGATCGGGTTGGCGGGCGGATTCGCATCCACCGCCTAC
>JBJMQQ010000181.1:0-4646 GCA_045802645.1 Polyangia bacterium
CCGCGTGAGCGCGTCGAGCGCCGCGAACGGCTCGTCCAGAAGCAGCAGCTCGGGCTCGCGTACCAGCGCACGCGCCAGCGCGACCCGCTGCGCCTCGCCGCCCGAGAGCGTCGTCGGCCAGGCGCGCGCGTGGTCCAGCAGGCCGACCAGGTCCCGGACCAGCGCCTGCATCTGCAGCCGCGTCAGCGCGTCCAGCGCCGCGAACGGCTCGTCGAGCAACAGCAACTCGGGCTCGCGAACCAGCGCGCGCGCCAGCGCGACCCGCTGCGCCTCGCCTCCCGACAGGGTCGTCGGCCAGGCCCGCGCGTGGTCCGACAAACCAACCTCGGCCAGCGTCCGCCGCGCGGCGGCGCGGTTCGCCTGGCTGCGCGGCTGCCCCAACGTCACGTTGGCGGCGACCCGCAGCGACGGCACCAGACGCGGCTCCTGGTAAACGGTCGTGCAGACGCGCGGCACCAGGACGGCGCCGCGGTCCGCCCGCTCGAGCCCCGCCAGGATCCGCAGCAACGTCGTCTTGCCCGAGCCGCTGGCTCCAAGGAGCGCCACGAACTCGCCGCGCCGGATGTCGAGATCGATCTCCGAGAGGACCGTCTTGTCGCCGAAGCGCTTGCAGAGGCCTCGCACGGTGACCGCCAGCTGACCGGCGGCCGGCGACGCGGCGACGCGCACGCTGTGGTCCGGGCCCGCGGTGTCGACAGGCAGCGCGGTCATCGGATCGTGCTCCCGCGCCGCCACGGCATCAGCGTCCGTTCCAGCAACCGGATTAGGCCGTCCAGGACCAGCCCCCACGCGGCGTAGAAGAGGATGCAGAGGACCATGTAGTCCTGCCGGTAGTATTGCTTGGCCAGCAGCACCAGGTAGCCGATCCCCTTCGTGGTCCCCACCTGCTCCGCCGCGATCAGGCCGACGACGCTGATGGCCATGCAGATGCGCAACGCCATCAGCAGGTTCGGCAGCGCGCCCGGCAGGATGACGGTCAGCAGCAGGCGCCAGCCGCGCAGGCCGAAGCTGCGCGCCGCCTCGACCAGTTTGCGGTCGACACCGCGAACGCCCAGGTACGAGTAGGCGTACATCGGGAAGGCAGACGCCGCGGCGATCAAGACCACCTTGAAGCGCTCGTCGATCCCGAACCACGAGATCAGCAGCGGAACCAGCGCCAGGAAGGGCACGGCGCGCAGCATCTGCATGGTGGGGTCCACCAGCTCTTCGCCGAGCGCGGTCAGCCCGGCGATCACGCCCAGCAGCAGACCCCCGCCGGCGCCCAACACCAGCCCCATGCTCGCCCGCGACAGCGACGCCAGCAGGAACTCGCGAAGCTCGCCTGTCTGCTGCAGCTCGACCAGCGCGCCGGCGACGGCGCGCGGCGACGCGAGCACGCTGTCCGGGATGCGCCCGGTGGTCGTCCCGACCCACCAGCCGGCCAGCAACAGCAACGGAACGCTGACGCGCACCAGAAGCGAGGCGCGCCGCGAGCGCGGGCGGACGCCCAGAAATCGGGGCACGCGCAACGACGCGGCGCCCGAGGGTAGCGGCCTCAGCGCCTTTGCGCCGATGGCGGAAGAGGCGGGAAGCGGTTCCAGGGCGGACAGCTGTCTCATCGGTGGATCTCCGGTCGCGCGCTGCTGCTCCGGCAGCAACGGTCCCCGTCGACTGCGCGACGGGCAGCACCGGCTGCGGAACGGCGGGTTCGGGTCGGCATGAATGCGGCCTGGCACAGGGTTTGATGCATGAGCGGTTCGTTCTCCGAGCATCTCCCGTACCAACCGCCGACAGACGAGGGCCAACCATGCGATCGAACCTGTTGCCGTACCGCCACCTGCACCTCGCGCACGTCGTCGTCGCCGCTGCCCTCGCGGCCGGGTCGTCGTGCAAGCGGACGAAGTCGGACGCTCCCGTGACACCAGTCGCGACGGACGTGTCCGCGGCGGGGCACCCCGCCTACGAACCGATCGTGGTGCGTTTCGCGGATCAGGCCAACGCCGGCATCTTCGCGTACGCGCGCCGCGAGCACATCCTCGAGCCCGAGCTGGCCAAGGTGAACGCCACGCTCGAGTGGGTCTCGGCGCCGGGCGCGTTCAGCGCCAGCTTCGACGCCATGAACTCGGGCGCCATCAACGCCTCGGGCGGCGCGATCAGCCCGATCATCGGCGCGCTGTCACACAACCTGCGCTTCAAGATCTACGGCATCGCCGACGGGGGCAACGCCACCCCGGCCGGCATCATCTCGCCTCCGCAAAGCAGCATCCGCAGCGTGAAGGACCTGGTCGGCAAGCGCGTGGCCGTCAACTGGGCGGCGCACGGCGACTACATCCTCTTGAAGGCGCTTGGCAACCTGGCAATTCCGCCCAGCCAGGTCGAGCGGGTTCCGATTCAGCCGCCCGACGCGGCAGCCGCTTTCGCGACCGGCAAGATCGACGCCTGGTCGACGTTCGGGACGTTCTTCAACTCGGCGATCCGCAACGGCGCCCATGTGCTGGCGTACGAAAAGGAGATCGCGTCAGACGACGTCGGCGTCCTGGCCGCCAGCGAGACAGTGCTGCGCAAGAATCCCGCCGCGTTCCAGGTCATCCTGCGCGTCAGCCAGGAGCTGATCACGCTGGCTCATCAGTCACCGGAGAAGTTCCAGAACGTCTTCCGCGACAAGGGACCGACGGCCCTGTCCGGCGACGAATTGCGCAGCGCCATCGCGGACAGCCGCGCGCAGCCGCTTTATCGCGTGCCGACGCCCGCGGACCGGGTCCGGATCAAGAACGTGTCCCAGCTATTTGTCGCAAACAAGTCGATCGACCGGCAGATCTCGGTCGACGAGATCGTCTTCGACGTGGACCAGGCGGCCGCCGCCCTACACCCCACCCAGGCGGTCCGCTGAGCGTCACACCCAGCGGGCGAAATCGGCCTTGCGGATCAGGCAGTGGATGCCTTTGACGTCGTCGACGACCTGGCTGACCACGAAGTCGCCGGCGGCGCTGAGGTACGCGTAGGCCAGGTCGGCCGGTACGTCGTGCATCTCCTTCAGCACGCGCAGCGCCTCCCGCACCGCCAGCCGGAAGGCCTCGTTCAGGTCGCGGTGCAGGCCGACCGCGATCCAGTGCTGAGGGGTCTCGGCGAACGGGCGATCGAGCACCCCCAGGATCGCCCGGCTCTGCGCCGCGGGCAGCACGGTCACGCGTAACGTCGCCCGCAGCGGCGCCTCCAGCGCGGTCAGCGCCACCTCGCCGTGCCCCTGCGCGTAGTGCGGATCGCCGACGAACAGGCCGGCCTCGGCGACCTGCACCGGCAGATACAGCGACGACCCGGCGACCAGGTCGCGCACGTCCATGTTCCCGCCGAACGGACCAGGCGGGACGGAGTGAAGCGGCTTCGTCGTGGCCGGCGTGACACCGACCAGCCCCAGGAACGGCGCCAGCGGAAAGCGAAGTGAACGTCCGCCGCCCGCTGACAGGCTACCGGTGCGATCCCCGTCGATCGAAACGAACTTGCAGACGGCGCCCGCCCGCGCCGGGTCCGACGGATCCGACACGAACCCAGCGTACGGCAGCGGCGGCATCTCGCCCGGCAATGATCCATACCCGTGGCGGCTGGAGATGATTCCGTACTGGACGCGCGGCGTGAGCTCCAGGAACTCCACCTTCAGCACGTCGCCGGGCTGGGCGCCCCCGACGCGAATGGGTCCCGTGACCACGTGCGGCCCGCTGGCGCGCGCGTCGCGGACGGCGTGCTCGGCCGCGATGTCGATCGCGTCGCGCAGCACGTCGTCGCGGTGGACGCCGAAGGCCCCGAAGTACCCGACCGGGTCGCGCCCCTGGTCCTCGAGGATCCCCTCGTGGGAAACGGTGTCGATCGTCACCGTCTGACCCGACCGCATCGTCAGCGGCGACGGCGTCTCGACGGTCGGCAACCAGCCCCACGACACCTGTTCGGGCGTCGAGGCCAGATAGTGCTCGCCGCTGATGGTCCCCTCGTTCGGGTGCAGCGCCAACCTGGTCATAGCTCCTGTCTCCCCGCCGGGATTCCGGCAATCAAGTCGATCTCCACGATGGCGCCGACGGCCAGCCCCGAGCACGCGATGCAGGTCCGGCTGGGCAGCGGGCCCTTGAACCAGCCCGCGTAGGCGGCGTTGAAGGGGGCGTAGTCCTCGAACGACGTCAGGTACACCCGCACCATCAACGCGTCCTCCAGCGTCAGCGAGAAGCGCGCGAGCACGGCCTCCAGGTTGCGGCGGACCTGGTTGGCCTGGGCCACCACGTCACCGGCGACCAGCCTGCCGGTGGCCGGATCGGTCGGCATCTGGCCCGTCACGAACAGCAGGTCGCCCCAGCGCGTCGCGTGCGAAAAGGGCGCGACGGCAGGCGGAACGCCCTCCTCCGGCGAGAACGAGAACGCGCGCTTGACCGTCACGCCGGGACTTCCACCGCGTCGTCCGCGCCCATGATCCGCAGAAAGCGAGCGGTCAGCGGGTGGCGCGGCCGCGTGAGCACCTCGCGCGCGAGCCCCTCTTCCGTCACGCGCCCCCCGCTCAGGAACACGATGCGATCCGCCACCTCCTTCGCGAACCGGAGCTGATGGGTCGCGATGATCATCGTCAGCCCGTCGTCGAACGCCAGCCCGCGAATCACCTCCAGCACCTCGTTGACGAGCTCGGGGTC
>JBJMQQ010000182.1:0-12390 GCA_045802645.1 Polyangia bacterium
ACGGGGCCGGATCGCTCTCATCTGGCCAGTCTGTGATGTTGGTCGGAACGGCGGTCGCGCCGGTTCCTGACGTGAACGGAATGCCGTAGTAGTCGCCCTGGGCGGCATAGTCGCCCCAATCGGCGTGCAGCGCCGTCGTCGGGTGCATGGCGGCCAGGTAGGTGGTGGCCTTTGCATTGGGCTGCAGCCCGGTGACCGGCTGGTTCAACGGGTTGTCGGCGGGAAAGATCTGGCAGCCGCCGATCGAGCCGACTTGTCCGGTGCCGCCCCCGACGGCCGTGGTGCCGCCCGTCGCCGATCTCCCGCCGCCGCCAGTCGTGCCGCCCGTCGCCGATCTCCCGCCGCCGCCAGTCGTGCCGCCCGTCGCCGATCTCCCACCGCCGCCGGTCGTGCCGCCGGTGGCGCTGACGCCGCCCGTGCCTGTCGCCCCGCCGGTCGCGCGCGCGCCGCCGGTCGCCGTCGCGCCGCCGGTGGCGGAGTTACCACCGGTGCCGACGCTCACGCCGGCGCCACCGGTCCCGCCGCCGTTCGAGCCCGAACTCCCGCAGCCGAGGCCGGAAAGGCCGGCGGCGCAGAGCAGACCGACGACCGTGATTCTCTTCGTGCAGACCTTCCGACGTGTCTGGGGGGCAAACATGCCGAACATCGTAACGCCCGGCAGCCGGGACATTCCAAAGTTTTCAGCCTGAGGTTGATGTCATCCACCTCACGACAAGTAGACCACTAACAACTAAATGCTTCGCGCTCGAGCCGTCCGTAAGCCGGGTTCTGTTCCGGCGTTTCCGCCGGTGACGGTCATTCCTCTGGGCCGCTCGTTGCCGAGCGGCTCGTGCGACCAACTCAAGATCGACGCGAACGTCGACGCGGGCCACGCCGCGGGTTGCCCCGCGATCCTGTACCGGTCTTGCTCCAGGTGGGGTTTGCCGTGCCCCCCTCGTCACCGAGGGGGCGGTGCGCTCTTACCGCACCGTTTCACCCTTGCCGTCGCCTTGCGGCGCCGGCGGTCTGTTCTCTGTTGCACTGTCCTTCGAGTCACCCCGACTGGCCGTTAGCCAGCACCCTGCCCTGCGGAGCCCGGACTTTCCTCGACGAGCGCCCGAAGGGCTCGCCGCGACCGTCTGTCCGGCTCGAGCACGAAGCGGAGGGACTATACCAGGATCGCGTTGACGGAACTGGGCTTCGCCCAGCGGCGAAGTTACGCGCCGGGCGACGCGCCGGGCTGCTCGCCCTTGTTGTCGTCCTTCATCAGATCTTCCCAGTAGATGATCCGGTGGCACGACGGGCAGGTCTCGATCGTCTGGCCGCGCTGAATGACGATGTAGAGCTGCGGCGGGATGTTCATGTTGCAGCCCTGGCAGGTGCCGTTGCGAACGCTGACGACGGCCAGGCCGCGGCGCATCCGGATGTTGCCGTAGCGCTTGAGCACGTCCGGCTTGACGTCGGCAGCCACCTTGTCGCGTTCGGCGCGAATTTCGGCGATCTTGCCCTGCAGTTCGTCCATCCGCGCCTTGGCGGCCTCGCCGTCCTTGTCGATCGAGGCCTTGAGCGTCTCGACGTCCTTGGCGCGTTCGGCCAGCAACTTCTTCTTCGACTCGACCGCGTCGACCAGCTTGGCGATCTCACCTTCGCGCGTCGTCAATCCTTCGCGCCGCTGATCGATCTCGCGCTGCGCCGCCATGTACTCTTTCGAGTTCTTGGCCTGCGACAGCTTGTGCTTCGCGCCGGCGACCTGGATCTCGTCCTCCGTCAGGAGGCCCTTTTGTTCGTTGTAGTACCGCTCGGTTTCGGCCAGGGCCTGGCGCTCGCCCGCCAGAAGGCCCTCGACGCGAGCCAGGTCGTTCTGCGTCGCCGCCAGCTTGGCAGGGATCGCCTTCAGAGAATTTTCGAGCTCCTGGATGCGGGCGTCATGGGCTTGCAGTTCTTCGAGTCGTTTAAGCTGATCGCGCACTTCGGTCGTCCTCCGTGAGACGTATGAATCTCGGCATCGTCGGGTAGTCGAGAGTGGGCCCACCTGGATTCGAACCAGGGACCAGGCGGTTATGAGCCGCCAGCTCTGACCGCTGAGCTATGGGCCCAGCCTTGTACGGAAATGCCGTGTACAAAGAGGAACGAAATCTACACCGCGCCCCGAGGGCTGTCGAGGCGATCTCCGTCGAGAATTCCGGTCTTATCGACGACGGGTGCAACTGAGCACGAACAGGCACAGAAGCGCGACCGCCGCTGCATCGGCCAAGCGCGTCGCGCCAGCGGAGGTCGGGTCGATCCCGCACCCGCACCCGGAGCCCGAGCCGCCTCCGCCGCTGCCGCCTCCGCCGCTGCCGCTCGGGTTGGCGGCGCACACGGACAGATCCCAGATGCCCTGCATGTTCTCGAAGTTGCACGTGTCCTGACAGATCTGGCGCGCGCAGGGCTTCACCCCTTTGACCTGGTCGTAGGTCAGCAACTTGGTCACCGTCTGCCCTTCGTCGTCGGAGACGGCCAGCGCCCACCCGTCGCTGTAGTTCTTGGCCGAGAGGTAAAGGCGCGCGCGGCCGTTCTCGACGCGCTCGGCGAGCCCGACCAGGTGCGTGGGTGCCGGCAGAGTCGTCCAGGGCTGAAACGACGTCCCGCCGTCCGTCGACCGAACAGCCGTGCCTTCGGTGCCGCCGGCGTCACCGGCGATCAGCGCGCCGGCCAGCACCGTGCCGCTGCTCAGACGCGCGAACGCACTGAGCTGCCCGCGCGCAAACGTGACCGGCACCGCGACCGTGCCGCCCCCGTTTCGCGCGACGGCGACGGCATCGCCGGCCGCGCCGATGACGCGCAAATAGACGACGTCGCTGTCCTGCGGGTCGACGGCCAGGATGCGCACGATCGCCGGACCGACCGACGTCGTCAGGGACGTCGGCGTCCAGCTGGCGCCCCCGTCGGTGGAGCGGGCCAGCACCGGCGCGCGGCCGGACGGGGTGGTCGCGTACGTGGAGACGTAGATGACGCGTGGGTTACTGCGCGCGATCTCGACGCCGACAATCGTCGCGCCCGCGGCAGCCGTGTAGAGGGGGGCCGCCGCAAACGTCTTTCCCCCGTCGGTGGACGCGAAAACCGCGCCGGCGCCCGCGACGCCACCGTCAGAAGGCGCCACGGCGACGGCCAGCACGTGGGCCGGATCGCTGGGATCGACGAAGAAGTCCGACACGGTGGATCCGGTCGCCAGCCCGCCGGCCGTCTGCCAGGTGCAGGACTCGTCGTCCGACCAGGCGAGCCCCTCGAACGGCGAAAGCGCGTAGAACCGATCGCCCACGCCGCCTGATGCAATGGCCGGCGGGCCGACGGCGTACATGTTCGCCATCGACGTGGTCGCGGGCTGTTCGCAGGTCCACAGCCAGCTCGTCCCGCCGTCGTCGGAAAGAATGAGCCCGAACGTCGTCGCCAGCCCGATCTTCCCCGGCTGATCACCCGGCAGCAGGATCGCCAGGGACCCCGGAATTCCACCGTCGGCGCGCGCGGCGCGTGGCAGCCCGACCGCCGCGCCCACAACCAGGATCGCAAACAGAAGGATGCGCGCGCGCTTTACGCGGGAGACGTCCGCCGATCCGTGCCATGATGACGATCGTCGGTGGGGAGCTCGGCTCACCCGTTCTGCCTCCGCATCGTCCCCGTCGCTATGCTCAAGATCGAGTTCGACACGTACGCGCTGGACAACGGCCTCACCGTCATCCTGCACCCGGATCGCTCCAGCCCGCTCGTGGCGGTGGACCTATGGTACCACGTGGGATCCAAGGACGAATCGCCCGGCCGGACGGGGTTCGCGCACCTTTTCGAGCACCTGATGTTCATGGGCTCGCGGCACGCGCCCTATCCGTCGTTCGATTCGATCATGGAGAGCTGGGGCGGCCACAACAACGGCACCACCAGCAACGACCGCACGAACTACTACGAGATCGGCCCGCGCAACCTGCTCGAGACCTTCCTGTGGTTGGAGGCGGATCGGCTGGCGACCCTGCCCGACGTGATCACGCTGGAGGAGCTCGATCGCCAGCGCAAGGTCGTGCAGAACGAGCGCCGCCAATCGTACGAGAACCGGCCGTACGGTGCCGGTGAGCTGGTCGTGCCCGAGGTGATGTACCCGCCCGAGCACCCCTATCACTGGCCGACGATCGGCTCGCACGCCGATGTCGAGGCGGCCAGCGTCGAGGACGTGCGCCAGTTCTTCGAGCGCTTCTACCGCCCCTCGAACGCCAGCCTGTCGATCGCGGGAGACTTCGACCCCGCCACGGTGCGCGCGCTGGTCGACAAGTACTTCGGCTGGCAGCCGACGCGGCCGCCCCCCGAACGGCGCCCGCCCCCGCCCGCGCCGCGCCTGGAGAGCGACGTGACGCGCACGCTGACCGATCGCGTGCAGCTGCCGCGCCTGCGCCTTGCGTGGCACTCGCCCGCGCTGTTCGCGCCGGGCGACGCCGACATGGACCTGGCCGCTCACGTCCTGGGCGGCGGCAAGTCGAGCCGCCTCTACCGCGCGCTGGTCTTCGACGGGCGCATCGCGCAGGACGCCTTCGCCTACCAGGGGTCGCTGATGCTGGGCAGCCTGTTTCACGTCGGCGCCACCGCCAAGCCGGGGCGGGGGCTCGACGAGATCACCGCCGCCATCGACACGCAGCTCGCGCGCCTGGCGTCCGACGGGCCGACAGACGAAGAGCTGGCCCGGGCGCGCAACACGCACCTCGCGGATTTCTACAAGAGCCTCGATCACCTGCAGACGCGGGCCGACCTGCTGAATCACTATCAGTACGTTCTGGGCACGCCCGACGGCGCCGAGCGCGACGTCGATCGCTATCGCGCGGCGACCCGCGCGTCCGTGCGTGACGCCTTTGCGCGCGTGCTGGCCGGCAAACGCTTGATGATGCAGACCCTGCCCGACACGGTGTCAGCGTGAGCGCGACGCCGGACGCGATGCTGTCCGCGCCCGCCGTCGGGCCGCTGCCCGCCGTGCTGGTGCCGCCGGCTGCGCGCTTCACGCTGTCGAACGGTCTGCCCGTCGTGGCCGTCCACCGGGAGGTGGCGCCGATCGTCTCGGCGGCGCTGATGATCCGCAGCGGCGCGGGCGCGGACCGCCCCGAGCAGGCGGGCCTGGCGTCGCTGACCGCCGAGATGCTGGACGAGGGAGCCGGCGACCGCGACGCGCTGGCGTTCGCCGACGCGCTGGAGCACCTGGGCGCCGATCTGTGGCTGGGCAGCGGGCGCGACGGCTCGCAGCTTTCGGTGCAATCGCCGGGCGAGACGTTCTTCGCGGCGCTGGACCTGGCCGGCGACGTGCTGGTGCGGCCGCGCCTGGCCGAGACCGACTGGGAGCGCGTTGTGGCCGACCGGCACACGTCGGCGGTGCAGCGCCGCGACCAGCCCGAATCGGTCGTGGGCGTCGTCTCCGACCGCCTGTTGTTCGGCGAGCAGCACCCGTACGGCCGTCCGGTCGAAGGATACGCCCGCACGCTGGAGCATCTGACCCTGGCCGACGCGCGCGCCTTCCACGCGACGCACTGGCGGCCGAACCACGCCTTCCTGGTGGTCGCGGGCGCTTTCGACCCGGCGCAGCTGCGCGATCGGCTCGAAGCGGCGCTGGGCGCCTGGACGCCGGGGCCAGTTCCGCCGCCGCCGTCGCCGCCCGCCTGGCCGCAGCGCCCGCGCCTGTGCATCATCGATCGCCCGGGTGCGCCCCAGAGCGTCGTGCGCCTGACCGCGCCGGGCACCGACCGCCTGTCCCCGGACCGGCCCGGCCTCGCGATGTTGAACGCGGTCCTGGGCGGCAGCTTCACCAGCCGCCTGAACTTCAACCTGCGCGAAAAGCACGGGTACACCTACGGCGCGGCGTCCAGCTTCACGTTCCTGCGCCTGCCGGGCAGCTTCGCGGCGCGCGCGTCGGTGTTCGCCGAATCGACGGCCCCGTCAGTGCGCGAGATGCTGGCCGAGCTGGCGGGCCTGCACGAGCGGCCGGTGACCGCCGACGAGCACGCCAAGGCCCGCGCGACGCTGCTGATGCGGGTGGCCGAGGGGCTGTCCACGACCGGCGGGGTCGCCGCGACCTTCGGCGAGATCGGGCTTTACGGGCTGCCGCTGGACGAACCCAAGCGGTTCGTCGCCGCCCTGGAGGCCACCACCGCCGACGACCTGCGGGCGCTGGCGGCTCGCACGATCGATCCAGACGCGGCGATGATCACGATCGTCGGCGACCGGGCTTCCATCGAAGGGCCTCTCCGGGAGCTCGGTCTCCCGGCTCCGGTCATCCGTGACGCCGACGGCGACCCGGTCTGAGCAGAACCGGCGGTATGATCCTCATGTCGCGGTCGACGCGGCGATTCGGGGTCCGGCGAGGGGCTTCGGAAGACGGCGGCCGGTGCCGCAGCGCGGATCTTCCTCGGTGAGCAAGGTCTCGCGCAGCTTGCGCCGGGCGCGCATCAGGCGCGTGCCGACCGTGGACCGCGGAATCGTCAGGCGGTCGGCGATCTCGTCGTAGCTGCAGTTGCCGAGGAGGCGCAGCTCGTAGACCTCGCGGAACGGACGTTCCAGGTCGGCGAGCGCCGCGTGAATCTGTTCGTCCGTGATGGTTTCCCACGGTTCGGGCGCGTCAGCCTCGGGGCTGGCGACCTCGTGCTCGTCGATGCACATCGCGCGCGGCTCACGGGACTGGCGGCGGCACCGGTCCAGAAACAGGTTGTACATGATCGTCATCAGCCAGTGCCGAAGGTTCGTTCCTGGCTGGAAGGTCCCCTGTCCGCGCAGCGCCCGCTCGTACGTGTCCTGCAACAGGTCCAACGCATCCGACCGGCTCCGCACCAACCGCATCGCCCGCGCATAAAGAACCGACTCGTACCGAGAGACCATTTCGTCCGGATGCATGCCCTTTCATTTAGCAAGGGCAGTGCCAGCGCTAACTCATTGAAATGACATGAAGGCCGACTCGGCCGTGGCGCGAGTTGCGCAGTTCTGCACAACTTGCGCAAAGTGGTGCTTGCTCACGCAGGCAGCTCGTCGACATACTGCCGGACATGCGCGGTCGAACCACGATGGTCGCGGCTCAGAGCGAGGACCAGGATCCCGCCAGCGCGTTCCTTCTGGTCGTCGGCCGCGATTCGTATGCCACGTACAACCTGCCGGCGTCCGGCACGTTGACGATCGGCCGCGGTGAGACGAACGCCGTCCGCGTCGACGACCCGCTGGCCTCGCGCGCGCACGCCTGCCTGCACTTCGGGGAAGGCATGCTGCTCGAAGATCTCGGCAGCGTGAACGGAACAAGGATCAAGGACCAGCCCGTGCCGCGCGGCGAGCGGGTCGCGATCCGGATCGGCGACACGGTGCAGATCGGCTCCACTGTCCTGATCGTGCAGCGGCGAACGGCGCCCGTCGGGGACGCGCGCCCCGAGACGTTGCCGGGCTCGATCACCGCGACGGAGTCGCCGGTCCCGCCGCGCGGTGTGGCCATGCAGCGGGTGCACGCGCTCGCCGAACGCGCCGCCGCCGGGACGATCAACGTCCTCATCACCGGCGAGACCGGCGTCGGCAAGGAGCTGCTGGCCGAGACGGTGCATCGGGCGTCGCCCCGGCGCGACGGCCCGTACGTGTGCCTCAACTGCGCGGCGCTGTCGGAGACGCTGCTGGAAAGTGAGCTCTTCGGCCACGAGCGGGGGGCGTTCACCGGCGCCGTGCAGGCCAAGCCTGGCCTCATGGAAACGGCGGCCAACGGCACGCTGTTTCTCGACGAGGTCGGCGAGCTGCCGATGGCGACGCAGGCCAAGCTGCTGCGCGTCCTCGAGACCCGGGAGGTCACGCGCCTCGGCAGCGTGCGCCCGCGGCGGGTGGACCTGCGCTTCATCGCGGCGACCAACCGCGACCTCGAGACCGAGATCGGCCGCGGATCTTTTCGCCAGGACCTCTATTTCCGGCTGGCGGGGATCACGCTGACGATCCCGCCGCTGCGCGACCGCCTCGACGAGATCCGACCGCTGGCCGAGACGTTCGCGCGTCAGATCTGCCGGGACCTGGGGCGCGCGCCGCCCATCTTCCCGGCGCCGATCCTGATGCTGCTCGAGTCCTATTCGTGGCCCGGCAACGTGCGCGAGCTGAAGAACATCGTCGAGCGCGCCGTGCTGCTGAACAGCGGCGCCGTCATCGGGACCGAGCATCTGCCCATGGAGAAGCTCAGTCGGCCGGCGCCGCCGCCGCCTCCCGGAACGCCACCGCCGCTCCTCGACGCCTACAAGCTGGCTGCGCCGACGCCACGGCAGCAGGTCGACGCCGGGCGTGTCGACGTCCCCTCGCCCGCGCGCGCGGCGCGCGGCGCGACCAACGCCGCCGAACGCGAACGCATCATCGCCGCCCTGAACGCCTGCGCCGGCAACCAGAGCCGCGCCGCCAAGCTCCTCGGCATCCCCCGCCGCACCTTCCTGACCAAGCTCGACGGCTACGGCATCCCGCGCCCCAAGAAGGGGTTGCCCGACAACGACCCCGCCGACTTCTAGCCCGGGAGACGGACGCGGACGTCCGCGGTCACGCCGCGGCATGGGCGAGAGCGTGTTCGAGTTCGAACGTCCGATCCAGCTTGCGTCAGATCTTGATACGGAGCGCGGCGCCCAGGTCGACGATGGGGTAGCGGCTGAGGGCGCTGGCGTTTGGGCCGAGCTGGGCGGCGAGGCTGGGCGGGAGCTCGAAGCGGAACTCGCCGCCGACGTTTCCGTAGTGGACGTCGACGAATGCCTCGAAGGACAGGTGGGTCAGCACCGTCACCGAGTAATCGACGCGGCTGACGAATGACTTGTCGGACAGGTTGCCCAGCGTCGAGACGGTGAACGAGGTGTAGTTCCACGAGTACGGGGCCGGAAAGCTCGCGAACAGCGCCGCGTAGTGCTGGCCCAGATAAAAGAACGGGAACAGCGCGAAGGGGTTGGACACCGCGTTCGGGTGGTCGACCACGTACTGGAACGCCTGCGGGTAGATCGACGCGCTGGAGTAGCCCGGGTGGTTGTAGAAGTATTCGGCGCCGACGGTCCAGGCGTCGTTGTCGTTGTACTTGCGCGAGTAGTTGATGCCGCCGACGATCTGCGTCTCGTAACCCGTGTACGTCCCGACGGCCATCAGCGCGGGATCGTAGTGCAGGAAGTCCGCACCGGGCCGCAGCGCCATCTCGCCGTAGACGTCGAAGTCCCAGATGCCCGTCGAGAAATCGAACCCATAGCGCGGGCGCTCGCCCTTGTGCGCAAAGATGTCGGCCCCCAGCTCGACGCCCGCCAGGACCACCTCGGCGCGGGCGGCGCCGGCGACCTTGCCGAGCGTGTTCGTCTCCACGTTGGGATCTTCGGTGATGGCGAAGCCGGAGAAGTTCCACCCCTGTTCCTCCCACGGGACGTTGACCTTGATCATCGTCACGCCACCACGCGCGTCGAAGACGTCCAGCGGGTTGCGCTTCACGGGGTGCAGGTAGTCGGTGGGCTGCCAGAAACGCCCGGTCCCGAAGTGGACGTGCTGCTTGCCGGTCGTGACGAACACCTTCTGCAGGATGTCGAACCGGATCCACATCTGATCCAGCAGCGACGTGGGACCGCGCTTGTTGCTGAACGTCGAGAACCCCGTCGGCGTGGTCGTGCCGGCCAGCGCGCCGTTCGTATCCATTCCAGCCGTGTTGACCATGTCGGTGGCCGCCAGCGTCGGGTCGTACGCCATGCGCCCCAGGATGAAGGCGCGCACGCGCGGGTTCGGTCGCGCGTCCAGGTACAGGTCCAGCAAGCTGGGCGCCGACAGCGACCAGTCGCCCGGGTTCTGGTGGGCGGAGGCCGTCGTCTGCGCGCGCAAGTAAAGCTGCCCGCCGATCTGCAGCGGGTTCTCGGGCGCCACGAAGTCCGACAGGAACTTCGCCTCGTCCCCCTTGCCCAGGATGTCCTGGTCGCGCGACGTTCCCTCGGTGGACGCCGCGGGGGGCTCGCTCGGCTGCGCGTTCGCCGGAGCGGGCGGGGCAGGTGGAGCGGCCTTTGTCGTCGCGGCGTTTGTCGTCGCGGGAGGGGCGGCAGCAGGCGCAGCGGGCGGCGTCGCGCCACCGCCAAACAGGTCCTGCTCGCTGGGGCGATCGCCCAGGTTCTGGGCGGAGGCCGCTGCGCCCACCAGCAGCGTGAAGAGCGCGGCGGTGATCGCCGGCCCCCTCATCGGCTCTTGCTCTCGAGCCAGGCCTTCGTGAACAGGTTCGTCGGCAGCGCGCTGGGATCGACTGCCTTGATCAGCACCAGCGTCTGATTGGCCTTCTCGACCTCGTCGTAAAAACGGATCTCCTCCGGGTACCAGACCTCGCCCTTCTTCGACGAGCTGTAGATCTTCTTCCACTTCGGGTAGTAGGACGTGCGCAGCAGGCGCCCCGACAGCGCGTACTCTTGCCGCTTGAGGATGTTCTTGGTGTCCTTGTCGATCCAGATCCGGATGATCGGGAACGCCAGGTCCTGCCCGGGCTTGCCCTTCAGCAGCAGCTTGTGCGCCGTGTAGGCGCCCAGCTTTTCTTCGCCTTCGTCCGTCGGATCGTACTCTTCCGCCAGCCGCGACTCGTCGAAGTCGGAGCGCCGCGAGTTCGTGCCGCCGATCCGCTCGCGCTCGGTCCGCCGCTCCCACTTGCCGACGGACGGGTCGTAGAACCATAGGTTCTTGTCGATGCGCAGGTAGCCCTGCCCGGCCGACGACTTCGGCGCCGTGAACAGGATCATGAACTTCTGGTCTGCGGACCGCCGGTAGTACTCGGTGTTGTAGACGGTGTCGACCTTGTCCTTTTCCTTCTGTTCCAGGTAGGCCTGCGCGCGCCAGTCGCCGTTGTTCTTCTGGCGGTCGTCGACCTGCTTCAGCAGCTCGACCATCTCCGGCGACGTCAGCGCGGCCTCGGCCCGGCGCGCGGCGCCCAGCCCGGAGACCAGGTTCAAGATCAGGGCGACGGCCAGCGCCGTCCGGCGGACGTACATCGAGGCTTTCATCGCGGGCTCCTCATCCAAAGTGCGACATCGCGACGACCGGGCGCAGGCGCGCGGCCTTCAGCGACGGGTAGAACGCGGCCACGCCGGTCACGATCGTGATCGCGATGATCGCCGAGACGAGCAGCGAGCCGTGCACCGACAGGTGCAGGTGCGGCGACATCAGGAAGAACTGCAACCCGTGCGGCACCGGGATGTGGGCCGCGTTCAGGCCCGCGGCCGCCGCCGCGCCGAAGAGCGCGCCCGCCACCGTCGCCAGAAGCCCCAGCATCAGCGACTCCAGCAGGAACATCCACAGCACCTCGCCCCGCTGCATCCCGATGGCGCGCAGCGTGCCGATCTCGCGCGTCCGCTCCCGGATGGCGATCCACATGGTGTTCATGATGCCGATGATGATGATCGCAATCAGGATCGCGATCAGGACCACGGACATGCCCTGCAGCGCCTTCAGCGTCCAGGTCATGAACGAGATCTCGTCCTCCCAGTTCGTCACGTCCAGCTTTTGCCCCGTCCAGTCCTCGCGCGCGACGGACTGGAACTTCATCCAGAAGGCGCGCGGGTCGGGCTCCATCACGCGGAAGCCGGCCTGGTCCAGCGACTGGCGCAGCCGCCCGGCGATGGCCGGGATCTTGTCGAAGTCCTTGCGGTCCAGCATGATCTGGATGACGCCCGTCGAGTCCTGGTTCAACTGATACAGCGCCCGCAGGCTCTCGATCGGGATGAACGTGTTCCAGGTGCTCAGCAAGCCCAGGCTGTGCGCGATCCCCACGACGCGCACGTCGACGGTGTTGTTCGTGCCGCGCGTGGTCGGCGCCGAGATCGTCAGCGCGTCGCCAACCTTGACGCCCAGCTTGTCGGCCTGGTTGTCGAACAGCAGGATTGTGCCCGGCTGGGCCAGGTCGTTCAGGTTGCCGCTCACCATCTGCAGCACGGAGGCGAACTTGGGCTCGTTGCGAATGTCGATGCCGGTGACGCCCGCCTGCATGGACCCGGTGTCCGAGACCAGCTTGGCCCAGCCGCGGCCGCGCTGGACGGCGAAGGACATCTCGGGGACGGTCTTTTTCACGACGTCGAGCACCTTCTTGTAGTCGGTGACGACCGGCGCGGCCTGGCCCGCGGTGACCTTGTAGAAGCCGCCCACGTTGACGTGCCCAGTGGTCAGCGTCGTGGCGGTGTCGATCATCGTCTCGCGCACGCCGGTCGACAGGCCGTTCAACAGGACCAGCAGCGCCGTCACGGCGGCGATCGCCGAGCCCAGGAACAGGGAGCGCCGCCGGTGCTGGATCAGATTGCGGAACGCGATGGTGAGGTCGACGGACAGCTTGGACATGGCGACTCCTCCTTATTCCTCTTCCGCCATCGCCTGCCGCGGGGTGACCCGCATCGCGATCCAGGCCGGGTAGAAGCTCGAAAATGCGCTCAC
>JBJMQQ010000183.1:0-17267 GCA_045802645.1 Polyangia bacterium
CATGGGCGCCTCCCTTCGTGTCCGAAATGGACAGCCAGGTATCGGCCCGCAGCGCTCGCGGTTTCTCCCAAAATGAAAAAACCCCGGCGCGGACAGCGTCCGGGCCGGGGCTGGCTGATCGCCTGCGGGCGTCAGCAGGAGAAGATGCGGTCCAGCTTCTCCTCGATCTTGACCTCTTTGGACTTCGTCGCGACGGCGATCTCCTTGATGAGCAGCGTGCGCGCGGTGTCGAGCATCTTGCGCTCGCCGAACGAGAGCTCTTTGTCGCCCTTCAGCCGCTGCAGGTCGCGCAACACTTCCGCGATCTCGAAGACCGAGCCGGTCTTGATCTTCTCCATGTACTCGCGATAGCGGCGGTTCCAGGTCTGACCTTCAACCGCAACTTCACGACTCTTCAGGATCTCGAAAACTTCGTCGACCTCGTCGGCACGGATCAACTCGCGCAAACCGACCGCGCCAGCGTTGCGCGTCGGGATCATGATCTTCATCCCGTTCTCGAGGATTTTGAGGATGTAGAACGTCTGCTTGTTACCCGAGATCTCACGCGTCTCGATGCCGACAATCTGCGCCACACCGTGGGCCGGATAGACGGCCAAATCACCCACTCTGAAAGTCGGCTCCATGACTACGTAGACTCCTTGTTGAAGACGGTTTTCAAGGCCCGCGAAATCTATCACAGCCGACGCCAGGAATCAATGCATTCCCGACTTGCTGAACGCCCTTTTCGGGCGTGTCAATTCATTGTCAGCTTGCGTTGTCGCGCAGGTATTCAAGGATGGACGCGACCGCAAAGCCCGTCCCTCCTTTGCCGACGTGGCCGTGGTCTTTACCGGCGCTGGATGGGCCGGCAATGTCCACGTGCACCCACGGCGTTGTTCCGACGAACTCCTTCAAGAACAGCCCGGCCGTGAGCGCGCCGCCCCAGCGTTCGCCTGTGTTGCGCATGTCGGCGACGTCCGATTTCAGCTGTTCCGCAAGGCGAGGCGGCAGCGGCAATCGCCACATCTCCTCGCCCGCCAGCTCGCCTGCGGCGAGGAATGTGTTTGCGAGCGCGTCGTCATTGCTCATCACGCCGGCAATGTGAGGACCCAGCGCAACCATGCACGCGCCCGTCAGCGTCGCGAAATCCAAAAGAGCGTCGGGATTCAGCCGCAGCCCATACGTGATGGCGTCCGCCAACGTGAGCCGTCCCTCAGCGTCGGTGTTGTTGATCTCGACGGTCTTGCCGTCCATCGAGCGCAATACGTCGCCCAGTTTGTACGAACGGCCCGACGGCATGTTTTCCGTGCAAGCGGCGAGCGCGTGAATCTCGACAGGCAGCTTCTCTTCAGCTGCCGCAACGGCCGCCGCGAGCACGGCTGCCGCACCAGCCATGTCGGTCTTCATGTCCAACATGCCTTCGTTGGTCTTCAATGAGAGGCCGCCGGAATCGAACGTCACGCCTTTGCCAATGAGAACGACGCGGCGACGCGCATTGGCTGGCTTCCAGGAAAGGTGAATGAAGCGCGGCTCCTCGTCGGAGCCCTGCGCAACGGCGAGAAAAAGGCCCATGCCCAAGCCCGTGCACTCGGCGCGACCACGGATTTCGACATTCATCCCCGCCTGCGTGGCCCAGGTCTCTGCGGCGGCTGCGATTCGCGTGGGGGTCAGGTACCCGGCGGGCTCATTGACGAGATCACGCGCGCGAGCAACGGCGCGCGCCGTCGTTCGCGCGCGGGCCAGCGTGGCCGCCGCGTCACTGACGACCGACGGCGCGTGCAGCGTCACCGCCGCGAGTGACGACGGTTGGGCACGGTCCCCGGTCAGGTACTTGTCGAAACGGTATGTGCCGAGCAGCGCTCCCTCTGCAATCGCCTGCAGCGGCGCCGGCCCGTCGCCCGTGCACCAGGCGATGGCGGCTCTGGTGGCGCCGGCGGCCGAGGCGGCGCGGACCGCGCTTCCGGCGGCGCCCCTCAGGACGCGGGCGGGATCGCGGGCAAGCGAGCCTGCCCCGACCAGGATGAGGCGCCGCGCCTCGAGGCGGCCGCTGACGTGAAGGCTGAGGAGCTGGCCGGGCTTGGCTCGAAACCGCTCTTCGGTGACCGCACGGCTCAAGACGCCGGAGAGCTTGGCGTCCAGCTGGTGGACCAGCGAGCCGTCCAGGTCGCCTTCACCGCATATGACGACGAGCGCGTCGACGAGTTCGGCGGATGGATCTCCCTGTCCGACAGTCAGATCGATCATTGCTGGCGGCGCACCGCGCCGGAGCGAGAAGCATAGGGGCCGTAACCCCGGAAGACAAGCGGGGCTGTTGACAGGCCGCCCCGCGCGGAAGTAGCTTCGGCTGCTCGATGGCAAAGGCGCGTCCATTGAGGAGCCCCGCGGGAAAGCCCGCCGGGAAGGCGAGCAAGACCCCAGCCGCGACCAGCGCGGCCCGTAAGCCGGCCGCGGCCGTGGCGACGGTGCCGCGGCCACGCGTTGCGTTACCGGCGACCAAGCCTGTAAAGGCGGTCTTGCGGCACGTGGACGCGATTCCGCAGGCCGCGGCGCCACCGCCGTTGCCGGCGCCGATCGCCAGCTTCACTTTCTAGCCCCGAAGAGATGTCGATGGAAACGACGACTGCCCTGTCAGAGAAGCGTGAGGCTGCCGCGAACGTCCTGCGGGAGATCTTGGAACGGATGGGGATCGAGGCCGAGGTGAGCGCCTTCGACGACGGGGAGCGCATCTTCCTCGACGCGCATGGCGCCGAGTCGGGTCTGATTATCGGGAAGAAGGGCGCAACGCTCGACGCGTTGCAGTACGTCATCAACCGGATGATCAGCAAGAAGCCCAACGAGGGCCCGGGCGTCACGGTCGACGCCGAAGGTTACCGCGGCCGCCGGGAGGATTCGCTGGCGGACCTGGCCCGGCGATTGGCGGACAAGGCCATCAAGACCGGCCGTCCGGTTCCCGTCGAGCCGATGAACCCGCACGACCGCCGCATTGTCCACGTCACCTTGGCCGACCACCCCGCGGTCCGGACGGAGTCCGACGGGGAAGGCCTGTTCCGCCGCGTCGTGATTTACCCGAAGACGCGGACCGACCAGACCAGCGCACCCTGAAGTCCGGCTACAGGCCGATCAGCGTTGCCAGCGCAGCTGCGCCCACCGAACTGACGAGGGCGTCCGCCAGCCGGTCTGGGTCCGCGGGTGGCGCGATCCAGGGCATCGGGCCCAGCGGCTGGAGCCCGGTCGCCGCCGCGATGAAGGGAACACTGCCGGGCTCGTGCGGCGCAGTCTCCGGAGTGGTTTGGTTGAGGAGAAGCCCGGCGATCGAGAGGCCCCGGCGTCGAAGCTCGCGCACGGTGAGCGCTGAGTGGTTGATCGTCCCAAGCGCTGTTCGCGCCACGACGAGGACGCGCAGGCCCAACCGCTCGATGAGCTCCGCAGCCGTCCAATCGTCTCCGTAAGGAACGAGTAGCCCGCCGGCGCCCTCGACGATCAGGAAGTCACCGCGGTCGGCCAGTGCTGCAGCCGCGGCGGCCACGGCATCGAGCGACAGACGGGTGCCCGCTGCCCCGGCGGCCTGAGCCGGCGCAGCGGGCAGCGCGAACCGGTACAAGCAGACGTCCCGAGGGTCGACGGAGGTGTCTGCGGCTTCCCACAGCAACCGGGCGTCTTGCGCGTCGGGGGCGCACCCCGTCTCGGCGGGCTTGAATGGGACGGGCCGGCGCCCGATCCGGCGGGCGTAACGGGCCAGGCCCGCGGCGACGGTGGTCTTGCCAACCCCCGTGTCGGTCCCCGTGACGAAGAGGCCGCGCAGCTCGCCGGTCACCGCGCTAGCTCCGCAAGAACGTCGGTCAGGCGCTGCAGGTCCTGGGAAGCGTGGCCTGCCGACAGGGTGATGCGCAGGCGCGCTGTCCCGGCGGGGACGGTCGGCGGGCGGATGGCGGGCACGAAGATGTCGCGGCGGCGCAGCTCCGCAGAGACCGCCAGCGCCCGGTCGTTTGCGCCGAGCAGGAACGGGAAGATGGGTCCAATCGGGGGCTGACCTCCGGGATTGTGCCCGCCGAGCGCTGCCAGGCGTTCGCCAAGCTCGCGGCCGAGGGCGGCCAGGGTGGCGCGCCGCTGGTCGCCTTCCGGGCCGGCGGCGATCTCCAGGGCGCGGGCGGCGGCTGCGGCGACCGGGGCGGGGAGGGCGGTGGTGAAGATGAAGGTGCGGGCCCGATTGACCAGGTATTCGCGCAAGAGGGTGCTGCCGGCGATGAATCCACCCCCCGCGCCGAACGCTTTGCCCAATGTTCCAACCAGGACGTCCGGAACGACCCCGGCGCCGGCGCAAAGGCCACGGCCCGCGGGCCCGTGCACGCCCAGGGCGTGCGCCTCGTCGACGACGAGAATGGCGTCACTGTTCCGGGCCACCTCGGCCAGGTCCGCGAGAGGGGCCGCGTCGCCGTCCATACTGAAGAGGGACTCGGTGACCAGGAGCCGCCGTCGGGCAGAGGGCGCGCTCGCCAGGGCGGCGGCCGCCCCCGCGGCGCTCGCATGCGGGAAAACGGCAACTCGGGCGCGGGACAGCCGGCAGCCGTCGATCAGGCTGGCGTGGTTCAAGGCATCCGAGACGATCAGGTCGTCGGGGCCCGCGAGGGCGGTAACGACGCCGAGGTTGGCCTGGTAGCCGGAAGGGAAGACGAGGGCGGCGGGTCGGTCGAGGAACGAGGCGAGCCGTCGTTCCAGCTCCCGGTGCGCCGGGAGGTCGCCGGAGACGAGTCTCGCGGCGGAGGCGCCGTACCCCTCGCGCTGGGCAGTTTCCGCTGCAGCCGCGGCCACGCGTGGGTCGGCTGCCAGGTTCAGGTAGTCGTTCGAGGCAAAGGAAAGGGCGGGGCGGGAGGCAACGGAGACGTGGACGCGAGACCGGCCGGAGAGCTCGGGGCAGGAGCGGCGTGCCTGGACGCGGTCGAGGTCGTCGAGCTCGGCCGCTAGCAGTTCGTCAAGGTGCTGCATGTGCTCGCCCCCCATGTTCCACGTGGAACATTCCCGACGGATGTTTCACGTGGAACATTCCTCCGCCGGAACCTCGATGAGCGTCCGGCGGTTCCCCAAGTAGCTCGTGCGTCGGCCTGGCAGGTCGGTCCCGGGGACGGTGAGGACCATGATGCGTCCGGCCGCCCGAACCAGGCGGCGCGCGACCGCAAGCCACTCCGCCGGCGGAAAAGTCGCCCGCGACATGGCCACGTCGAACGCCCGGGCCGGCAGCGCCTCAGCACGCGCCGCTTCGACCGAGACCGACGCGAGCCCGAGCTCGCGGACGGCCGTCCTCAAGAAGGCCACCTTCTTGGCCAGCGGCTCGACGAGCTTGAGCCGAAGGTCGGGTCGGAGGATGGCCAAGGGGAGGGCCGGGAGTCCGCCCCCACTGCCGACGTCGACGACCTCCGCGGGACCGCTGATGGCGCGGCTGAGAGCGAATGCGTCGGGCAGGTGCTCCGCGATCAGCTCGTCGACTGTGTGTGCCCCGGTGAGGTTGATCCGAGCGTTCCAGGTCATCAGCAACTCCGAGAACCTCAGCAACGCGGCGGCGTGGTCGGCATCCAGTGGGGTCGCAAACTGCGCCGCAAGCGCCTGCAACGCGGCATATGCGCTGGTCTCCACTGTCGCGGGCCCCACAGCCCACGTATTATCACGGCCGCCATGCTCGAACAGGCGCTGCTGCCCGAGGTGTTGGTCCCCTTCGTCCGCGAGATCACCGGCGGAACGACGGCGATTGTCGAAACGATGGTGGGCGACGCCTCGACGCGGCGCTACCACCGGGTTCGCATCCGGGGCGGCTCGCCGGAAAGCGTCGTCATCATGGAGCTGCCCGACGAGCCGCTGAAGTCCGAGGAGGCGACGGCCGGGGCGGTACCTCCGGAGCTGCCGTTTCTGAACGTCCAGCGCTACCTCGCCGCCGGGGCTATCCCCGTGCCGCGCGTGTACAAGGCGGACATGGCTCGCGGTCTGGTGGCCCTGGAAGACCTGGGCGACCGAACGTTTGAATCCGTGGTGACGAACGGGAGCCGTCCCGAGCGCCAGCGCTTTTATCGGGCCGCTATCGAGCACATCGTCCAGATCCAGGCGCTGGGGCGGCGGAACAAGGCGGCGGACTGCATCGCGTTCTCTCGACGATTCGATCGGACGCTCCTGCGCTGGGAGCTGGACCATTTTCGCGAGTGGTACCTGGAGGCGGAACGCGGCGCCAAGCTCGCCGACACCGAACGGGCGGACCTGGACGCGGCGTTCGACTGGCTCGCGGGCACACTCGCTAACCTGCCAGTCGTCCTGGTGCACCGGGACTTCCAGAGCCGGAACCTGATGGTCGTCGGCGGCGGCCGTGACGTTCCACCGCAGTTGCGGGTGATCGATTTCCAGGACGCCCTGCTCGGAACCGAGGCTTACGACCTGGTGGCGCTGCTCCGCGATTCGTATGTCGTCTTGGCGCCCGACGAGCTGGACGAGCTGGTCGGCGCCTTCGTGCGGGCCGCCGGGCTCACCGATGAGGCCGGGTTCAGGCGGCTGTTCTTGCTGCAGACGCTGCAACGGAAGATGAAGGACATTGGACGGTTCATCTTCATCGACCGCGTCCGCAAGAACCCGTCGTTCCTGCGGTGGATCCCGGCGACCGCCGGCTATATCCGCCAGGCGATGGCTCAGGCGCCCGCGGAGTTCGCGCCGGTCGCGCGCATCCTGGCGCGGCACGCCCCGGAATTACTTGAATCTTAGCGATTGTCATTTTGCGTGATACACGAGACCGCGGGTAGAGGCGCATATACTGCGGAACGACAGGCGCGAGAGCGATAGCGGCGACATGGACACGCAGAGCAGACCGGAGCGGGCGGCGCAGACGATCCTGATCGTGGAGGAGGACGAAGCGCTGCGCGGAATCCTCGACCACAGCCTTCGCCATGCAGGGTTCGCCGTCGGCCTGGCCAGCACCGTCGACGAAGCGTTTCGACGGCTCGACGACGGTCCAGACCTGGTGATCGCCGGTGCCAGCGGGCTCGAGATCTGCCGGCGCGCCAAGCAGCTGACCGACCACCTGCCTCCCGCCGTCGTCCTGATCTCGGACCCGGGTCTCGAGAGCAAGACGCGCGGCCTCGAGGCGGGCGCGGACGATTTCGTCGTCAAGCCGATCTACGTCCAAGAGGTCGTTGCTCGCGCGAAGGCGCTTCTTCAGAGGCGGGAGCGCGAACGTCTCGAGCTGTCGGCCAGCGGTGCCGGCGGAGACACGGGGCGCGAACGCTTCGTCAGCGACATCGCCGACGTGCCCCTGGTCGATCTCGTGCGGGCAGTCGCCGCGCACCAGAAGTCGGGCGTCGCGTCCATCACCGCGCCGACCGGCGTGCGCGGCGAGATCTTCTTTCGACAGGGGAACGTCGTCGACGCCGAGGTCGGCCGGCTATCCGGGCGCGACGCGGTTTACCGACTGTTCTGCTGGACCGTGGGGCAACTCGAGGTCGAGTGGAAGAGCATCCGGCGCAAGGACATCGTCGAGACGCGACCGCAGGAGCTCTTGATCGAGGCGCTGGCCCGCGTCGACGAGTGGCAGCGGCTGCTGGCCGGCTTGCCCGCGCTGGACACGATCTTCGAGGTCGACTACCGGATGCTTGCCGAGCGGCTGGCCGACATCCCCGACGAAGTGAACCGGGTGCTGCGCCTTTTCGACGGCGGCCGGACGCTGCTGCAGGTGATTGACGACAGCGCGATGCCCGACCTGCACGCGGCGGCGATCATCAGCCGCCTGTGTCACGAGCGGATCATCCACGACGCGCGCCTGTCGATTTCCGACGACGACATCGTAGGCAGCGACATGGACGGCTGGCTGTCGGACGCGGCTGGACCTTTCCGGGCGCCGCCCCGCACCGAGCGCGAGCTGTTCGGTGTGCTTCCCGAATCACCGCGGCGCGTGCCGCCGTCTGTCACGGAGCCCTTGGACCCGCCGGGCGACGGCGCCCCAGAGGGCCTCGACGACGAGATGAAGGCGCGGTTCACGGATCGCCTGAACGCCGAAGAGGCGGCAGAGCCGGCTCCCTGGACCGAGCTTCCGCCACGCGAGCCCGCTCCGGCGGCCACCGCCGCGCCGCCCACGTCTCGCCCGCCGACCCTGCAGGGTTTGGGCGCGGTGGCGTCGTCGTCCGGGCAGCCGGCATCGCAGACCGGCGCGGCTGCCGGCGGTGAAGCTCCGTCCGAGGCCGCCGTCGAATCAGCGAATCGAGACGACGCCGCGCTGCCGACGACGGCGGAGAACCGCTTCGCATCCGGCGAGATCACCGTTCGTGCGGCGAGCCCGCGCGCGCGGCACTCACCCGCGGCCGAGGAGCGCCTGGCCCACCTTCGCGAGGAGAACGCCCGCTCATTCGTGCGGCCGTCTCAGTCGCTGACGCCGCCCGGCAGCGCGCGCGCGCTGGATGAACCGCCGCCGCTGCTCGACGGGCCGCTGCCGGAACCGTCCGCGCGCTCGACGACGGAGCTGGTGCGCGCGACGGCGATCGAGCACGTCATCGAAGTCCAGCGGTTCAACGGCCGCGCCGTTCCCGAGGATCTGGAACCCTCGACGCGGCGCCGCGGCCTGCTGCTGGGAGGCGTGACGGTCGTCGGCGTGCTGGTCGTCGGCGCGACGTTGCTGGGCGTCTACCATCGGGCGAATTCCGGTGACGGGCAAAGCCCTGCGGGCGAGCTCGCCGCCGCCGCGGCTCCGGCTCAGCCCGCGCCCGCGGTGCCCCCGCCAGCCCCCGCCGCAAGGGCGGAGCTGGATGTGCAACGGACCGCGGTCGTGGCGCGCGACGGCATCGACGAGCGGGTCGCCGACCCCAAGCTGGCCCGCACCTGGGCCGCCGAGGCGCCGGCGCTGCTGGCTGCCTGCCGCGGGTCATACCAGGAGGCGCGCATGAAGGACGCCGAGGCGGCGTGCACGGCCGCGCGCGACGCGAATCCCGACTCCGCAGAGGCCAACGGCTATCTGGCGCACGTGCTCTTCAACCGCAACCGCCGCCCAGAAGCGCTGGCGGCTGCCGAGCGTGCGGTCAAGCTGGACGCCAGGCTCGCGGACGCGTATCTCGTCATCGGGGGCATTCACCAGGACGCCGGAGAAATGAGCGAAGCCAAGCACGCCTATCAGCGATATCTCGAGCTGCAGCCGCACGGCCCGAAGGCCAGCGAGGTGCAGGCAATCGTCGAACGGCTGGGGAAGCCCTGATGCTGGTCCTGGGGATCGAGACCTCGTGCGACGAGACCGCGGCGGCCGTCGTCGAGGACGGCCGCCACGTGCGCGCGGACGTCGTCGCCTCGCAGATTCTGGTGCACGCGGAATACGGCGGCGTCGTGCCGGAGGTGGCTTCGCGCCAGCACCTGGCGACGATCGTTCCGGTGTTGCGCCGCGCGGTGGCGGACGCCGGCATCGGCTTCGGTGATCTGGACGCCATCGCCGTGACCTGCGGGCCGGGGCTGGTCGGCGCACTGCTGGTCGGCGTCGAGACGGCCAAGTCGCTGGCCTTCGCGGTGGGCAAGCCGCTCATCGGTGTGAACCACCTGGCGGGCCACCTGGCGGCGGTGTTCTTGGAGGCCGAGAACGTCCCCAAGTTCCCGCACCTCGCGCTGCTGGTGTCGGGTGGGCACACCGCGCTCATTCGCGTCGAGCAGCCCGGACAGACGCGCCTTTTGGGGTCGACGCGTGACGACGCCGCGGGCGAGGCCTTCGACAAGGTCGGCAAGCTGCTGGGCCTCGGGTACCCGGGCGGCGTGAAGATCGACAAGCTGGCGGCGACGGGCAACCCCGGCGCCGTCGACTTGCCGCGCGCGCTGCCGGGCCGCGACGACCTGGACTTCAGCTTTTCGGGGCTGAAGACCGCCGTGGCGACGCGCCTGGCGCAAACGGGCGTGCCCGAGGGGCAGTCGCTGGCGGATTTCTGTGCGAGCTTTCAGGCCGCGGTCGTCGACGTGCTGGTGCGCAAGTCGCGGCGCGCGCTGGTCAAGGAAGGGCTGGACACGCTGATCGTGTGCGGCGGCGTCGCGGCCAACCGTGGCCTGCGCAACGCGCTTGGCGAGGCGGCCAAGGCGGACGGCTTCGCGCTCTTCATCCCGCCCCCCAAACGGTGTACCGACAACGCCGCCATGATTGCCGCCGAAGGCTCGGCGCTGTTCGCGCGCGGGCAGCGCGCCGGCCTGGACCTGGCCGTTGATCCTGGCCTGCCGTTGACGCCCGGGCTGCCGCTGCAGCCCGGCGCGACGCTCGTTCGGACTTGATGTCCGCGGGCGAGGATCCGCGCCGGACGCTCGCGCGGCACGGGCTGGGCGCGAAAAAGTCCTGGGGCCAGAACTTCCTGCGGGACCGATCGGTGCTGGCGCGTATCGCCGCCGCGACGCAAGCGACCGCTGACGACGTGGTCGTCGAGATCGGCGCCGGGCTGGGCGCGCTCACGCGGGCGCTGGCCGAACTGTCGCCGCCGCCCGCCCAGATCGTCGCGATCGAGCGCGACCCGGACATGGTCGCCGTCCTGGAGGCCGACGTCCCGGGTGAGCAGGTCGTGGTGCGCGCGGCGGACGCGACGCATTTCGATTTCGTCGCCGAGGCGCGCCGCGTGGGACGCCCGCTGGTCGTCGTCGGGAACCTGCCGTACCAGATCGCCAGCGCGCTGATCCTGGCGCTGCTCGCGGCGGGACGGGCCGGCGCCGTCGCGCGGGCGGTCGTCATGATCCAGCGCGAGATGGCCAAGCGAATCACGGCGCCGCCCGGGAGCCGTGTTTACGGGCGGCTGACCGTCGCCGTCGCGCAACACGCGGAGGCAGCCATTCTGTTCGACGTGAAGCCCGGCTCGTTTCATCCGGCGCCGTCGGTGATGTCGTCGGTGCTGCGTCTGATTCCGCGCCCGGCGCCGCTGGCGCCCGTGAAGGACACCGCGCTTTTCGAGGAGGTCGTGAAAGCGGCGTTCGCGACCCGCCGCAAAATGCTGCGCCGCGCGCTGGCGGGCTTCGGTGACCAGCGGACGGCGGCCGCGCTGGCGTCGGCGGGGCTGGCCGGCACCGAGCGCGCCGAGGAGCTCTCCGTCGCTGCCTTCGCCCGCCTGGCCGACGGGTTCGCCGCGACTGCCTGACGTCCGATGCCGGAGCTGCCTGAAGTCGAGACCATCGTTCGCGGCCTGAACCCCGTCCTGCGGGGGCGGCGCGTCGACTCCGTCTGGGGCAGCGGGTTGCCGTTGCACCTCAATCGCCCGGTCGACCTGCGCGCCGTGCGGGCGGTGGCCGTCGGTCACACCATCCGCGGCGTTCGCCGCCGGGGCAAGTACCTGGTCGTCGAGACGGGCGAGACCGACGGGATCGTCATCCACCTGGGCATGACGGGGCGGCTGCGGGTCCAGCCCGCCGCGGCGCCGCGCGCGCCGCACACGCACGTCGTGTTCACGCTGAAGGGGGGCGACGAGCTGCGGTTCGCCGACGCCCGCCGCTTCGGGTGGGTCGAGGCCGGGCGTCCTCTGGCCAAGCTCGCCGCGCTGGAAGCGCTGGGCCCGGATCCGCTGGCGGAGCTCGATGCGCCGGCGCTGGCGGCCGCGTTGGCGGCCTCGCGCGCGCCGGTGAAGTCGTTCCTGCTGGACCAGCGGCGCGTGGCGGGGCTGGGCAACATCTACGTCGCGGAGGCGCTGTTCCGCGCAGGCGTGCATCCGACAACCCCGGCGCGCCGGGTAGCGCGGCGGGCCCCGGCGCTGCTGGACGCGATCCGCGCCGCGCTGGAAGGGGGCATCGCCCGGCGCGGGACGACGTTGCGCGACTACGTCGACGCCGACGGGCAGCAGGGGGATAACGCCCGGGCGCTGCTGGTGTACGGGCGGGAAGGCGCCCCGTGCTGGACCTGTGGCGCGCCGATCCGGCGGCGGGTCGACGCCGGGCGCGCCACGTTCTTCTGCGCGAAGTGCCAGCGCCGCTGAACGAGAGCGCTCAGGCAGTTTCCAGCGCTGAGATCGCGCCGGCGAGCGCTGTCAGGGGGCGTTCGACGCTTTCTTCGTGAATGATCGCGCGCATGGCCTCGTCGGCCGCCCGGGCCTCGCGCTCCGTCGCTGCCCGCTGGAACAGCAGGTCCAGCTCGCGGCGCAGGCCGGCGAACAGGGGGGCTTCAGGGCTCGGCGCGCGCCGGGCCAGCGCCTCGCGAATGGCCGGCAGCTCGAGCCGCAGTCGCGGGAGCTGATGCCGGAAAAAGTCCGGGACAACGCCCGCCCGGATCGTGCCGCGCGCGTACGCCGCGAACAGCTCCAGCGCTGCATTGACCGTCCCGGTCGCCTGCGCCGCCAGCGCAGCGGTCTCGGGTTCGGCTGCCGCGTCGGCAACCGCGCCGTGAAGCGCGGCGCGCGTCGCTTCGAGCGCGCTGGTCACGGCGTCCTCCAGCAGCTCGGCCAGGAAGTCCTCGTCGGCCGGCGTCGCCCGGTTGTCCCCGAACAGCCAGGTGCGCGGCTGAACGAAGTCGCGCACCTCGATGGCAGCGCGGCGGTACCCAGCCTCGATTCGCGCACCCAGCGCGATGCGCTCCGCGTCCAGCGCGCTCGACAGCTCACGGCGAAGGCGGGCTTCGACCGCGCGACGGTGCTCGGCGTCGGGGCGCGCCGGCGCGGGCGCCGCGTTTCGCCCGGCCTCGACGAGCCGGTGCAACGCGCCCAGCGCCGTCTGCCGCTTCAGCGCGCGGGCGTCCGATAGAAAGCGCCGGTCCAGCGTCGCCGTCAGCGCCTCCAGCCCCGGGTCGGCGCGCCCGGCCCGCCGCGCCTCGGCCGCGGCCGTCGCCGAGAACGGCACGACGGAGTCGACCAGATCGCCCAGCGTCTTTTCGACGTGGCGGATGACGGCCTTCAGCTCGCCGGGGCCCGCGAGATCGATCTTGTTCACGACGCCGACGACCCGCTTGCCGGCGCCGTGCGCGACCGCCAGCGCCTCGCGTTCGGTGGCCTTGGCCGCTTGCCCGGTCGCGAACACCCACACGATCGCGTCCGCGTCGCGCAGGAACTCGCGCGCGACGCGTTCGTGCTCGGGGCGGATCGCGTTCAATCCCGGCGTATCGACGATCTCGACCCGGCGCAGGGCTTCGACGGGCAGGAAGATGTCGACGGAGCGAATCGCGCGGGCGTCCTCGTCACGCAGCGCCGACAAGAACGTGGGGGCGTCGGCGGCGCGGACCGGTTCGGTGCTGCCGTCGTGGTGGACGACACGCGTCTCGGCGCGCTCCCCGTAGCGAAGCACGTTGATGGTCGCGGTGGTGGGGGTGACGCCCGTCGGCGCCACGTCGGCGCCGCAGAGCGCGTTCACGAACGACGACTTCCCCGCGTTGAACTCCCCCATGACGGCGACGAGCAAGGGGCGGTCGAACGCCTCCAGCGCGCGCGCCGCCGCGGGCGCCAAACCAACCAGCCCGGGGGTCGCCGTCGCGAGCGCGTGGGTCCAACCCAGCAAGCCGGCCAGGTCGCCGGCCGGGGGCGCGGCCAGCGGCGGCCGCGCGACGAACCGCCGCGCGCTCTCCCCCGGCGCGAGGCGCCCCAGCCGGATGCGCTCGCCCTCGCCTGCCGTGCCCGCGACGAACGCGCGCAACGCGGCCGCGCTCTCTGCGTCGCCTGCGTCGCTCCCTTGGTCGGCGAGTTCCTCAAGGCGCGCCAGATCCTCCGCGCCCAGCGCCAACGTCACGCGCGCCTCGAACGGTGGCGGCGACCCGAGCGCCCTCTCCTTCTCTGCCGCCGCCAGCGCCTCCGTCCACTGCTGGCGCGCGACCAGCGTCTCGCGCCGTGCCCGCCAGGCCCGCGGATCGGCGGGGACTCGGGCGACGGTCTCGTCGACCAGCGGCAGCGCTTCGTCGGCGCGCCCGGCCGCGACCAGCAGCCGCGCCAGCTCGATCCGCACGGCCACGTCGTCTGGCGCGCGGGTCATTCCCTCGCGCAGCAACGTCTCGGCGCGGGCCGGATCGCGCGTGCTGCGCGCGGCCTCGGCGAACAGCGCCGGGTCGGCGTTCTCGGCGCGCGCCGCGCGTGTCAGCCACTCGGACGCTTCCGGCTCGTCCAGGCGCGCCAGCACGCGGCCGTAGGCCACCGCCAGCCGCCGATCGTCGCTACCGGGCGCAGCCAGGTCGACGGCCTTGGCCAGCTCGCGCTGGGCCTGCGCCAGGCGGCCGCTCGCCGCGTAGACGTCGCCCAGCGCGGCGTGCGCGCGCCGGCGCAGCGCGGGATCGATCGCCAGCGACAGCGCGCGGTGAAGCGCGTCCCGCGCCGGCTCGGTCCGCCCCAGCGCCGCCAGGGTCTCGCCCAGCATGCACCAGGCGTCGGCGCGCCCGCCGTCCAGATCGACGGCCCGTCCCAGCGGCACCACCGCCGCCTCGCGCGCGCCCTGCGCCACGCGCAGCTCGCCCAGTGTCAGGAACGCCTCGGGCGCCTCCGGAAACCGCGCCGTGAGATCCTCCAACAGCTGTTCGGCCTCGGCCAGATCGCCGGCCGCGATTCGCTCGCGCGCGCGCAAGACGTCGGCCGTCATCGCGACGCGCCGATCGACACCCAGCTCTTCGAGCCGCCCGGCGATCCGGTCGAGAATGCCCATCAGCCGCCGGCGGGTCCTGGCGCGGCGGCGGGCGGCGTCCAGACCTTCTGTCGGATCTCCGCGATGTGCTCCTCAACCCGGCGCAGATCGCCCAGCGCGGCGTCCAGCCCCGCCACGTCGGGCTTGGCGGCTGTCGCCGTCTCGGACGCGCGCCGCTCGGCCAGCGCACGATCCAGCACGTCCGCGATGCCGCGCGACAACGCGTCGCCGGCCTGGGCGACGAACTCCAGCAGGCGCGCGCCGAAGCCGTCGACGATCTCGTCCAGCTTGGGCCCCACCAGCGCCGCGACGCGATCGACCGCCTGCGGCGCCTGCGCCTTGGCCTCGATCTTCACCTGCGCGGCGACGCGCCCGCGAAGAAGGAACGCCAGCAGCGGCGCGGCCAGTGTCAGGACCCCGCCCACCAGGCCGTCGACGAACAGGAACACGGTCGTCCCCAGCGCGCCCAGCGCGAACACGGACGCGTCGTACTTCAACGTGTCGACGCGGATGTCGACCTTCGTCTCCGTCGGGCCAAGCTCGGTGGAGACGCCCTCCACAATTTCACGAACATTCTCGTTCGCGACCTGGATCACCGTCTCGGCCAGTCGTTCCAGCTCGGCCGCGATGAGCTCGCCTTCGGATTCGGTCCACGCCTTCCACGTGTCCTGCACGAAGAACGACAGGTAGCGCCGGATGTCGCCCGCGTCGGCGGCCTCGAGATCGGCGGCCAGCGCTTCACGCATGCGCGGCGTGAACTCGGCCAGGTCCTGGCGCACGCGCG
Organism: Polyangia bacterium; assembly: GCA_045802645.1. Classification (GTDB taxonomy): domain Bacteria; phylum Myxococcota_A; class Polyangia; order Fen-1088; family Fen-1088; genus JADGRB01. The sequence goes on from JBJMQQ010000183.1 coordinate 15,308, forward strand.
CCTTCAGCGCGGCCGTCTCCGACCGCACGGTGCTGGCCGCCGTTTCCAGCACCTTCTTGCCCGAGCGCAGCTTCTCCTTCGCGCGCCCGATCCGCTCTTCCAGCTCGCCCAGCGGCAGCTCCAGCGAGCGGCGGTGGATGGCCAGGCTCTGGCGAATGAACCCGGCCAGACGGGTGGCGTCGGCGAGCGCGTTGTCCAGCAGCAGCTTGCGCCGTTGATTCTCGACGGTGGCGCCCAGCGCCGTGATGAACGCGTCCAGCCCCGACCCGGCCCGATCGCCGGCCAGCGCGCGGCGCGCCGAGATCGGAAAGATCGCCGGCTCGGGCACGATCCCGCCCAGGTGTTTGCGGGCGAACGCCAGCGTCTCGGTCAGCTCGGTCTCGCTCAGCAGATCCGTCTTCGCGACGACGAATAGCAGGCGGTCGCGCGTCGACCGCAAGATGCGCTCTTCCAGGAATTGCCGCTCGGACGCGGTGAGGATCTGCGTCGCGTCCAGCAGGAACACCGCCGCATCCGCCCGCGGCAGATACCCGTAAGTGATCTCGGCGCGCTGCTCGTTGATGTCGTTGACGCCCGGCGTGTCGACCAGCGTCAGCCGGTTTTCGAGCAGCGGCAGCGGCTCCGTGAGCTCCACGTGATGGATCGACGCCGCCTCTGCCCCCGTCTGACCGACCTCGCCCTCGACGGTCAGCCAGTCGGCCAGCGCCGCCGGATCGATGGGGCGCCGCTCGCCGTTTTCCGTCACGACCGTCGCCGTCCGGCGCGGTCCGTGCGACACGTGCGACAGCACCGCCGTCGTCGGCGTGATGCCCGTCGGCAGCAGCGGCGCGCCCAGCAACGCGTTGATGAACGTCGACTTGCCGTGATTGAACTCGCCCAAGACGACGACGACAAAACGTTCGTCGTCCAGCTTCGGCAGGCGCGTCTCGCGGATGTCGCGCGCCACGAACGGCAGCCCGGCCCGATCGGCCAGCGTGCCCAGCTCCGTCAATACGCCGCGGATCGCCTGCTTGCGCGCGTCGAGTCCGCTCTCGCTCATCGCAGCACCGAAAGCAGCACCGCCACTTTGGCGTCGCATTCCTGTTTCGACGTCCCGGACGGCGCCGCACCCGCCGCGTCCGCGCCGCCGCGCGCGCTGCCCGTCAGCGATTTGAAGTACGTCGTCTCCGCGAACAGCCGCAAGGCCGCCACCCGCTTGGGCAGGTAGGGGTGCGTCCGCGTCAGCTCGTCGAAGCGCCCCACCCCCTTTTGCGCTTCGTCCAGCTGCGCCAGGTACTCATCCAAATTCACGTCGCTGTAGAGCTTGTGCGACCCCAGCGCCAGCTTGACCAGGCAGCCGATCGACGCGTCCAGGTTGCGCGTGCAGATGAGCCCGGCCCGGTCGCACGTGATCTCGGCGCGCCGCGCCCACCCGTTCAGCGCCAGAACCGCCGGCCGCACGCTCCATCGCAAAAAAGCATTCGCGGCGTGCGACAGGAAATGCAGCGTCGTCATGTAGACGACGTGGTTGTTCTGGATGTGCCCGCACTCGTGCCCGATGACGTCCAGCAGCTCCGTCTCGGTGAAGTGATCGATGAGCGCCGCGTTGATGACGATGTACGGATCCTCGGCCGTCCCGAACGTGTGCGCGTTCAGCGACCCGATGTTGGGGGACACGTACAGCGTCGGCAGCGGAATCCGCAGGGTGTCGGCGCAGCGCTCCGCCAGCTTGGCGATCTTCGGGAACTGCCGGGGCGTCACCTTGATGGCCGTCCCCAGCATCCGGCTCTTTTCGACCGACTGCCACAGTCGGACGGCCGCCTCCACCGCCAGCGTCACGGGGCGGACCCGGTCCAGCGCGGCCCGGACCTTGATGTCTCCGGCATAGGCGTAGGCCGCTCCTTCGCGGGAACGGGCCGACGCCTCCCCTTTTCGCGCCGCGACGTAGCGCGCGAACGACAGATCGATCTCGGGTCTCGGC
>JBJMQQ010000184.1:0-35239 GCA_045802645.1 Polyangia bacterium
CGGCGGAGGATGGCCAGCAGGTCGAGCAACACCTTGCCCACCTGCACCTCGCCCAGCCGCTGGCCCCAGTAGCGCCCGACGAACTCGATGATCGCGGCCCGGTAGCGCTCGTAGGCGTCGGGATCGGGGGGCGCCCCCGCCGAGGTGGAGAGCGAGAACATCAGCCGGGCCATGCTGTCGCCGTCGCGCTGGGCCCAGGCGGCGAAGAAGCGGGAAAAGGCGCGCCGGTGGGGCGGGTCCAGCTCGCCCACCAGCCCCAGGTCCAGCATCGCCAGGCGGTCATCGGAGGTGATGAAGATGTTGCCGGGGTGGAGGTCGGCGTGGACGAAGCCGTCCTCGAAGATCATCTTCATCAGCGCGGACAGCCCGAGGCGGGCGATGCGCTTGGGGTCGGAGCGGGTCCGCCCCACCGCCAGGATCTTGGTCCCCTCGATGTAGGTCATGCACAGGATGCGGGCGGTGCACAGCTCGTCGATCAGGACGGGAAAGACAATGTCGTTGCGGTTGCGGAAGTTGTGATGGAAGCGGCGGTTGTTGGCCGCCTCGATCCGGAAGTCGAGCTGCGCGAAGACGGCCCGCCCGAACTCCTCCACCGCCGCCGTCGGGGCCAGCGGCGCGAGGCGGGGAATGCGGGCCAGCACCCGTGCCCCCAGGCGCATCACCGCCAGGTCGAAGGTGCACAGCTCGACCACGTCGGGGCGCCGCACCTTGACCGCCACCACCCGCCCGTCGGGGAGCCGGGCCTTGTGCACCTGCGCCACGGAGGCGGAGGCCAGCGGCACCGGCGCGAACTCGGCGAAGATGGTGGAGAGCGGGCCGCCCAGGTCCTCCTCGATGGTGCGCACCACGGCGTCGAGGGAGAACGGCCCCACGTCATCCTGCAGCCGCTCCAGGGCGCGGGTGATGTGCTCGGGCAGGAGGTCCGGGCGGGTGCTCATGATCTGCCCGACCTTGATGAAGGTGGCCCCAAGCTCCCGGAAGAGGTCGACCACCACTTGCCCCAGCCAGGCGCGCCGGCGAGCGCGGCCCGCGCGCCGCACCCACAGCAGGATCCAGCCGACCCAGAACCGGGTCCAATGCTTCGCGACCCGGCCCCCGATGCCGGCGGCGCGCGCCAAGAGGCGCCATCGGGGCAGGGGCTTCGCCGCCATCGCCAAAATTCTATACTATCTATGACGATGAGCGCCCCCTCGTCTCTCCTGGTGGCGCCCCCGCAAGGGGCGGCGCCGAACGTCATGGAGCTGCGTAAGAACGAACCGCGCAGCGCGGTCGAGATGTGGAGACGGCGGGTGGCCAAGACACCCACCCGGACGGCCTTCCGCCTGCACGACGGCGCCGGCTGGAAGGTGATGACCTTCGCCGAGGCCGACACCGCCGCGCGGGAGCTGGCGGCCGGGCTGGTCGCCGCCGGCCTGCTGCCGGGCGAGCGAATCTGTCTGCTGTCGCAGACCCGCGTCGAATGGGCGCTGTGCGACGTCGCCATCTTGATGGCGGGGGGCGTCACGGTCCCGATCTACGGCTCGAACACCGCCGAGCAGTGCGAATTCATCGTGCGCGACGCCGGCGCCAAGCTGGTGATCGTCGAGGATGACGGGCAGCGCGACAAGATCGCGTCGATTCGCGGGCGGCTGCCGACGGTGAACGCGGTCATCCAGATTGCCGGCGAGCCCCCGCGCGATCAGGTGCAGACGCTGGTCGACCTGCGGGCGGCCGGCCGCAAGGCCCTGGAGACCGACCCGGCGCTGCTGGCCAACCGCGGCGAGCCGGGTCCCGACTCGCTGTTCACGATCGTCTACACCTCCGGAACGACCGGGACACCGAAGGGGGTCGTCCTGACCCACGACAACCTGGTCGCCTCGATGTGCAGCGGCGGGCGCGCCATCAACGTCGGCGACAACGACGAGCAGTACCTGTTCTTGCCGCTGGCCCACATCCTGGGGCGCGAGATGGTGTGGGCGGGGTTCGAGCTCGGCTACACGACGGCGTTTTCGCGCGGGACGGCCCAGATTCGCGAGGACCTGCTGGCGGTGCGGCCGACGTTCATGGCCGGCGTGCCGCGAATCTACGAGAAGTTCTACGCCGCCGTGACCGCGGCGATGAAGCAGGGCTCGCCGACGAAGCAGCGCCTGGCCGCCTGGGCGATCGACAGCGGCAGGGTGCACGCCGCCGCGGTGCGCGCAGGGCGAAAGGGCGGGGGCGCCGGGCATTGGCTCGCCGACAAGCTGGTCTTGTCCAAGCTCCGCGCGCGGCTGGGGCTCGACCGCTGCCGGTTCCTCATCTCGGGCGGCGCCCCGCTGGCGCCGGAGATCGCCGAGTTCTTCCACGCGGCGGGGCTGCTGATCCTGGAAGGCTACGGTCTGACGGAGACCACGTCGGCCGTCTTCCTGAACAAGCCCGAACGCTTCCGGTTCGGCACCGTCGGACCGGCGCTGGACGTCGTCGAGTCGCGCATCGCCGAGGATGGCGAGATCCTGGTGCGCGGCGCGCCCGTGTTCCGCCAGTACTACAACAACCCGGAGGCGACGGCGGAATCCGTCGAGCCGGACGGGTGGTTCCACACCGGCGACATCGGCGTCTTCGAGGACGGTTTCCTGCGGATCACCGATCGCAAGAAGGACCTCATCGTGACGGCGGGGGGCAAGAAGGTGGCGCCTCAGCCGCTCGAGAGCGGCCTCAAGGCAGCCACGCCGCTGGTCGCCCAGGTGCTGGTGTACGGCGACAAGCGCCCCTTCTGCGTCGCGCTGGTCACGCCGTCGGAAGTCGCCCTCAAGCAGTTCGGCCCGGACGCGGCCGGCTCACCCGAGCTGAAGGCGGCCATCCAGAAGGCGCTCGACGGTATGAACGCGCGGCTCGCGTCGTTCGAAACAGTCAAACGCTTCGCCGTCCTTCCAGGCGAGCTGACCGAAGCCGCCGGCGAGCTGACCCCCAAGATGAGCGTCAAGCGCAAGGTCGTCGTCGAAAAATACCGCGTCCTCATCGACAGCCTCTACAGCGGCCCCGCACCGGCCGCCGACCACGACTAGTCGCTCAGTATTCCTTCTTCGCCGTGTAGAGCGCGTCGACCTGGCTGTCGTTCAGACCGGCGCAGCCGGTGATGGGGCCGATCGCGGCCGTCTTGTCGGACGCGGCCAGGTCACTATCGTTCGTTCCGACCAGCCCGAAGTTGCCCAGCGCGCCGCCGCCGTCGGTGAGCGTGACCCAGCCTGACTGCGCGCTGAAGCCCGTGCTGGTCGCCAGGGCGGCCAGCGCCGTGTTCGCTTTGACGTAGATCGTGACGTGCGCAGAACCGCCTGCGCTGAGCTGGCCGTTCCAGTCGTTGAAGCTGCCCCATGTTCCGCCGTACCGCATGCCGCCGATGGACAGCGGCGCGCTCTGCGTGCTGCGGCGAAAGGCGGGAAAGGTCGGGTTCGAAAAGCCGGAAAGGTCCACGTGGGCCACAAAAGGAGCGCTCATGATGTTCACGTAGAATGAAATGACGTAACCGCCGCTGTAGTTGGGCTTGCGCTGCGCGACGTCGTCGAACGACAGGATCAGCTGTTTGTTGGCGGTGTCGACGGACGGGTCACCAAAGCCCCTCGTCCAGGCGCCGGTGTCGAGGGCAGAGCTCCATCCGTCGTTGACAGGCGTCGGGCAGCACGACCCGCACGCCGACCACTTGCCGTCGCTGCAGGTCTGGGTGTTGCCGCACTCGCCGCACGGCCGCGTTGCCCCGTCCGTCGCGCACTCTTTGCATGTCCCCGCCATGCAGGACGTTCCCGACGCGGAGCAGGTGCTCCCCGGGCAGCACGGCTGCCCGGCCCCGCCGCAGGCCACGCACTGATTGTTGCCAGAGCAGAGCCCGTTCGCGCCGCTGCAGGTGTTCGTGCAGGACCCGCAATGGCTGGCGGTGTTGAGCGCTGATTCACAACCCGGGGCGCTGGTGCAGTCACCGAAGCTGGGACTGCAGGAGGCGATCGCGCAACTACCGCTGGCACAGGTCGCGGTCGCGTTGGGCTGGCTACACGAAATGCCACATCCGCCGCAGTTCGACAGCGTGGTGGTCGCGGTCTCGCACCCGTCCGTGTCCACCGAGCCGCCGGAACAATTGGCGTACCCGGCCGCGCAGGCGGACTGCGGAACCACGCAGCCACCCGAACCGTTGCAGGTCACGGCGGCGCCCGGCTTCAGGTGCGGCAGCGCCGTGCAGTCGTGGCCGCAAGTTCCGCAGTTCGTCGGATCGGTCTTGGTGTCGACGCACTTCGACCCGCAGAGGTTCGGCGTCGGAGACGTGCAGCTGGATGAGCAGGTCGGCGTCCCGGTGGTGGTCGAGCAGAGCCCGAGTGGGGACGCGCAGCTGTTCGAACAGCTCCCACACGTCTGGGGGCGCGTCAGATCCGCCTCGCAGCCATCCTCCGGGTCCGAAGAGCAGTGACCGTACCCGCTCACGCAGCCGGCCGGTTGGATCACGCACGCTCCGGAGACGCACTGGACCGCAGGCGAAGTCGCGTTCGTCTTCACGTGTGGCAGCGTCGTGCAGCTGTGGCCGCAGGCGCCGCAGTTGTTCGCGTCGGTCGACAGATTCACGCACTGGGTCCCGCACAGCTTGGGCGTAGAGCCCCCGCAGCTCGGAAGACAGCTGACCGGCTGCGTCTGGAGCGAACAGATTGGAGTCGAGCCGCTGCAGGTGAGCGAGCAGCTCCCACAATGCGCCGATGTGTTGAGGGACGCCTCACATCCGTCGTCGGCGCGACTGGAACAGTGCGCGTACCCTGCGGTGCAGGCAGAGGGCGGCACGTAGCAGATACCCGAGCGGCACTCGATGCCCGAGGCCCCCGCCCGCACGCTCGGCAACGCCGTGCAGTCGTGGTTACAGGCGCCGCAGTTCGTCGGGTCGGACTTGAAATCGACGCACTTGGTGCCGCAGAGATCCGGCGCGGGCGCCACGCAACTGGACGAGCACGCGTACGACGAGCCGGTGGTCGAGCAAAGGGCGGTCGGCGCCGAGCAGACCTTTGCGCATGATCCGCAGTTCGCGGGCGAGGTCAAAGCGGTTTCGCAACCGTCGTCGCCCCGGCTGGAGCAATGCGCGTATCCCGGCGCGCACGCCGTCGCCGGCACCTTGCACACGCCCGACTGACAGGTGATCCCGGAAGCGCCCGCGACCACGTTCTGCAATGCCCTGCAGTCGTGTCCGCAGGTTCCGCAGTTCAGCGGATCGGAGCCGAGATTGACGCAGCTGTTGCCGCAGGTGTTCGGTGTCGACGCCGGGCAGCTGGAGACGCACTGGGCGCCCGTCGAGCCCGCCGCGCACATCAGCGTCCCTGCGCTGCATTTCGTGGTGCAGCTGCCGCAACTGTTGGAATCGAGCAGGGACTTCTCGCAACCGTCATCGGCGCGTGTCGAACAATGAGCGTAGTTCGGCATGCAGGCCGACGGCGGCACGTAACAAACGCCGGCGCGGCATTCGATGCCGGTCGCGGCCGCGTTGACGAACGGCAGCGCCGTGCAATCGTGTCCGCAGGTTCCGCAGTTCTTGGCGACGGTCGTCGACCCGCACCCGGCATCCGCTGTGCCGTCGCGGTCCCCTCCGTTCGCGTCGTGCGGTTGGCCAGCGTCGACGGCGGCTCTGGCGGCTCCGCCCGCTCCCCCGACGCCGCCGGCGCCGCCGCTCCCGCCGCGGGCACCCGCACCGGCCCGACCGCCGGCACCGCCGCTGCTGATCGCGTCTTTGCCTCCGCCGTCCGTTGCACCGTCGATATGATTGAGCCCCTGCTTGCATGCGGAAAGACCACAGACCGCCGCAACCGACACCACCAAGACGCGAGAAAACATGAGATGCGCGCAGTGTAGGGGTGCTCGACTGAGTCCCGCAACCCGATTCAACGGCAAGGCGAATCGCGCCGCGACGCGTCCGCATCGCGACGGCGCCGCGAGCATCGCGGCTTCGATCTTTTCGATCTTCTGGGAACGTTATCCGGCAGCGTCGTTTACACTGCCGCACGGCGGATACGTCGAGGAGCGGAACGTTGAGCGGGAGAGCGAGCCCAAGAGTGAGCGGTGACTCAGTTGGTAGATACGTGCGGAGAATCGTGGTCTTCACTTTGGTGGCCGCTGTGCTCCTCCCCGCGGCGCCACGAATCGCTGAAGCGCTGGACGCGGACGACCTGGTCAAACAAGGAATCGCGCTGCGGCGGAAGGGCGACGACGCCGGTGCGCTTGAGAAGTTCCAGCAGGCGTATCAAGTACAACAGAGCCCGCGCACCTTGGCGCAGATCGCGCTCGCGGAGCAGGCGCTTGGCCGCTGGGCCCTCGCTCACGACCACGTCGCCGCAGCTCTCGGCGCCGGCGGCGACACGTGGATCGCGAAGAATCGCGGCCCGCTCGCCGAGGCGTTGAAGGACATCGAACAGCACGTCGGTAAATTGGAGGTCCTGGGCGGCCCGCCGGGCACGGACGTTCGGATCAACGGCATCTCGCGCGGAACGCTTCCGCTGCCAGCGGCGCTGACCGTAGCCACCGGCTCGGTGACCATCGGTCTCGCCGCACCCGGGTTTGTTCCGGCGCAGCGGAGCACGATCATTCGGGCCGGACAAATCACGCGCGAGTCTTTCGATCTGCTGGCGCCGGTCGCCAACATCGACCCGGCCCCGTCCGCTGCCGGCCCGCGCCCCGGCGCCGAGCCGTCGACGGTTGCACCTCTCGCCACGGACGGCACCAGCGTTCCGCCCGTCGAGCCGCACGACGCGCCGAACGCGGCACCCGACGAGAGCGAGCCATCCAGGCTGCGCCTGAGCGCCAAGTGGATCGCGGGGGGGATCGGGGTGGCGGCGCTGGCGGGGGGCAGCATCGCCTACGTGCTTCACAAGAACGCCCGCGACGAGTTTGGACGTGACTGTGGGCTGAACGCGAGCGGCGACCCGGTGCACCAGCCGAGCTCGACGGTCAGCGACGCAACTTGTCGCGATCGACAGAGTCGTTGGAACACCGACTATCAGCTGTCCGTCATCGGTTTCGTGGCGGGCGCGGCCTTCGTCGCCGCCGGCGTGGTGCTCTGGCTGACGGAGCCAAAAACCGAGGGGTCGGAAGGGCGTGCCACCGCGTTCAGTTGCGTGCCGGCGTCTTCGATGGCGCTCACGACCGTCGCAATCAACTGTCGCCTGCAATTCTGACCTCCAGACGGCATCGAGCCCTCTCGGCGAGACGCTCTTCGAGGGCACCGCCCTAAAGCTGGAGCGTTCGCAGGTCGGCCAGGAGATTCGCGAGCACGCCTTGCAATCGTGCGACGCCCGCCTCGTCGGGGGCAAAGGTGTCTTCGTTCATGTAGAGGTCGCGGCGCATCTCGATTTGGATCGCGTGGATGCGATTGGCGGGGCGGCCGTGGTGGGCCGTGATGAAGCCGCCCTTGTACGGATCGTTGGCGCGGACGGTGAAGCCGTTTCGCTCGAAGTGGACGCGCACCGCGTCCGTCAGTGCCGGAGCACAGCTTCTGCCCTCACGATTGCCGGGCACGATGTCGGCGCGCGCGCGCCCGGTGTCGACGTGGCCGGTGCGGCCGCGCGACGGCATCGAGTGGCCGTCGACGAGGATCGCGTACCCGAACCGGTCGCGCGCGCGGGCCAGCGCCCGGGCGATCGTGTCGTGATAGGCGGCGTGAACGGCGGTTCGTGCGTGCCACTCGTCCAGCGTCAGCGGCCGGATCAGCGTCGGGGTGCCGACGGTGGTGACGGCCCAGATGAACCCACGCCCGTCGCTGTTACGCCGCGCCGGATGCTCGGGGACGGCGCCCGCGCTGACGTCATCGGGATCGCGATTGAGGTCGCAGATGAAGCGCGACAGGCACGCCGCCACATAGGTCTCGGGGCCACCGTCCTCGCCCAGACGGTACAGGCGATCGACGTACAGGTCGCCGTCGCCGCGCACGTCCAGCTCCGGTGCCAGCGCGGCGTCAAAACCCGCCGTGCGGACGCCCGCGTGCGGCACGCTCACGACGACGGGCGTGCTCGGCTCGGCCGCGATCCGCGACGTGAACGTTCCCTGCACGATATCCATCATCCAACCGCTCCTTTTGTCAGAACGTCATCTCGTACCCGAGGTCTGCCACCAGCCCGGCGCTGTTGCCGGTCAGACGATCACCCAGCGACGTGCGGTCGAGGTCGATCCAGAGATATCGCAACCCCAGTGCCAACCGCCCCGGGCGCAGCGGGTAGGAAAGCTCGAACGCGCTGCCCAGCGCCGGCGCATTTGCGGTGCTGACGTCGTCGGGGCCGACGCCGGGCGGAGTCGCCGAGATGTGCACCCAGGCCCAGGACCAGCCGGCGGTCAGCTCCGCCGACAGCTCGAACCCGGAGGCCGACTCGACCCCGGCCCGCCCGACGGCCAAGAGCGGCACCTGATTGATCTCGACATGCGTGGTCCCGGTCCCCTGGACGCCGCGGCCGGTGACGTCGCCACGCAAATACCCGACGCTCAACCCCGCGAACACCCGCACGCGCGCCAACCGGATCGGCACCAGCGCCTCCAGCAGCGTCGCCGGCCCGACCGACGGGCCGAAGCCAGTGGTGAGCCCCGCGTGCGCCCCCGCCAGCACGCGGATGGGCGGCGGCGTGACGTCCACCAGCGTCTCGGCGCGCACCGTCTCGGACGCCATGACGGCGACCAGCTCGCGATGCGCTTCGCGGGTGCGGTCGGGCACGTATTCGGCCAGGTACTCGCCGTCGCGCGGCACACGCACGCCCCGGATTCGCCCCTCGGGCGTCTCCCAGCTGAGTCCGGGGACGGAGGTCGGCGTCCCGTTGCGGTCGATGGCCTGGACCTGCAACTCCGTCCCGCGCCGCCCGTCGGCCACCACGCGCCCCGGCGACACGTGAATGGTCAGCGCCGCGGGCGCGCCGCCGGTGACCCGGACGCTCTTGAACGCCCGCACCGCGCCCAGCTCCACGAGGATGTCGATTCGCTCGCGCCCCTCGTAATGTGCCGGCGCGGTCAGCCAGAAGACCGCGGTTCCAGCCGAGGTGATCTCGACCGGTTGGGGACGGCCGTCGACGTGCGCCACCACGCCGCTCGCCGGTGTGCGGTTGCCGTAGCGGTCGCGCGCCGAGATCGTGATTGGCACCGATCGGGGCTCGCCCACGATCAGGCGGTCGCTGGGCGCGTCGACGTCCAGCTGGTCGGCGCCCGCCGCCCGCAGCGGAACCACGGCATCCGCGCGCGACGGCACGCTCCCGGCCGCCGACGCGGTCAGCGCCAGGGTGGCGGCGTCGGTCCGGAGGGGCGCCTCGAACAGGAAGCGCGCCTCCCCGGGGCCGCCGCCCAGCGGGTGCGCCAGGCCCGCCGACGCAACCAGCGCCAGTTGCCCCGCGGGTGCTGGCTCGCCGTGCTCGTCGACGCCGAGCACGATGACCTCCGACATGCTGCCGGCCTCCACGGCGTCCGGCGCCAGCAGCACGACCCGCTGAAACGGCGGTAAGTGCAGATCCACCTGCGTGTCGCGCGATTCGCCGCTGCGGTCGACGGCGCGCGCGTCCGCCTTTTGCACGCCTGGCGGCACCACGATCGGGATCTCGACGTGCCCCTGCCTGTCCGCCACCGCCGGCCCGAAGGTTTGGCCCGCGACCCGCATCGTGACGCTGGCGCCGCTGCTGGTGCGGAAGGGGAAGACCGTCGAGCCCTCGAGCGCGATGCGCGTCCAGCCGCGCACGCGCTGGGCGCCGCTGCCCAGCTCGAACGCCAGCACCGCGACGCGCGGAACCCGGTCGGCCGGCGCGACGTATCGGGCCAGGAAGTGCGCCGGTCCGCGGCTGCGCATCGGTTCCACAGTGCCCACCGTCGCCACCGAACGGAGCGGGTGAAACGTCTCGGCGCCTGGGCCGGTGATGTCGATGGCGACCTGGGTGTCGCTGTCGGTGCCCAGCCGGAGGGATTCGCGAACGGGCGTGACCACGACCCGCAACGCGGGCGCCTGCTCCGGGGCCGGCACCATCGCGGGGGGAAATGCCGCCGCGCCGTCGGCGGCGCGTCCCCAGAACGGCGCAAGCAGCAGAGCCCAGCGCCATCTCCGCCGCGCCGCCGCCCCGCGCATCAAAGCTCCTGCGAGACCGGCACCGTGAGCCGGAAGACGGTGACGGCGGGTTCGGGCCACCCAGTGGCCTCGTCCAGCAGCGTCAGGTCGCCCCCGGCGCCACGGGCCAGCTCGCGGCTGACCGCCAGTCCCAGGCCCGTCCCTTGTTCGTCCCCCTTGGTCGTGAAGAACGACTCGAACAGACGCGGGCGCACCGTCTTCGCGATTCCCGGGCCGTTGTCGGCCACCTCGATGACCGCGAACCGCGGGTTCTCGGCCAGCACGTGCGCGCGCAGCTGCACCAGCGGGTGCGTCGAACCTTTCACGGCGTCCAGCGCGTTGGCCAGCAGGTTGATCAGGATCTGCTCGATGGACGCAGGCGTCGCGGCCACCGGCGGGATGTCGGGCGCGATGCGCGTGCGCAGGGTCGCGCCCGTCTTGCGTAGCCGAAAATCCAGCAGCGAGGTCACGCGCACCAGCACGGCGCCAATCTCGGCCCGGGCGCGCGTGACGGGCTGGGTCGGGACGGACAGCTGGCGGAGGTTCGACACGAGGCCGCCCAGCCGTTCTGACTGCTCGACGATGTGGCGGGCGAAGTCCAGGACCTCTTCCAGCTCGACGTGGTCCTTCTCCAGCAGCAGCTGGGCCAGCCCCTTGATCGCGAAGAGCGGTTGCCGCAGCTCGTGAATCTGCTGGGCGGCGAACCGTCCGAACTCCGCCAGTCGCCCCGCCGCCGCCAGCAGCTCGCGCAGGCGTCGCAGCTCTTCGGCGCCGGGCCCGGAATGGTCGTCGTTGGTATCGGTCACGGTGCCTTTTTCCAGAGGTCGGCGGGCTCGGGCGTCAGGGAGGGCGGGGGACCGCGCCGCACGACGGTCCCGGTGGCGTGGCGCGTGCGCCCGATGACGTCTTCGGCGGAGACATCCAGCGTGTTCTTGCCGACGCGCAGCGGAACTACGGCGTTGAAGCGGCCGTCCGGGCCCACGCTGGCGGCGGTGCCGTTGATCGTCACCCTCGTCGACGCGTGCGCGTGCCCTTCGACGGACGCGCTGTCGATGGCGTGACGCTGCTCTTCGGCGGGCCAGACGACGTCCAGAAGCACTTCTTCGGGGATCCGTTCGGGATCGCTGGGCGGCCCGCCCGCCACGCTGGACGACTCGCTGCCGGCCGGCACCGACAGCGACTTGCCGCCCGCCGAAAACCGCGCGCGTCCGGTCAGCGCAGCCACGGAGACGCGGCCGTTGTCATCGGACATGACGACGAAGTGGGCCGGGCCGTCGTTGGCGGTTCGCGTGTCGTGCGCGTTGATCTCCAGCTCGTCGCTTCCGCTGACGCGCGCGAACACCTTGCCGTGCCGCAGATCGACGGTGGCGCCGCTCGCGAGGCGGTCGAGGCCAATCTCCACCTTCTCGCGCAGCTCGACCTCGGTGCCGGCGGAAAGGCGCAGCGTCGCGCCCGCGCCGGCCGCCGTCCGGACCGCGTCCGCGCGCGTGAGCGTGTCGCCGTTCTTGATTGGGCGCCACGCGCCGTTGCGGCCCGCCTCGACCACGCCGGCCGCCGAGGTCACCTGGAACGTGCCGGCATCCACGGTCGGCGCCGCCGGTGCGTTCGCCGCCGCGATGACGGGGTCCCGGCGGGCCGCGAGGTGGCGGCGCGACACGACGGCGGCGACCGCGATCAGCGCGGCCCCCAGCACCAGCAGGGCGATCCACCCGGATCGGCGCGGGGCAGGGGTCGTCACGGCCGGTGCGCCCGCCCTTCGTCCGCCGGGAATGTGAGCAGGAACGTCGTCCCGCCCCCGACGCTGCTCTCGACCTTGATCGTGCCGCCGTGGTCCTCGACGGTGCGGTGAACGAACGAGAGCCCGAGCCCCGTCCCGGAGCGGTCGCCCTTCGTCGTGAAGAACGGGTCGAAGATGCGCGGCAGGTGCTCGGCCGCGATGCCGGTCCCGGTGTCGGAGATGCTGACGCGCACCAGCGCACCTTCCAGCCGCTGCGTCTCCAACGTCAGCGTGCCGCCGCGCTTCATCGCGCTGCGCGCGTTCTGAACGATCTGGATGAACGACTCCTGAAGCTGGGTGGCGTTTCCGCGGACCGCCGGGATCGGCGCATAGTGTTTCACGATCTGGATGCCGCCGGCCGCCAGATCGCTGGGTCCGCACAGCTCCAGTGCGTCGTCCAGCGTGCGGGCCAGGTCCACGGCGGCGCGGTCGTGGCCGCTCTGCCGCTGGGCGAGCCGCAACATGTTCTGGACGATCTTCCGAATGCGCAGCGCCTCTGTCTCCAGGTCCTGCAGCAGGGGGCGCGTCGGATGGCTGGCCGGCAGGTCCGCCAGCAAGAGCTGCACGATCCCCAGCGCACCCGTCAGCGGATTGTTGATCTCGTGCGCGACACCGGCCCCCAGCTCGCCGAGGGCCGACAGCGATCGTGATCGAAAGAGCAGGTCCTGCGCCTGCCGCAGCTCGGCGGTCTTGTCGCTGACCCGCTTTTCCAGCGTCTGGTTCCAGGCGACGATCTCGTCGGTCTGCTGGGTGATCCTGCGCCGCGCGGCCTCGAGGCCAGTGGCCATCTGGTTGAACGTGTCGCCGAGGGCCCCCAGCTCGTCGTTCGACGACGCGCCGATGCGCGCGTTCAAATTTCCGCCGGCGATCTGCCGCGCGCCCGCCGCCAGAACGGCAACCCGACCGCTGAGCCGCTGGGCCAGCAGCCGGGCGGCGAAGGATCCGATCACCGCCGCGATCCCGATCCACAGCAGCGTTGCCCACGTGATCCGGTTGACGGGCAGGAACGCGGCGTCGACGGTCTTGTCGACCAGCGCACCCAGCCCCAGGCGCGGCACCGGGGCGTATGCGCCGATGAGGCGCCGGCCGTCGCGCACGTACTCGGCCACCAGCGGGCCGGTCGGCGGCTCGCCCTCGCGCGTGCCCGGCAGCTTGATCGTGGCCAGCGTCCCCACGCCGCCGCGCGACGCCGCCGCGATGAGGCGGGCCTTCCCGTCGGTCAGCGCGACGTCGGTGTCGCCCGCCGCCAGCCGGGCGACGTAGTTGGCCAGGCGTTTCAGAGAGACCTCGGCCGCCAGGATGCGCCGGCCGCCGCCCAGCTTGGGGTCGAACGCCACCGCCAGGACGACGTGGGGCAGGCGCATGGGCCCGCCCAAGAAGATCGGTCCCATCCCCTGGCCCGACGACAGCGCCGCCCCCAGCGGCGCCATCAAGCCGACGCCCTCGACGTCGGTGGGGCGCATCGGCTCGTGTCCCTTGAAGGCGTCGTAGCGCTCGGGCTTCTCGAGGTAGGCAGGCTGGCCCAGCAACGTCCCGTGTTCGTCGAACATCGCCACGGCGCAAAAATCGTCGCTCTGGTGGTAGACGAGCTGCAGGAACTTCAGCAACCCCTGCGCCGACGGCGCCTCGTCCCCGGCGCTGCGAGTCAGGTCGAAGATGCGGGCGTCGACGCGAAGGATCGAGACCAGGTTGTCGATGTGGCTCTCGGCGTAGCCGGCGACCTGCTTGGCCAGCGTGAGCTCGTTTTCTTCCAGCGCGCCGCGCAGCGCGCTCTGACCGATGTGCAGCGACGAATACCCGGCGATCGCCAGCGGCAGAACCGAGACGCCGATCGCCAGCAGCGTCAGCTTCGACAGCAGCTTCACGGTGCCCCCGGACAGGTGGCGGCGTCGACCGCAGCGTCGGGGGTGCCCCCGTCAGGTTGGGCGAGAACCATGGATTGGGCGCTCAAAGTGTTCACAGGACCGGCGCCGTCCTGCAGGTACTGGAAGGGGACCGTCGCGCTGGGGACGTTCCCCGCGATCGCGTCGTCCGCGATGACCGCCTGTGTGCCCATCCCTGGGGGCGCCAGGCCCTCGATGCGGTTGGCGTTGCTGTAGTGCACGCAACGCAGGGGCGCGGTTCCCAGGAAGATCTGCGTCGTGCCGACGGCGAAGTTGTCGCCGATGACCGTTACGTGGAACCCGCCCGCCGCCGGTCCGGACGCCGGCAGGATCGTGCGCACCAGCGGCGGCGCGACGTAGGTGAATCCTGCCTCCTTGCGGACCGTCACCCCGGCGATCGTCAGCGTGACCGGCACCGCCACCGGAAGCGGGTGCAGCGGCGTCAACACGTCGACCGCGGTCGTCGAGATGCCCTGCAGCGCCGCCAGCACGCCGTCGAAGCGCACCTCGGGCAGACCGCTCGTCAACCCGCCCGCTTCGATGTGGACCAGGGTGCCGCCGAGCGTGGTGCCCTTGTTCGGGCTCAGCGAATTGAACGTCGGCGCGCGCACCAGACCGAACTGGGCGCGCGCGTCGCCGACCAGGCCGGCGCCGTCGGTGGCGGTCACGTGGATCGTCAGCATGTCGGGGTTGTTGGCGGTCCCCGGCGCCGGCAGCGTGAATGCGCAGCTGACGTTCGCCTGTCCTGTGACCGAGCAGTGGTAGATCTGCTCGGCGCCGCTGCCCGACGACATCGTGACGTCCAGCGCCGCGATCACGCCCATGCCGTCGTCGGCGACGACGACGATGGGAACCGACGCGCCTACGGCGAAGCTGCTGCCCGACAGCGGGCTGCGGATCCGCACCACGGGCGCGGTCGCGTCGTCGCCCAGCGACTGGAACGCGCGGACGGCCGTCGCGCTGCGCCCGCGCGGATCGCGGACCGTCAGGTCGTACCAGCCCTCGGGCGTGGCGGCGGGGAGCTGGGCGGCCAGAAGCGCGAGGCTCTGCCACGTCACGTTCTGCAGCTGGACGGGCGCGCCGCCGCCATTCGGGGTGAGGGTCGCCTGGAAGCCGCCCCCCTCGATCGACGAGGTGCCGGTGCGCGCGTCGATCTGGTAGGTGGGCCGGAACTTGTCGCCGCCAATCGACAAGCTCAGCGGTCCATTGGCATAGCCCGCGGCCGGCGTCACTTTGCCCAGGACGGGAGCGGCCTCGCTGCCCATCCCGCAGCCGGCGGCCGCGCCCAGCAGCAACGCCGCGGCCGCGGGCACCGCCGCGAAGCGATCACGCGCGGACCCAGCCAGGGCAACTCCGCGTCGAGCCGCAGCCATCGGGCGCATTGTATCCCCTGGTCAGTCGAAAAATGCCTCGGTTCGGATTTGAGCGCGCCGGTTGACGCCACGAGCGATCAGCTCGCGCTTGAGCTCGCTGATCATGGCGCCGTTGCCGACCAGGTAGAAGGTCGGGGCGGTCAGCTCGGGCAGCCGGTCCAGCATCGCGGGCGTGATTCGGCCCCGGTCGCCGTCCCACGCGGGACCGGGGGCGGTCAGGAAAATTCGTAGGTCCGCCCCGGCCCGCGTCACCAGCTCCGCGATCTCGTGGCGGGCGAAGAGGTCCGATTCCTGCCGGGCGCCCCACAGCACCAGGGTGCGCGGCGCTTCGAGCCCGGCCTCGCGGCGGCGCGCCAGCTCGCCCAGCATCGGCATGACCGCCGCGAATCCGGTGCCGGTCGCGCCGAACACCACGTCCCCCGCGTGCCGATCGTCGAGCACGAAGAAGCCGTGCGGCCCCGTCATGTTGACGCGCGCGCCAAGCGGCAGGCCCATCAAGAACTCCGAGGCCTTGCCCTCGGGGATGACCCGGATGATGAAGCGCAGCAACTCGCCGGCGTCGCTCTGAGAGGCGATCGAATACGAGCGGCGGGGGAGGGGGTCCTGATCGGCCGCGGAGGACGGGACGGCGATCGAGACGAACTGGCCGGCCTTGAAGTCCAGGTGCGGCGGCTCGCGCAGCGCGAACGAGAGCTGGGCGATTCCGTCCGCGAGCGGCTCGCGCGCGACCAGCTCGGCAGTGATGGGGGCGGGCATTCGGGGCAAGATGATACCGCGCCGAGGGGCTTGGCTCTTCGGAGACATGTTAGGGTCGGCCCATGTCACGGCGTCCCCCCTTCCGGATCGTGCTCGTCCTCGGTTTCTGCGCTGTCCTCGCGCCTCATCTGGCCTGCCAGAAGCGCGACGAGGGGTCGGGCAAACCGGCCCCGATTCCGCCCCTGGATCCCGCGTCGGCGCCGGCCGCGCCCGCGCCAGCGGCTCCTACGCCGCCCCCAGCTGAGCCTGCGGCCGCCGCGCCTGCGCCGGCCGCGGGGCCGGGCGGGTCCATCACCGGGAAGATCGTCCTGTCCGGGCCGGTCGCCAAGAGCAAGCCGCAAGGAACGCTGTACCTGGTTGCCCGCCGTATCTCGGACAACCCCACCGCGCGCGGCACGCTGATCGCGGTCAAGAAGCTTCCCGCCACGACGTTTCCGCTGCCGTTCTCGCTGACGGCCGCCGATATGCCGTTCCAGAACGGCCCGTTCGACGGCGAGCTCACGATCACCGCGCGCATCGATCAGGACGGCGATCCGATGAGCCATCAGAAGGGCGACGTGTTCGGCACGTTGCCGAAGGTGCAGGTCGGCTCGCACGACGTGAAGCTACTCCTGGACCAGGTCCAGAAAGAGACCGAATCGCTGGCCGGCGGCGGCGGGCCCATGATGGGGCAGCCGGGCGGCGCGATGCCGCCGGGACACCCGTAGGGCCCTTCAGCGCTCCTGACGCGGCCGAGTCTCTTTCGGCGGCTGCCCCTGTGGTGGTAGCTTGCGCGGCCATGGACTACAAGAAGCTGCGCGACATGGTCAGCCACCGGGTCACGTTCGAGTACGACTCGGGCGCGAAGGTGATCGGCACCGTAGGGGCGTGCATGCCCCCGGCCGGGGCCGTCCAGATGCTGGTTCTGGGCAAGGTGCAGGTCCTCGACGCGGGCGGCGCCCTCATCGCCAAGTATGACGAGCTGCCGATCGTCCCCAACAACCTGATCGGCTTCGGAGTGACCGAAGGCCCGCTGTGAGGCTGGCGTGACCTGGTCGCGCAGCTCCGTCAATGCGCTGCTCGCGGCGCTGGCCGTCGGGGTGGGCGGCGCCTGCGCCACGCCGCACGCCATCGTCGATGATCCCTTCGACGTGGCGGAGACCAGCACGGCGCCCGAGATCACCGCGATCGTCGATATCGGTGGCGGCGACGTTCCGCTGCACGGCGATTTGACGATGGAGCCCTCCGACGGCGTGTCGGTGATCGGCGAGGCGCTGTGGGTGCGCGGCCGTTCCTTCGGCCGCCAGCCGACCGTCCAGGTCGGCGGCCGGCCGGCGGCGGTCCTGGGACGAACGCATGACGGGGGCCTCGTCGTGCGGGTTCCGCCGGGGACTCCCGCGGGCTCGCAGCCGGTCGCGGTCAGCAACGAGATCGGACGCGGCGAGCGCCCGATCTCCGTGCGGCGGTACGCCGCCGTTCTCGCGCCGGGCGCCGGCCAGGTCGGTTGGGCGGATGTGGGCGCCGACGGGCCGATCTCGGCCGGGAGCACCGCCGTCGCGGGCGCGCGCTGGCTGGCGCTGTCCAGCGACGGCCGCGCCGCGTACCTGGCGGGCGCCGAGAATGCGCCGGCCGCCATCGACGTCGTCGACCTCCCCGCGCCCGGGACGCCGAAGACGATCTATCGATTGGACCTGGTGCGCGGCGGCGCCGTCACGGGGCTGGCCGCCGCCGCGCGCGCGCCGACCCTGGCCGTCGTTCGCGCGGAGGACGTGATGCTGGTGGACACCAGCTCGCCGCTGCACCCGGCGCGCAGCACGCCGCGCCCGCTGCCGCGCGAGCTGCGCGACGTGCCCCTGGTGGCGGTCGATCTGTCCCCGAACGGGAAGCTGCTGGCCCTCGCGACCCAGGCGGGCAATCAGATCTTCGTGCTCGATCTCGGCACGCCGGGACGGGCGCCCATCGCGGGGGCGCTGTCTATCGCGCCGGAGGTGCGCGAGAGCGTCCTTTGCGACATCGCGTTCTCGCCGGGCGGCGACACGTTGTGGGTCCTGTCGGGCGACACAGCGCGCAGCGCCGCCGTGGGGCCGCAGCCGACGGAGCTGCGCGCGATCCGCATCGGCGCCGACGCGAACAGCCTGGCCCACCTCACCGTCGACCGGACCGTGGCGGTCCCCGACGCGGCGCGGCCGGCGCGGCTGGGCGTCGGGCGGGCCTTGCCGCTGGCCAGCGGGGCTGCCATTCGCCTGCCCCCCGAGCATCACGTCGCCTATTTCGCCGCGGCGCAGAAGGCCGGCGGCGGCACGTCCGTGTTCGCCGTCGGCAACGAGGACACCGCCACCGCAGCGCTGACCGGGCCCGATCGCTTCGGGCGGCCGGACCTCACGTACGACGGGCGATGGCTCCTGGCGCCCGCCGTTGGCGCCGACGGTGGCGTGCGCGTGCTGGCCGCCGCGGCCGACGGACGGCCGGCATCGCCCGGGGCGGCGCGTCCCGTCCCGGCCGTTCCCGCCACGGCCGGGGAGGCCCCGGCGGCTTCCAGACCCGTGCCGGAGCTGCGGATCCAGCCATGAAGCGGATCCACGCCGTCGTGCGCGGCCGCGTGCAGGGCGTCGGGTTTCGCGCCAGCGCCGCGCACGAGGCACGACGGCTGGGCCTGAACGGCTGGGTCCGCAACTGCTTCGACGGCACGGTGGAGGTGCTGGCCGCCGGCGACGACGCCGCCGTCGACAGCCTGGCGGCGTGGCTGAAGCAGGGGCCGCGCGGCGCGCACGTGACGGGGCTGGACATCCACCCGCCAACCCCAAGTTTGGCTAGCGAAGTGTTGAGCGAATTCGAGATACGCTGACCCCTCCGGGAGGACGAACATGGCGAACGAGCAGTCGGGCAACGAGGCGTCGGGAGTCATCAAGTCGGTCGCGCGCGAGGGGCGGCAGTTTCCGCCGCCTGCCGAGTTCACCGCGAAGGCGCAGCTGCGCGACGCGGCCGAGTACCAGCGCCTCTATCGACGTTCGATCGACGATCCCGAGGGGTTCTGGGGCGACACGGCGCGCGCCGAGCTGGCGTGGACCAAGCCGTTCAAGAAGGTCCTGACCTGGGAGCTGCCGTGGGCCAAGTGGTTCGAGGACGGCGAGCTGAACCTGTCCGCCAACTGTCTCGACCGCCACCTCGCGACGCGCGGCGATCAACCCGCCATCATCTGGGAGGGCGAGCCGGGTGACGGCCTCACCCTGACGTACCGCCAGCTGCACGCCGAGGTCTGCCGCGCCGCGAACGCGTTGAAAACGCTGGGCGTGAAGACCGGCGACAAGGTCGCCATCTACCTGCCGATGATCCCGGAGGCGGCCATCGCGATGCTGGCCTGCACGCGCATCGGCGCGACGCACACCGTCGTCTTCGGCGGGTTCTCGGCGGAGGCGCTGCGCGATCGCATCAACGATTGCGGCGCGGTCACGTGCATCACGGCCGACGGGGGCTGGCGGCGCGGCAAGAACATCGCGCTCAAGACCAACGTCGACAACGCGCTGGCGCAGACGCCCACCGTGAAAAGCTGCCTGGTCGTGCGCCGCACGGGCGAGGCGATCGACATGCAAGCCGGCCGCGACGTCTGGTGGCACGACGTCGTGCCGAAGGCGTCGGCCGAGTGCGCGCCGGTCAGCCTGCCGGCCGAGCACCCGCTCTTCATCCTCTACACGTCGGGCACCACCGGCAAGCCGAAGGGGATCGTCCACACCACGGGCGGGTACCTGCTGGGCGCGCACCTCACGACCAAGTACGTCTTCGACCTGCGCGACGGCGACGTGTACTGGTGCTCCGCCGATGTCGGCTGGGTGACCGGCCACAGCTACGTCGTGTACGGCCCACTCTCGAACGGGACGACGTCGCTGATTTACGAAGGCGCGCCCGATCACAAGGGCAAGGATCGTTTCTGGGACATCATCGAGCGCCACAAGGTCTCGATCTTCTATACGGCGCCCACAGCGATCCGCGCGTTCGTGCGCTGGGGCGAGCAGGAGGTGAAGAAGCACGATCTCTCGTCGCTGCGCCTCCTGGGCAGCGTCGGCGAGCCGATCAATCCCGAGGCGTGGATGTGGTACCACAACGTCATCGGCGGCGGGCGCTGCCCGATCGTCGACACCTGGTGGCAGACCGAGACGGGCGGCATCATGATGTCGCCGCTGCCGGGCATCACGGCCGCCAAGCCCGGGAGCTGCGCCATCCCGTTCTTCGGCGTCGATCCACAGGTGGTCAAGCGCGACGGAACGCCGTGCGGCCCGAACGAGGGCGGGTTCCTGGTCATCAAGAAGCCGTGGCCGTCGATGTTGCGCGGCGTGCACGGCGACCCCGAGCGCTATCAGAAGCAGTACTGGTCGGAGGTGCCGGGCGTCTACTTCACGGGCGACGGCTCGCGCCAGGACGAGGACGGCTTCTTCTGGGTCATGGGTCGCGTCGACGACGTGTTGAACGTCGCCGGCCATCGCCTGGGCACCGCGGAGATCGAGAGCGCGCTGGTGTCGCACCCCGGCGTCGCCGAGGCCGCCGTGGTGGGCCCGCCGCACGAGCTGAAGGGTCAGGCCATCTTCGCGTTCGTCACGCCCAAGGGTGGCGTGACCGCCGACGCGGCGCTGAAGAAGGCGCTGTCGGACCACGTCGTCAAGGAGATCGGCGCGCTGGCTCGCCCCGACGAGATCCGCTTCACCGAGGGGCTGCCCAAGACCCGCTCCGGCAAGATCATGCGGCGCCTTCTACGCGAGGTCGCCACCAGCGGCACCGTCCGCGGCGACGTCACGACCCTGGAGGACATGGGCACCATCACGCGTCTCGCCGCCGCGCGCGAAGACGAAGAGTAGACTCAGGCCGCCTTCACCGGCAGGCACAGCCAGCAGTTGAAGGCGCCGGTCTTCTCGTCGACGACGAAGTCGGTGTCGTACAGCTCCAGCGCGGGGCCGTCGGCGGGCGTGTAGCCGCTGCTCGGCAGCCACGTTCGCACGAAGCGGTCCCAGCCGTCGCGCACCTCGGGTGACGTGCCGACGAACCGGGCGCAGGCGTAGCGACCACCGGCGATCGTCTCGACGCCGATCTCGCCCTGCGCGACGAACCGGTCGTCGACCTCGACGCACGCGTCGTAGCGGCATTTTTCGGGCGGCGTGACATCGGGGATGTCCTGGCAGACGCCATACATGCGGCGGCGCGGGTTCATCAGGCCATGCTCGGCGCACCAGGCGGCGAATCGCTGCCACGCCTGCGCGATGCCGGCCCCGCCGTACGGGCCGACGTGCCGCAAGTAGGCGACCCGGGTCTTGGGGATGGTCTGCAGCTTCACGTCCATGGCGTCTCCCTTTCTCGGCCGCGCCACACGTCCGGCCGGCCACAGCTCGCCATCTTGGAGGAACGCTTTGATGACCTCTTGATACGTCTTGCGCTCCGATTGACGAATCTTGCGAATCGAGGCGCGATGGCGCCGCGCCCAGCCGCGGAACCCGCCGCGCCGCCACGCCGTGGGCGTCAGGCCGAAGTAGGCGCGGAAGGCGCGCGTGAACACCTCGGGCGAGCCGAACCCGACGTCCAGCGCGATGGCCAGCGCCGTGTCAGTGGACGCCAGCATCCGGGCTGCCGCCACCTCCAGCCGGCGGCGCCGGACGCGGGCCGCGATCGTCTCGCCCGTCAGCGCCTGAAACACGCGGTGAAAGTGCCACGGGGACACGCGCGCGACGCGGGCCAGTGCGCGCAGGTCGAGCTCCGTATCGAGGTGCGCGTCGATGTGATCGACCACGCGATTGATGCGCGCGGCATAGGCAATGCGGTCGGTCATCCGCGGTCGCATTTTACGCAGCTGGCATCGACTGCGAATGGGGCGCTTGACGGCGGGCCGCGCAATTTGCCATCATGGCGACTGCTCATGCATCTGCACACCGTTCTCTCGATTCGCTCGCGCTGCTGGCAGCAGCCGAGCGTCCGTGCGCTTTCGTCGACCATGGTCGTCGTCAAGAAGCGCGCCCGAGAGAGCGTGCTGGAGAGAGCATGATCGTCCACTGAGCAGACTCGGTCGACCCACCCTCTCTCGCCAGTCGCGGAGAGGGTGAGGCGGTCTCACTCGCTCCAAGGCTGGAACACCCAACCTGGAGCGAACATGTCCGTCCCCCGACCTGGCCAATCCCCCTCCGATAGCGACGACCCCGACGACTTTCCCGGCGCGTCCGACGGCGAACGCCTCGCGACGCGCCCGTTCATCGACCTCATCGTCGCGCAGCTCTGGTTCGCCTTCGCCTACGCGACGTTCCTGCTGCTCCCCAAGCTGCTGGCGGCCGACTATCACGCCGACGCCGGCCAGGTGGGGTTCGTCATGGCGGCGTTCGGCGTCATGAGCCTCGGCGCCAGCCCCGCGATCGGGCCCATCATCCGGCGGCTCGGCAGCCGGGGAACGATGGTCGCCGCCAACCTGGTGCTGGCGGTTTCGGCGCTGGGGTTCCTGGCGATGTCCGGGCCGGGACTTTTCCCCGCGTTCCTTCGCGGGCTGCAGGGGGTGGCCTGGGCGCTGGCGTTCGGCGCCGGGATGACCCTCTGTGCCGCGATCACGCCCCCCGAACGCCTGGGACAGGCGCTGGGAATCTTCGGCGCCGCCAGTCTGGGGATGAGCGCCGTGGCCCCGGTGCTCGCCGAGCCGATCGCCGCGCGCTGGGGCGCCCGCCCGACGTTTGCGATCGCGGCGCTGGCGGCGGCCATCGGCGCGTACCGGTGCGCGCGCCTCGTCGACGACGACGACGCGCCGGTCAACGACAACGCCCGGCCGCTTCGCCGGGACGGCCACTTCGCCGCCGTGTGGGCGCGCATGCCGGTCTACATCGCGCTCGGCACGATCTCGCTGGCAGGCGGCGCGCTGTTCACGTTCGTCGCGCCGTTCGCGCTGGCGAGCGGGGTGGGGGACGTGCGCGCGTTCTTCGTGGCCTACACGCTCGCGGCGCTCGCCTCGCGCTTCGGCATCGCCCGCGTCATCGACGGTGGCGGCCACGCGCCTGCCGCGGCCGGCGCCGGGTTCATCTACGCGCTCGCCGTGGGGGCGATGGCTGTGCTGGGACCGTGGCACCTGCTGCTGGTGGGGGCAGTGTTCGGCGTGGCCCATGGGATCATCTACCCGGCGCTCATGGCGCTGGTGCTGACCGACGTCGCGGCCATCGATCGGCCGCGCCTCCTTGGCTGGGCCAACGGCGCGATGAACCTGGGCATCGTCGCGCTTGCGCCGCTGGGCACGTTCATCCGGCGGGCGGGCTATCCGAGCACGTTCGCCACCGTCGGTGCGGCGACCGGGCTGGTGTCGCTGGTTCTGCTGGCGCCGGCCGGCCGCTGGCTACGCCGCGCCTTCGGGTGGCGGTGACGCGGCCTCGGTCAGCTCCAGCTCGCGCTTGCGCTTCATCGACTTGGCCACCAGCTCCGACACGTTCAGGACCTGGACGCGCTCACCCGCGTTCCGGTCCTGGACGCCGTCGCGCAGCATGATCGTGCAGAAGGGGCAGGCGGTCGCGACCGTCTGGACGCCGCTGGCCAGGATCTCGTCGGTGCGGTTGTGGTTCACCCGCGTCCCGATCTTCTCTTCCATCCACATGCGCCCGCCACCCGCGCCGCAGCAGAAGCCGTGCTCGCGCGTGCGCGGCAGCTCGATGCGGGCGTCCTGTCCGCCGGGTAGCGCGTCCAGCACCGCCCGCGGCGCGTCGTACTCGCCGTTCCAGCGCCCGAGGTAGCACGGATCGTGGAACGTGATCTGGCCCGTCCGCGTCGGGACGTCGGCGGCGGTCGCTTTCGTGAGGTCTTCGATCTCGATCTTCCCGGCGGCCACCAGCTCGCGAATCAGCTGCGTGTGGTGCCGGACCTCGAAGTCGCCGCCCAGCTGCGGGTACTCGTTCTTGATCGTGTGCAGGCAGTGCGGGCAGGCGGTGACGACCTTCTTCACCTTCTTGGCGTTCATCGTCTCGACGTTCTGCTGGGCCTGCATCTGATACAGCATCTCGTTGCCGGAACGCCGGGCCGGGTCGCCGGTGCAGCCTTCTTCCAGGCCCAGCACTGCGAAGTCGACGCCACCTTCGCGCATGACCTCGACCAGCGCGCGCGTCTGTTTCTTGATGCGGTCGTCGAACGCGCCCGCACAGCCGACCCACAGCAGGTATTCCGCGTCCGGGTGGTCATCCAGCGTCGGGACGTCCATGCCGTCCGCCCAGTCCATCCGCTTGTCGGCGCCGATGCCCCAGGGGTTCCCGTTCCGTTCCAGGTTGGTGAACGTGCGGGCCAGGTCCGGCGGGACCTTCTCCTGCACCATGACCAGGTTTTGCCGCATCTGGATGATCTTCTCGGGGTGCTCGATGAAGACCGGGCAGACCTCCTGACACGCGCCGCAGGTGGTGCACGCCCACAGCACGTCCTCGGTCGTCCGTCCGCCGATGAGCGGGATCAGGTGCTCACTGTCGTCCAGCGCGGCGTTGGGATCCTCGGCGCGACTGGCGCGCTCCTTGGTCGGGGTCGCGCCGGGGGGAACGTTCGAAGCCGGCTGCCCATGCTGGAAGCGGTCGATGAGCACGTCCAGGGGGCCGCGGTCCGGCATGCGCGACCGCAGATCGTCCCGGATGTCGTGGATGACGTGCATGGGCGACAGCGGCTTGCCGGTGTTGAACGCCGGGCAAAAGTTCGTGCAGCGCGCGCACTCGGTGCAGGCGAACCCGTCCAGCAGCGACTTCCAGGTGAAGTCTTTCCACTCCTGAACGACGCCGGTGCCGGCGATGTCGTCGGCCTCCATGTTCAGCTTGGGGAGGACGCCCCGCTGGCCCAGCTTGCGGAAATAGATGTTTGGCAGCGCCGCCAGGATGTGGCTGTGCTTGGAGTAGAGGAGGTAGTTGAGGAACCCCAGCAGGATGATGACGTGCGCCCACCAGCACGCCTCGGCAGCGGCGCCGTCCAGGGTGCGCATGCCGAAGTAGCTGACCATCAGCAGGCCGATGGCGCTGAGGATGGCGGCGGCGTCGCGGCTCATCGGGATGAGGCGCGGCTGCAGGACGATTCGCCGGAAGAAGGCGAAGCCCACCAGCACCAGCACCGCCGCCGAAAACAGGTCGATGGTGCGTGCCAGGACGGCGGCCGCCGGCTTGCCGATGATCAGCGCCCACGAGAAGTCCGGAAACAGACCCTGGACCACGGTCTCGAGCGTCCCGAGGGTGATGACGATGAACCCCCAGAAGATGATGAAGTGGTACTTGCTCCCGAGGGCG
Organism: Polyangia bacterium; assembly: GCA_045802645.1. Lineage (GTDB taxonomy): Bacteria > Myxococcota_A > Polyangia > Fen-1088 > Fen-1088 > JADGRB01. The sequence continues at coordinate 25,053 of JBJMQQ010000184.1, forward strand.
CTCACGAACCGCGGCCAGCGCTTGGCCGGAATGGCGGTTTTCTCGACGACCTTTTTCTGGCCGAAGAAGTAGGCGAAGACCGAAGCGACCCGATCGTCGGGACGATCGAAGCGCTGCTCGGGGCGGCCGGCCAGGATCATCCGCGTGAAGCGCCGGAGCGTCCACGCGAACATCCCGAGGGCGGCGGCCAAAAGCGCCGCGAAGAGGACGCGTTTCATTGGCGGGTGATGGTAACCCGAATGCGCTATAAACGCCGCATGGCCCTCGACCGCGAGCTGACGGACATTCTGGCGTGCCCCAAGTGCAAAGGACCCTTGACGCTTCGCCCCGATGAGTCGGCTTTCGAATGTGCCGCCTGCAAGCTGGCCTACGCCGTCGCCGACGACATCCCCAACTTCATCATCGAAGAAGCCCAGCCGCTGCGCGGCTGAACCGGTGCGCGGCTGAGGCGGTGCGCGGCTGAGGCGGAAGTGCGCGATTTTTTGCGCTGCCGCCTACCGAGATTACTATCCCAAATATGACCTCGGATCGACGTAGGACCGTCGAAGAACGTCGACGGTGTGACCGCGTGCCGGCGGTCTTTGCGGTGAAGAAGGCGGTCGCGGTGACGGGCGAGCCGGCGGCTGGCCTGGCCGGCCCCAAGACCCGCCACGTGCAGCTCTGTCAGGCCGAGGACATCGCCCCCGCGGGCATGACCATCAAGCGACCGCGCGGCAGCGCCGTGCAGCCGCGGACCGAGCTCGCGCTCTCCTTTTCACTGCCCGGCTCGCATGAGGAGATCTCGGCCCGCGGGCTGGTCGTCACCGACGCCAACGTCGGGTCGTTTCGGCGGACCGGGGTTCGGTTCATCGCGCTTCGTCCCGAGCACGCGCAGCTGATTGCCGGCTATTGCCGGCGCCAGCGCTAGCCGCCCAGAAGCATCCGGCGGCCGAGCGAGACGCGCCGGACCGGGGCGTCGCCGACCAAACGCGCCGCGCCCCAGGCCGAGACCAGCTCCCCCTCGATCCCGAGACCCGGCAGGTTCTCGCGCCCGACCAGCAGCAGGTTTTTGATGGCCGTGGCGTGCGGCAGACCCGCGACGTCGAACGGTCCTTCGGCGGCGCGTCCGTAGAGCGGCGCCGGCGGTTGGACCCGCCCCGGCTGTGGCGTCGATCGCCCGGGCTTGGTCGCCAGCGGTCCGTCGGGGGCGAGGCCGTCGTGCGCGGACGCGACCAGCGCCACTTGCTTGCTGAACCCCGGATAAAGCTGCTCGACGGTCTGGAGCAGTCGCCCGCGCAGCGCACGCAGGTACGCCGGTCCGGCATCGACCAGGTGCGGCGGAACGGCGCATTCGATCCACATCGGAACGCGTTCGGGCTCGCGCGGGTGGGCGCGGCCGACCGTCAGCGCGAGCGCGTTGTCCTCCCAGAGGGGGCGCGATGGATCGGTGACCGCCAGCACCCGCGCCGGCGTGCCGGCCGGGAGAGCCTTGGTCCCGACGATCACGGCCAGCGCGTGCCGATACCCGGCGACGCGCAGCGGGCGCGTGCGGTCGCGGCTGGCGACGGTGTCGCCCTCGACGACCTGCAGGGCGGCCGCGCCGCCAGCCCACAGCACCCAGCGGCAGCCGATGCTCTCGTCGCGGGGGCTGACCCGGACGCCCACGGCGCGCCCGCGGCGCGTGACGACGCCGACCGTCTCGACGTGGCGCCGGCGTTCGCCCCCGAAGGTCTCGAACCGACCCAGCAGCAGCTCTTGCAGCCCGGCCAGGCCACCGTCGACGACCTGCGGTCCACGGCGCGCCAGCGCAAACGCCCGCGCCTCCGCCAGCGGTCCGACGGCGCCGGGCGCAAGGTCGACGCCCGTGGCGCCGGGCGCAGCTGCGATGGTGCGCAGCGGATGGTCCACCGGCAACGGCGCCAGCGCGTCCGTGCCGGGCCGCGGTAAAAGCGACTCGATTCGCCCGACCTCGCGCCGCTCCCAGAAGCCGTGCGGCGGCAGCGTCATCGCGGTGGCCAGCAGCGGCTCGACGGACCGGCCCCACGCGTCGGCGCGGGCCAGCGGAGGCGCCACCGCGGCCAGCGGCGCCCCGAACACGCGCCCCAGATCGCGCTCCAGCGCGGCTGCGTCGGGCGTCAAATCGATCGACTGGCGGCCGACCCAGACCCGCACCGCCGCGCCCGGGCTGGCCCGCCGCTTGAGAAGCGCGGTGAAGTCGAGCTCCTTCAAGACGCGGCTCACGTGTGGATCGTCGAGCGGCGGCAGTACGGCGGGCGCGCGCGACACCGGGGCTGCCCCGCCGTCCAGCGTCGCGTCGCCGGCCTCTTCGCCGATCAGCAGGACCCGAAAGCCACGGCGCGCCAGAAGCGCCCCGGCCGTCAGCCCGGCCAGATCGCCGCCGCAGACGACCACGTCGTAAAAGTTGGTGTCGACCATGCCGGCCGCGCCCTCAGAGGCTGCGCAGCGGTTCGGTCCCCGGCGTCACGCCCAGCACCCGCACGCGCCGCCCCTCCAGGACGACCCGCCGCTCGGCGATGGCGCGCACCACGACGGGAAGCAGCCTGTGCTCCTCGGCCAGGATGCGCGCACGCAGCTCCTCGTCGTCGTCGTCGTCCAGCACCGGAACCGCGGCCTGCGCGATGATCGGGCCGGTGTCGACGCCGTGGTCGACGAAGTGGATCGTGCAGCCGGCGATCTTCACGCCGGCGTCGAACGCCTGGCGCTGGGCCTTGACGCCCGGAAACGCCGGCAGCAGCGCCGGGTGGATGTTGATGACCCGGCCGGGAAACGCCTCCAGCAGGTCCTTGCCCAGGACGCGGTTGAAGCCGGCCAGCACGACGAGATCGGTCTGGTGTGCGCGCAGGGCGGTGACCAGCGCGAGATCGAACGCAGCGCGGTCGCCGTAGTCGCGGTGGTCGACGACGAACGTCGGTATCGCCGCCAGCTTGGCGCGGGCCAGCGCCGGGCAATCCGGAACGTTGCAGCCGACGACCACCAGCTGCGCGGGACCCAGCTCGGCGCGGTGCGCGCGATCGATCAGCGCCTGAAGGTTGGTTCCGCTGCCCGAGACGAGAACGGCGACGTTCATGCGCGCAGGAACTCGACGGGCGCGTCGGGCGCGTCCGCGGCGGCGACCTGTCCGATCGCGAACACCTTCTCGCCCTCTCGTTCCAGCACGGTCGTCGCCTCTGCGGCGCGGTCGGCCGGGACACAGACGATCATGCCGATGCCCATGTTGAAGGTGCGCCGCATCTCCTCGGGGGCGACGCGACCGCCGCGGGCCAGGAGCTCGAAGATGGGCGGCACTTCCCAGCTGCCCTCGCGGAGCTGCAGCTTCAGCAGCGCGCCGTCGGGGATCATGCGGGTCGGGTTGTCGACGAGTCCGCCGCCCGTGATGTGCGCCGCGCCGTGCAGCAGGTCGGCTTGCGCCAGCGCCTGCATCGCGCGGACGTAGATGCGCGTCGGGCGGAGCAGGACGTCACCCAGCGATTCGCCCAGCCCCGGGGGAGCCGCGTCCAGCGGCAGGCGCATCTCGTCCAGGAACACCTTGCGGACCAGGGAGTAGCCGTTCGAGTGAAAACCAGACGAGGCGAGGCCCAGCAGCCGGTCGCCCGGGCGGATGCGCGTGCCGTCGATGCGGCGGCTCTTCTCGACGACGCCGACGCAGAAGCCGGCCAGGTCGTATTCGCCGTCGGCGTAGAACCCGGGCATCTCGGCGGTTTCGCCGCCCAAGAGCGCGCAGCCCGCCGTCTGACAGCCGTCGGCGATCCCGGCGATCACGCGCTCGGCGACGCCCACCTGCAGCTTGCCCGACGCGAAGTAGTCCAGGAAGAACAGCGGCTCGCCGCCGCAGACGACCAGGTCGTTGACGTTCATCGCGACCAGATCGATGCCGACGGTGTCGTGGCGCCCGCTCAGGAACGCCAGCTTCAGCTTGGTGCCGACGCCGTCGGTGCACGAGACCAGCAGCGGCTCCTTGTAGCGGGCGGGCAGGGCGCACAGGCCGGCGAATCCGCCCAGCCCGCCCAGGACCTCGGGGCGGTGGGTTCGCCGCACGTGAGACTTGATCCGCTCGACCAGCGCGTCGCCGGCGTCGATGTCGACGCCCGCGTCTCGGTAGCTCAGACCGGGCCGCGGAGTCCCGCTTCCGGCGGTGCTCACGCCTGTTCGCCGTCCACGGCGGTCGCGGTCCGGCGGCCGCTGCTCGCGTTGCTGATCGGAAGCGACCCGAACCGCTCGACGAACCCCTTGAGGAGGCGATCCAGCTCGACCCGGGGGCTGGGGGACTCGGCGAAGCGGATCCAGCGCGCCCCGGCGCTGACGGCGCGCTCGATCTGCCGGGCGCCGCGCCCTTCGATGAACCGGCGCAGCGTCTCGTCCGGGTCGGTGCAGGCGTAAAGGACCATCGCGCTGCGGCCGACGCGGTAGTCCATCACACCCTCGGCGCGGGTCTGCAGGACGCCGGCCACGTCGGGGGCAGCAGTCCGGGCGTCCGTTATCTTGTGCCAAACTCCGAAATGCACGGGCGGCAGCATAACAAACCGAGCGCCACCCGGGTCGATGTTCCGTCTGTTATTCTCCCCTCCGGACGTCTGTTATCCTCCCGTCCGGTCGATGGCCTGGTACAAACGCGAAGATCGCGAAGACGAGCTCTCCGAGGAGAAGCGCAGCGTCCCGGCGGGGGTTTTCACCAAGTGCCCGGGGTGCCGTGCGGCCCTTCTGACGGCCGACCTCGAGAAGAACGACATGGTGTGCCCGCAGTGCGAGCACCACTTCCCGATGACGGCTGCCCGGCGGCTGCAGTTGATCCTGGACCCCGACAGCTTCGTGGAAGCGGACGCCACGATGGAGAGCGTCGACCCGCTGGGGTTTCGGGACCAGAAACGCTACGCCGACCGCCTGCGCGCGGCGCGTCGGAACGGGGGGGGCTCCGACGCTCTGCTGGCCGGGTCGGGGCGCATCGAAGGGGCTCCGGTCGAGGTGGGCATCTTCGTCTTCGAGTTCATGGGCGGCTCCATGGGCTCCGTGGTGGGCGAGAAGGTGACCCGCGTGTTCGAGCGCGCGCTCGAGCGGCGCTCGCCGGCGATGGTCTTCTCGGCGTCGGGCGGCGCGCGCATGCAGGAGGGGGTGCTCTCGCTCATGCAGATGGCCAAGACCTCGGCGGCGCTGGGCCGACTGCGTGAGGCGGGGCTGCCCTATTTTTCGGTGCTGCTGCACCCGACGACGGGCGGCGTGGCCGCCAGCTTTGCGATGTTGGGCGACGTCATCCTGGCCGAGCCGAAGGCGCTGATCGGGTTCGCCGGGGCGCGCGTCATCCAGAACACGATCCGGCAGCGGCTGCCGCCCGGGTTCCAGCGGGCCGAGTTCCTGCTGGACCACGGCTTCCTCGACACCATCGTCCACCGGCGCGACATGCGCGCGACGTTGGGCCGTCTCTTGCGGTTCCTGGGTCCGCAGCCTGGCGCGGCGCCCGTGTCCGCCTAGGGCGGCGATGTCCGCGTCGGCTTCGCCCCGGTACGCCGAGCTGCTGGCGCGTCTGGACGTTGCCGCCGGGACGCTGGGCGTCGAGATGGGGCTCGACCGCGTCCGCCGGGCGCTGGCGCGGTTTGGCGACCCGCAGCGCCGGTACCTGAGCGTCCAGATCGCCGGCACCAACGGCAAGGGCTCGACGGCCGCGATCGCCGAGGCGATCCTGCGGCGGGCCGGGCTCCGCATCGGGCTCTACACGTCGCCGCACCTGGCCCGCTTCACCGAGCGGATCCGCGTCAGCGGGCGCGAGGCCGACGGTGATGGGCTGGCTGCCCTGGACCTGCAGGTCCAGGCCGCGGGCGAGCGCCTCACGTACTTCGAGATCGCCACCGTGCTGGGGTTCCTGGCCTTCGCCGAGGCGGGGGTCGACGCCGCGGTCCTGGAGACCGGTCTCGGCGGCCGGCTGGACGCCGTCACCTGCTGCGAGCCACTGGCGACGGCCATCACGTCGATCGGGATCGATCACACGGACTATCTGGGCCCCACGATCGCCGACATCGCGCGCGAAAAGGCCGGCATCCTCAAGCCCGCCGTTCCCTGCTTCGTGGGGCGCGTGTCGGGCGAGGCCGCGGCGGTGATCCGCGCGCGCGCGGCGGAGGTCGGGGCGCCCCTGCGCTGGCTCGACAGCGACTTTTCCGCGCCCCCCGCGCAGGTTGGGTTGGCGGGGCCGCACCAGGCGGACAACGCGGCGATCGCGCTGGCGCTGGCGGAGTCCGTCGCCGCGCGCCTGGGCCGCTCTCTCGACGGGGCCACGATCGCCGCGGCGCTGGGTGAGGTGCGGTGGCCGGGGCGCCTCGAACGTCTGGCCGACGACCTGTGGGTCGACTGCGCGCACAACGCGCAGGGGGCCAGCGCGCTGGCTGCCGCGCTATCGGGGATGTCGGCCGCGCGCCCGGTGACGCTGGTGATGTCGGTCGCGCGCGACAAGGACGTCGACGGGATGCTGGCCGCGCTGGCCCCCGTCGCCCACCGGCTGATCGCGACCGGCAACGACAGCCCGCGCGCGCTGCCGGCCGCCGATCTGGCGGCCCGCGCGCAGGCTCATTTCGCCGACGTCACCGCGATCGCCGAGCCCGAAGCGGCGCTGGCCGCCGCGCGCGCCGGCGGCGGCGTCGTGGTGGTCTGCGGCTCGATTTTCCTGGTCGGACCGCTGCGGGCTCGGATCCTCGGCGAGCCCGTCGATCCGCGCCGAACGTCCGACCCGCTGCGCGCTGGGCCAGCTCCGTCAGCGCGCTGAGCTACCAGCCAGCGACGTTCAGGCCACGCGGGACCGCCTTGCGGCGGGGCGCTGCGGGCTGGCCGTACCAGGCCGCTTGCTGCGGCTGCGTCGGCGAGGTCTCGACGGTGAAGTAGAAGAGGCGCAGGTAGTTGTGCCGGCCGATCCGCTCGTGCCCGAACAGCCCGCCCAGCACCTCCCACATGAAGTCGCCAGGGCGCTGGACGCCGGAGTCGTAGAACGGGAACACGAAGTGCCGCCAGGTTCCGTCGGGCTTGCCGTCGGGGCCGAGCCCCGTGCGCGCGTAATAGATGGGGAAGATGTACGTGCCCACGTGGTCGTCACGCTGCCAGCGCGCGTAGAACGGGAACACGACGGTCGTGCGGTCGTGCCCGCGCTTGAAGTCCCACAGCAGCGGGAAGCCCACCATCGTGATGGTCGTCGGCGTCGCGTGCCGGTAAAACAGCGGCGCGATCGCCGTGCTCTCGTGGGTCGCCTCGTCGGAGTAGCGACCGAAGAGAGGCAGCAGCATCGTGAAGCGCGACAGCCGGTACTCGTGGACGTCGTAGTAGAGCGGCAACACCGTCCAGCTGGAGCTGGCGATGTCGCGGCGGTGCCAGATGATCCCCAGCGTGCTGGAAAGCCCCGCCTCGGGGCTCGACCGCGACACGTGGAGCAGCGGCGGGATGATGGTGGTGGTGGTCTCGGTGGTCTTGTTCCGATGGGTGAACACGAAGGGCGCCACCATCGTGAAGCTGCTCTTCGGGGTGTTCGTGTGGACCACCGTCCCCGCGTACCAGAAGCTGGACGGACCATTGCGGTGGTAACCGGCCGGCAACGTGTACAGCGAGAACAGGTCACGTCCGCTGCGGTGATAAAAGAGCGGCATCACCGCCTGGGCGCCGTCGCCCGCCGCGGGATCGCTGGTGAACCAGGCAATCGGCAAGAGGCCGCGCGTGTGGCGGGTCCCGGTGTGTGACCAGTAGACCGGCCCGGCCAGCGTCCAGCTGGAATCGGCGCCCCGGTCGGCGAAGTGCCAGAAGATCGGGAACAGGATGTCGCGCCCGTGGTCGGCGTCCGCGCTGGACCAGAACAGCGGGAACAGCGCCGTCGTTCGCTCCTGCCCGTCGCGGTGGTGGTAGTAGAGGAGCAGGCACGACGTCCGCGCGCGGCTGCCGTCGTTGGAGGCGCTGTGAAACAAGAGCAGCGGCGGCACGACGGTGAGCGACCGCTGCTGGCTGCTGTCGTGCACGAAGAGCGGCACCAGCCCGACGGCGTGGTGGGTCTCGGTCGTGCGTTCGAAGTAGGGCCCGACCACGGTCGTGACGTGGGCGCCGAAGGAAGAGTGCCAGAAGAGCGGCAGGAAGGAGTCGACGCCGTCGCCGTTCGTGCGGCGAAGGCGGAAGTACGACGGGAACACCCAGGTGTCGGTCTCGCGCGCGTCGCTGTAGCGGCCGAACAAGGGGAAGATCCCCTGCGACGTGTAGCCCGGCCCCGTGATCCGGAACCAGGGGCCCCACTGGGTCAGGTGCTGCCCGTCGCTGGCGCGGCGGATGTCGGTGTGCAGCAGCGGGACCAATCCGACCTTCAGGTTCGCGTCGCCGTACCAGAAGTAGGGCCCGACGAACCCGGCCGTTCGCGTCGGCGTGCGGACGGAGGCGAACAGCGGCGTCACCAGGACCCGGCTGTTCGCGTCGCGGCGATAGTGAACCAGCGGGAACAGCGTGAAGCTGGTCTCGTCGGTGCCGCCCGGACGCGCTCCGCGCCGGTAGTGCAGAAGCGGGAACAGCGCGTCCGTCGTCTCGCCGCCCCAGCGCCGGTGCCAGTAGAGGGTGACGACGGTGGTGGTCCGGTCGGCGTCCCGATCCGTGAAGTGCCAGAACAGCGGGAAGAGCACGAAGTGCGAGCGGCGGTCTCCCACGCGCGCGTAGATCAGCGGCAGGATGGGGCCGATCGCGACGCTGGTCCCGTCCGGGTCGCGCTGAACGAACCCCAGCGGCGTGACGGTGGTGCTGGTGCGGGTGCGTCCGTCGGCCACCTGGAAGAACAGCGGGAACTGAACCGCGTACCGGCTCTCGTCGTGGCGCCCGAAGAACAGCAGCAGGGGCAGGATCCCGCCGGCGTACCCGCGCGGCTGGCTGCGCCAGTAGAACAGCGGGAACAGGACCGTCGTGGCGGCGCGCGTGTCAGCGACCCGCCAGAACAGTGGGAAGATGACGCCGTGGCTGCGGCCGGCGTTCTGGCCGAAGTAGGCGATCGGCAAGAGGCCCGCGCCCCATCCGCCGTTCTTGAACGAGCGCCAGTAGACCGGCCCCACGACGGTCGTGTCGTCGCGCGGCCCCGACCGGTGCTCGTAAAGCGGGAACAGCGCGGTGGCCGTCGCGCCGGTGGGCGCGTCCCAGAAGTGCCAGAACAGAGGGAAGAGGGTGGTGGTCGAGCCTTCGCCGTCGCTGCGACGGTAAAAGAGCAGGCCAATGAGCCGCGTCACCGCGTCCTGGTCGGTCTGGACACGGCTGTAGTAAAGCGGTGTGATCATGCGCCGTTCGCCGCCGCGGTCGCTGTGGCCCCAGGCGAGAAAAGGCAGGAACACCCAGCTGCGCGTCTGGGCGGCGGTATCGCGCGAATACCCGCCCAGCAGGGTCACCAGCGTGGCGTGCTTGTTCTGGTCGGAGCGATTCCAGTAGAACAGCGGCACCACGAGGCGGGTCGACCGCCCGGTCTTGTCGTCGCCGCTGCCCCAGTAGACCGGGAAGAAGGTGTTGAACCACCACGCTCCTTCGCGGATGTGCACGAAGTTGGCGACGACGGTGGTGTTCCAGTCCGGCCCGCGGAACCGCCAGAACAGCGGGAACGCGACGGTGGCGCGGTTCCTGCGCCCAGCGAAGTCCCAGACCAGCGGGAACAGCACGTGGTAGCTGGACGGCTCACTCGTGTCGCCGCCCCACCAGTAGAGCCACGCCACCGACCGGCCGTACGCGGAGCCCTCGCGATGGCCGTAGCCGAGCCAGCTCAGGAACCACGAGCCCGTCTGGTGGCTGTTCCAGAAGAACAGCGGGACGGCCAGCAGGTTCTTGCGGTCGTCGTGCCGCCAGTAAATGTTCACCGGCAGCGCGTACGTGAAGGCGCTGGTCGCCGTCCGCGTCGAATAGAAAATCGGGAATCCCAGGTCCGTCGCACCCGCCGGCGACCGGCGCCACCAGTAGAGCCACGCCACGGAGCGGCCATACTCCGAGCCCTCTCGGTGGCCGTAGCCGAGCCAGCTGATGAACCACGATCCGGTCCGGTGGCTGTTCCAGAAGAACAGCGGGACGGCCAGCAGGTTCTGGCGGTCGTCGAGCCGCCAATAGATGTTCAGCGGCAGCGCGAACGTGAAAGCGCTGGCCGCGGTGCGCGTCGAATAGAAGATCGGGAACGCGAGGTCGGTCGCGCCCGCCGGGCCGCGGCGCCACCAGTACAAGAATGC